>NZ_JBVVQZ010000033.1:186-47103 GCF_055811635.1 Mesorhizobium sp. WSM4806 | reverse complement strand
TGCGACGCGATGCGCGACAGCAGATCGTCGAGCTCCACCGCCGGTGCAAGCGCGGCTTCGGCTTGAGCCGGATTGGCCGGCATCGGACTGGCGGGCGCGGTGGCCGGGGCGCTGACAGTCGCCGTGCTGCTGCCACCCAACAGCACCCCTGACGATGGCGACACCTATGCGCTAACCGCATTCGGCGACATGCAGGGGGACGTGCAATGAGCGAACGCAGCATCAGGATCCTGCTTGCCGTCTCGTTGGCACTGAACGTCTTCGTGCTCGGCGCCGCCGCCGGCGCTGGCTATATATGGCAGGCGCAGCAGGGGCAGCGCGACAGAGCGGGCGACCAGCGCGGCCTGCGCTTCGCCGCGGCCGGCCTGTCGCCCGACCAGCGCAAGGCGTTCCGCCAGGCGCTTCGCAGAGGCGCGGCGCCAGTCGGCTGCCGACATCGAAGCGGCTCGGGTCGGCCGCGAGGCGGTGGCGCGCCTGATCGAGGCTGAGCCGATCGACGCAGCGGCGGTCAATGAGACGCTCGCCTCGGTCCGGCAAGCCGATATGGCGCTGCGCGGCCGGCTCGAACAGGCAATCGTGACCTTCGCGACGGGACTGACGCCAGCCGACAGGGCGCGACTTGTCGACGGCCTGCGCGGCCGCAGCAACATGCTGCGCCGAGCGGGCGAAAAATAGAGCTGGAAACAGCGACGGATTCCAGTCGCTGCCGCGTTGAAGCCTCCAAAAGCAATGCTGACGGAGGCACCATTGGCAAGTCCGAGCGATGTCGCGGTTGCGCTCAACCGCTTCGGCCTGGGCGCCCGGCCCGACGACGAGGCGCCGGCCGACCCGAAATCCTGGCTGATAGCGCAGTTCGAAAGTTACGACGCAAACCCGGCGGTCTTTTCCGGCGCGCAGGACTCGGCCACACTCGGCGCCGGCTATGCCGCAGCGATGCTCGAGGCCAAAGACGCCGACGCGGCCGCAAAGATGGCCGCCCGCAAGGCGGCACGCCAGGAGGCTCAAGCGCTTTATCGCGACGAGGTCGACCTGCGAGCACGCGCGGCGCTCGAAACATCGACGCCCTTCATCGAGCGGCTCGTGCATTTCTGGTCGAACCATTTCGCCATCTCGGCGGAGAAACCGCAGGTGACCCTGATCGCCGGCGCCTTCGAGCGCGAGGCGATCCGCCCACATGTGCTCGGTCGCTTCGAGGATATGCTGCTCGCCGCCGAGCGCCACCCGGCGATGCTGTTCTATATCGACCAGGTGCGCTCGATCGGTCCCAACTCAAAATTTGCTAACCGCGCCGCGAAACGCAACGCCAAGCGCAAACCCGGCATCAACGAGAACCTGGCCCGCGAAATCATGGAACTGCACACGCTCGGTGCACGCTCCGGCTACAGCCAGGCCGACGTGACCGAATTCGCACTGGCGCTGACCGGTTTCAGCACCGGACGCGCTAAAGGGCGAGGCCAGGCCGGCGCTTTCACCTTTCGACCCGGGCTGCACGAACCGGGCCAACGCACGATCATCGGCCAGACCTACGACCAGCGCGGCGACAAACAGGCGCTCGCCGTGCTCGGCGACCTCGCGGCGGCCGAGGCAACCGCAACGCACATCGCAACCAAGCTGGCGCGCCACTTCATCGCCGACGAGCCGCCGGCCGCGGTCGTGACGCGGCTCGCCGAAGCCTTTCGCCGGTCAAAGGGCGATCTCGTCGCGGTCTACCGCGCGCTCCTCGACAGTCCAGAAGCCTGGCAACCAGCAGCGGCGAAGTTCAAGACGCCGTGGGAATGGACGATCTCGGCGCTGCGCGGCCTGGGCCGCAGCGAACTCGGCAAGCCGCGTCTGGCGCAACTGCTCAACCAACTCGGCCAACCGGTATGGCGGCCGCGTTCGCCGGCCGGCTATGACGATGTTGCCGGGAGCTGGGCAGCACCCGACGCACTGGTCCGCCGGGTCGAGGTGGCGCAGCGCCTCGCCGCGCAAGTTGGCGATATCGATCCGCGAGATCTCGCGCGAAAACTCTTTGCCGGCTCACTCAGCGACCTGACGATGGCCGGGATCGAGCGCGCCGAGAGCCGGCGCACCGGCATCGCGCTGCTGCTCGTGTCGCCCGAATTCCAACGAAGATGACTTTCAGCGAAGATGATTTCCAGAGGAGATGACCAAGATGGAACGCCGTCAATTCCTTACTCTCGCCGGCGCCGGCCTCGGCTCGATGCTGATCGCGCCGCGCATCGTCTTCGCCAATGTGGAAACCGATCGCCGCTTCGTTCTCATCATCCAGCGCGGCGCCGCGGACGGGCTGGACACCATCGTTCCCTATGCCGACCCCGCCTACCGCGCACTGCGCGGCCCATTGGCCATCGACGATCCGATAAAGCTTGACGGCACGTTTGGCCTGCATCCTTCGCTCACCGGTCTCCGCAAGCTGCATCAGGACAAGCAGGCGCTGTTCGTCCACGCGGTCGCTTCGCCCTATCGCGAGCGCTCGCATTTCGACGGTCAAAATGTGCTCGAAAGCGGCGGCAGCTCGCCCTACGAGCGCAAGGACGGTTGGCTGAACCGGCTGGTCGGCATGCTGCCGAAGTCTCGCGGCGAAGCAATCGCTTTTGCACCGACCATCCCGCTGGCGCTGCGAGGCGAGGCAGACGTCACCTCCTATGCGCCGTCCGCCCTGCCGGAGGCGCCGGACGACCTGATGACACGCGTCGGCAAGCTCTATGACGCCGACGAACAGCTGCATGCGCTGTGGAGCAGCGCGATGGAGACACGGGCGTTGGGCGCGGTGAACGCGCAGCGCAAGGACGCAGCGAGCGTCGGCCGCACCGGCGCGGGCTTCCTCGCCAAGGCCGGCGGACCGCGCGTTGCCATGATCGAAACCAGCGGCTGGGACACCCATAGCGGCCAGCAAGCCAGGCTGGCCAACCAGCTCAGAGCGCTCGACGCGCTCATCGATGGGTTGCACGTTGGCCTCAGCGATATCTGGAAGGATACGACCGTGCTGGTCGCCACCGAGTTCGGCCGCACTGTCGCCGTCAACGGCACTGGCGGCACCGACCACGGTACGGCATCGGCTGCGATGATCGCTGGCGGAGCGGTGAATGGCGGGCGGGTGCTGGCCGACTGGCCGGGACTGTCTACCGGTGCACTCTACCAAGGACGCGACCTCGCCCCGACGCTCGACCTCGACGCGCTGATTGCGGTGACATCAGCCGAAACGTTTGGTCTCGATCCGCAAGAGACGATGCGCAGGCTCTTTGCAGGAGGTCGATTCGATCCCGCGATCTCCAACATCGTGCGCAAATAGGACTGGCGTACTCAGCCGGTCCGGTTATCCGACGAACTGCCGGGCCAGCACCAGCACGACGGCGCCGGCCAAAAACATCGCCATAAGCCCGCTGCGCAGCGAGACCAGCCCGGCGACGATCAATGCAGCCCATTCCGCCGGCCCGCCGCCAAGTGCTGCCGGCGCCACCAGCGTCGTCAGCACTGCGGCAGGCACAGCGTTCAGCCCGGCCTCGACGCGCGGATGGATGTTTTCGAAGCGCGAGATCACCAGATGGCCGCCGATGCGGGTCAGATAGGTCGCGATCGCGCCGGCGATGATGATCCACAAGGTCGTGCTCATGGCCGCGCCTCCACGCCGCTGTGGCGCGGCGGCAGGATGACCGCGAGCAGCACGCCGGCCACGGCGCCAATCGAGACGTGCCAGGGCGAGCCCACCGTCTTGTAGGCGATGATGGAGGCAGCAGCACTGGCGACGACCACCGGCAGCCACAGTGGCCGTTTGCGAAAGCCCATGACCAGTCCGAGGAAATAGATCGGCAGCAGAAAATCGATGCCCAGCGCATGGGTATCGGGAATAAGCCTGCCGAATACCGCGCCAAGCGCGCTTTCGGTCACCCAGAACACATAGACCGGCAGGCCAAGCCCCATATACCAGGCGAAGCCGACCGTCTCGCCAGCCTCCGCCTTGCGCTCGGCCACGGCGAACTGCGGATCGGTGAGCAGGAAATAGCCGACCGCCTGCTGCACCGGCGGCCAGTGCGCGATGCGCCGGCCGATGCCCGCGGAGTAAAGCACATGGCGGAAATTCACGGCGAAGATCGACAGCACGATCAGCCATGGCGCGACATGCTGCCCGAACAATTCGATGCCGACCATCTGGCTGGCGCCGCCGAAAACCATGGCGCTCATCAGCAAGGCTTCAAGCACCGAAAATCCGTTGTCTACGGCGAGCGCCCCGAACAGCAGTCCAAACGGCGCCGCCGCCACCACGACGGGCATGCTGAGCCGCACGCCTTGCCAGAAATCGCTTTTTGCGCGGTTTTCGGAGATTGCTTCCGCCGACATCAGCCACTCCTCGGAGCACCGCTCGTCCTTTTGGACGATCAAAGGACGCTCTAACACTTTGAATCCACGCGTCGGGCCATCCGAAAATCGATCCCGATTTTCGGGCCGATGCGGGGGGAAAGCTGGTATGTAGGGAGCGCTGTCAGCCTTGTCACACCAATTCGCTTGAGCCAACAATCAGCGGAAGTGATCCTCGTCGCAGGTTCAGGCGTGCGCGTTTCGGCCAGTGCTCAGTCCACCGGGACCTTGGCTTCGATCGCCCTGCCCCAGTCGAGCAGCGGCTTGGCCCGCAAGGCGAAATCGACCAGCTCGTCGACCAGCGCCGGCCCGTGGATTCCCGCAGGGTCGACTTCGTGCCGGACGGCGAAATGCCGGTTGCGGATGGCCGCCGCGAGATCGGCCGCCGTGACATGCTCGAAGCCGCGTGGCGCGCGCTTCATGCAGCCTTCCGCATCGAGTTCGAGGCGGTTTTGCTTCAGCGCCTCGATCAGCGCCCGGAATTCACCCGGCCGCGCCGCGATGGCCTGGCGCATCGCCAGCAGCAGCGCCGGCCCCGGCTGCCACCAGGCAACGCCGGCAAAGCAGCGCTCAAGCCCGATATGGATGAAGAACACGCCCTGTTCCATCTTGGTGCCATCAGGCGAGAGGATTGCCGACAGATGCCGGTTGTAGGGCCGCTTGTCCTTGGCGAAGCGCACGTCGCGAGTGATCCGGAACAGCGACTTCTTGCGATTGCCGCGCAAACCCAGCCCTGCCGCTGCGAAGCGCTCGGAGAGCGTTTCGACCAGATCGCCGAAGGGGTCGCGCAGCTCGCTTTCGAAGAGGTCGCGGTTTTCCAGAAACCACTCCCGGCTCTGATGAAAATCGAGCGCCTTGAGGAAGGGAATGGCCTTTTGGCCGAAACCGGTGAACGCGCCTTCCATCACGCCTTGCCGATCCGCGCCAACCACGCATCCTCGTCGATCACTTCGATGCCGAATTCGGTGGCGAGCTTGAGCTTGGAGCCGGCACCTGGCCCGGCAACGACGAGATCGGTCTTCTTCGACACCGAGCCGGCGACCTTGGCGCCGAGCTTTTCGGCCATCGCCTTGGCCTCGTCGCGCGACATCTTTTCCAGCGCGCCGGTGAAGACCACCGTCTTGCCGGAGACCGGCGACGACACGCCACCGACCGGCTCCTCGTCGAGCACTGTTACTTCCGCCAGCAATGCATCGAGCGCCTGCCGGTTATGGTCTTCAGCGAAGAAATCGACCACCGCCTCGGCAACGATCGAGCCGATGCCGTTGATGCCGTTCAACTCCTGCCAGGCAGCGTTGCCAGGGTCACCCTTGCCGGCCGGCATGACGGCGCTTTGCCCGGTTTCGCGGAAAGCGGCAAAGGAAAGGAAATGGCGGGCCAGCCGCTTGGCATTGGTCTCGCCGATGTGGCGGATGCCGAGCGCATAGAGGAAGCGCGAGAACTCGACCTGCCGCCGATCGTCGATTGCCGCGAACAGCTTGCGTACCGAGGTCGCGCCGAAACCGTCAACGTTCTCGAGCTTGGTCAGCGATGCTGCCTGCCGCTTCTTCAGCGTAAAAATGTCGGCCGGCGAATAGATGCGTAGTGAAGGATCCTCGGCGTGGAAGAAGAACTCGATCTGCTTCTCACCGAGCCCCTCGATATCGAAAGCACCCCGAGAGACGAAATGGCGCAGACGCTCCACCGCCTGCGCGGGGCAGATCAATCCGCCGGTGCAGCGCCTGACTGCTTCCCCCTCCTCGCGCACGGCGTGGCTGCCGCAGGCCGGGCAAAGCACTGGGAAAGCATATGGCACACTGTCAGGCGGCCGCTTTTCCATGACCACGTCGATGACCTGCGGAATGACATCGCCAGCACGCTGGATGCTCACCGTGTCGCCGATGCGAATGTCGCGGCCTTCGCGGATCGGCTGGCCGTTGTTGCCGATGCCCTTGATGTAGTCCTCATTGTGCAGCGTCGCGTTGGTCACCACGACGCCGCCGACCGTCACCGGCACCAGCCGCGCCACCGGCGTCAGCGCGCCGGTGCGGCCGACCTGGATGTCGATGCCGGTCAGGATCGTCGTCGCCTTCTCGGCCGGGAATTTGTGAGCGATCGCCCAGCGCGGCGAACGCGAGACGAAGCCCAGCCGCTGCTGCAGCTCGAGGCTGTTCACCTTGTAGACGACACCGTCGATGTCGTAGCCAAGCGTCGCCCGGTTGGATTCGATCAGCCGGTATTGCTCGAGCAGTCCCTCGACGCTGTCGAACAGCTTCATCAGCGGATTGACCCTGAAGCCAAAGCGCTCGAACGCCGCCACCATGCCCATCTGCGTGTCGGCGGGCATGGCGCTCACCTCACCCCAGGTATAGGCGAAAAACCGCAGCGGCCGGCTGGCTGTGATCGAGGTGTCGAGTTGGCGCAAGGAGCCTGCCGCCGAGTTGCGCGGATTGGCAAAAACCTGCTTTCCGGCCTCGGCATTGCGGCGATTGAGCTCGGCAAAGTCGGTGAGGCGCATATAGACCTCGCCCCGCACTTCCAGCAGATCGGGAAAATCGCCTGAGAGCACGTTGGGAATCTCGGCGATGGTGCGGGCGTTGGCCGTCACATCCTCGCCGACCTGGCCGTTGCCACGCGTTGCCGCCGTCACCAGCCGTCCGGCCTCGTAGCGCAGCGACAGCGACAGGCCGTCGATCTTCGGCTCGGCAGTCATCGCCAGCGGCGCGTCGGCGCCGAGCCTGAGGAAACGGCGGATGCGGCCGACGAAATCGATCACGTCCGCATCGGCGAAAGCGTTGTCGAGCGACAGCATCGGAATGGCATGGACGATCTTGCGGAATTTCTCCGACACCGCCGCGCCGACTTTGCGTGAAGGCGAATCCTCGCGCACAAGGGCAGGAAACCGCTGCTCGATGGCAAGGTTGCGCCGCCGCAGCGCATCGTAGGCCGCGTCCGAAATCGTCGGCGCGTCCTCGGCGTGGTAACGCTGGTCGTGGGCGGCGATTTCCTCGGCCAACCGCTTCAGCTCGCTGGCTGCTTCACTTTCGCTGAGTGAATCGACTGGTTTTTCGAGCATGCACGGCTCCTCGACGCTGACCCGGAACGATTTCCTGGGCCATGCGCGAAATCAAATTGCTACAGCGTCCTTGCGCGTTCGAAGGACGCGCGGCGCGCCACAATAGATCAGGATTTTGAGAAAATCATTGCTGAACAGCAGGATGGAGCCACATCCTGACTCGATCCACAACGCCGAGCATGAGCTCTGCTATGCCGCGGTGTTTTCGCGAAGCAGCCGCTCGGCGGCCGCACGCGCCTCGTCGGTGATGGTCGCTCCGGCGAGCATCCGCGCGATCTCTTCCTGGCGCGCCGCCCGGTCCATCTCGGCGATGCCGGTGGCGACGCGATCGGCGCTGCCGGATTTGGAGATCAGGAAATGCGTCGCCGCGCGTGCCGCCACTTGCGGCGCGTGCGTAACCGAAAGCACCTGCACGCGTTTTGACAGCCGCGCCAGCCTTTGGCCGATGGCGTCCGCCACCGCGCCGCCAACGCCGGTGTCGATTTCATCGAAGACCAAGGTCGGCGCCGAGCCGCGGTCGGCCAGCGCCACCTTCAGCGCCAGCAGGAACCGCGAAAGTTCGCCTCCGGAGGCGACTTTCATCATCGGGCCCGGTCTTGTGCCGGGATTGGTGCGCACCCAGAACTCGACCTGATCGATGCCGTCTTCCATGCGGCTCTCGGCCTCGCTTGCCATCTCGACGATGAAGGCTGCCCGTTCGAGCTTCAGCGCCGGCAGTTCGGCCATCACCGCCCTGGTCAACCCGACCGCCGCCGCATGGCGAAGCGACGAAAGCTGGGCAGCGGAAATGTCATAGGTCTCGCACGCGGCGGCGGCCTGCTTCTGCAGCCCGTGCAGGCGCTCCTCGCCGGCGTCGAGATCGGCGAGATCGGCGGCCATCGTATCGCGCAATTGCGCCAGATCGTCGACCGCCACACTGTGCTTGCGTGAGGCGGCGCGTAGCGAAAACAGCCGCTCCTCGGCCTGTTCCAGCCGCCGCGGATCGTACTCGGTGGCGCGAAGTGCCGCTTCCACGCCCGATTGCGCTGCGTCGAGCGACAGCATCGCCTCATCGAGCGATTTGACCACGTCGTCGAGCAGGCCGGGCGCCTCGGTCACCTTGCGCTGCAGCCGTCGCAACAGGCTGGCGAGTTGCGGCAGGGGCGAAGACGGGCCCGAGAGCACATCTTGCGCATCGTGGATTTCCGAGGCGATCTTTTCCGCCCGCATCATCGAGGCGCGCAACTCGGCGAGGTCGGCTTCCTCGCCTGGCTGGGGATCGAGCTTCGTCAATTCGGCGACCGCGGCGCGCAGATAGTCGGCCTCGCGGGCCGCCGCTTCCACCTTGGCACGATGCCGCGAAAGTTCCAGTTCGCAGGCCCGCCAGTACCGCCATGCCTCGCCGGTCGCCCGCACAGCGCCGAGATGACCGCCAAAACTGTCGAGCAATTCGCGATGGGCACCGGGATCGACCAAGGCACGCTCGTCATGCTGGCCGTGGATCTCGACCAGCGCGTGACCGACATCGCGCATCAGTGTCACGCTGGAAGGCTGGTCGTTGACGAAGACGCGGGTACGGCCATCCGCCGTCTGCACGCGGCGCAGGATGATGTCGCCATCGTCCTCGATAGCGTTGTCGGCAAGCAGCATGCGGGCAGGATGGTTGCGCGGCACGTCGAACACGGCGATGACTTGGCCCTGTGCTGCGCCATGCCGCACCAGCGAGGCGTCACCGCGGGCGCCAAGCGCCAGCGACAGCGCATCGAGCAGGATGGATTTTCCAGCACCGGTTTCGCCGGTCAGCACCGAAAGACCGGACGAGAAGTCGATGTCCAGCTTCTCGATCAGAACGATATCGCGGATCGACAGTCTGGAAAGCATGGTGACGCGCCGCTCAGGCGCCGGTGATCAGCTTCCCGGCCTTGGCGATCCACGAGCCCGCATTCTCGCGCGGCTCGAGCCCACCAGTCTGCAGGAGCTTGTAGGAATCCTTGTACCACACGCTGTCGGGATAGTTGGTGCCGAGCACAGCAGCGGCAGTCTGCGCTTCCGATGTCAGCCCCATCGCGTAGTAGGTTTCGGTAAGACGCGCGAGCGCTTCCTCGACATGGCGCGTGTTGGAATAGGTCTCCACCACGACGCGGAACCGCTTGACGGCGGCGATGTATTCACGGCGCTCGAGATAATAGCGGCCGATCTGCATCTCCTTGCCGGCGAGCTGGTCGTTGGCGAAGCGGATCTTTTCCTTGGCGTCGTCGACATATTCGGAATCGGGCCAGCGCGTCACCAGATCCTGCATCGTCTGCACGGTCTGACGCGCTTCCTTCTGATCCTGGGTGACATCCCTGATTTGCCGGTAATAGCTCAGCCCGATGATATACTGGGCATAGGCAGCGTCGTCGGTCGACGGATAGAGCGTGAGATAGCGCTTGGCCGAACCGATCGCCTCGGTATAGTTGCCTTGGCGATAGTCGGCAAAGGCGCCCATCACCATCGATTTGCGGGCGTATTCGGAATAGGGATGCTGGCGGTCGACCGCACCGAATTTGCGGCTCGCCTCCTGCAGGCGCCCGGCATTCAGATTGGCGAGGCCCTGATTGTAGAGAACGTCTGCCGGCTCGGTCTGCTCGACATAGGTCGACAGGTCGACATCCTTTTCGGACGACATGCAGGCCGACAGGAACAGCGATGGAACAACCACCGAAAGCGCCAGGAAAACAGCCCGATGCGGCGCTTTCGATTGACCAATTCGCTTAAAGAACATGATTGGATTCCGCCCTTTCGGCGTCATTTCAGTCGACATCTCGCCCTGGGGCAGCAGGCATAACCATAATCGCCGTGCCCGGCAACGCTATCTCCGGCCATTCGCACATTTTTGTGGCAGCCTGGCGCAACCCGCACACTTGCGTGATTTCGCCGGCCGATGGTGCATTCATGCAACACAGGCCGGCGGCCATAAAACCCGAAAAACGTAAAGAATCAGATCATCCAGGGCGCGTAGACAGGTGCATAGACGGCGCTCTTTTCGACGGTGCGACCGCGCTCGCGGCGTGTCGTCTCGACGATCTCGAACGCCGAACGGTCCGACAAAAGGCGGCGCAGGGCTGCCGCATTCAGCCTGTGGCCGCCGCGATAGGAACGGAAGCAGCCAATGAACCGGGCGCCGGCCAGCGCCAGATCGCCCATGGCATCCATCGTCTTGTGGCGCACGAATTCGTTGGGATAGCGCAAGCCTCCGATGTTGATCACGCGGTTGTCGTCACCGATCACCAGGGAGTTTTCCAGCGAGGAGCCGAGCGCATAGCCGGCTGCCCAGAGCCGCTCGACGTCCTTCATGAAACCAAAGGTGCGCGCCCGCGCGATATCGCGGCGAAAAATGTCGGCGTTCATGTCGGATGCAAACAGCTGACGGCCGATCGCCGGGCTTTCGAAATCGATCTCGATTTCGAAGCGCGTGCCGTCATAGGGCCTGAACTCCGCCCAGGAGGCACCGTTCTCGATGCGAACCGGCTTGACCACCCTGATGTAGCGGCGCTTGACCGGCAGCGTATCGATGCCCGCCTGGTCGATAGCCTCCACGAACGCCATGGCGCTGCCGTCAAGGATCGGAACCTCACGGCCGTCGATCTCGATGACGACATTGTCGATGCCGAGCCCGAAAACCGTGGCCATCAGATGTTCGACTGTGGCGATGTGCTCGCCTGCCGGATCGCCGAGCATGGTGCACAGATCGGTGGCGCCGACCTCGGAAACAAGTGCGCGGAACTCCCGGACTTCGCTTCCATTCGAAAGCTGGAACACGACACCCGCATCAGCGTCTGCCGGCAGGAAATGAACGGTAACGGAATTGCCGCTGTGAACGCCGGTGCCGGTCAGCGTCGCACGCGATCTAAGTGTCGTCTGATAGTCGTGCAAAACAAACCCCATAGCCCATACTGCCTACGTCCGCTTCATAAGCCCAAGGGCGCGGCTCTTTGATCGGCAGGCAGGGCCACTTCCCCGAATCCCAGCAAACCGAAATTGATCGCGGCGAAGATAGTGGTCCGGCAGGAAGTCTCCAAATCACGGTTTCTTACTTTCTGTAACCGCGATCCGAACCGGATACGGTCTCATAACTCCTTGTTTTACAGGCACTTTTAGCGTTAACAGGCAAACAATTTCTTGTCTGCCTGTTAATAACTGTTACGGTCCGTTAACAGGTTAGTTGGCCTGGCGGCGCAGGAATGCCGGAATCTCCAGCTGATCGTCTTCCTGGACAGCCCTGCTCTGCGGCGTCAGCCGGCCCTGGTCGTCCAACTGGCCGCGGCGTGGCGCGTAAAGCTGCGGATCCTGGCTGGCAAGGCGGCGCACTTCGGGTGCCGCCTGGCGCAGTTTCGGCTCGCGCGGCTGCGCCGGCTGCAGCCGTGCAGGCTCTTCTTCGCGACGGGTAAGGCCGTTGGTCAGGCGCTTGAGCAGTCCCATCGGTCCGCTGTTCTCGTGGTCGGCCGGACGGCTTTTGGCTTCCACCTCGGCTTTCACCACCGGCGGAAAGTCCTCGACGCGCGGCATGCGCTGGGGCGCTGCCGGCTGAAGCACTTCACGCTGCGGCGCGGGCTGCATCGTTTGCTGAACCATTGGCTGCAGCATCGGCTGCGGCTGGGCCGGCGGCGCCTGGAAGATCTTGCTCTGCGGGCGGAAATCTTCCGCCTGGGAGGCCGGCGCGGGACGCGCCATCGCCGCCGCATTCGCCTCGGCGAGCTGGATTGCCTCGGCGACCGGATCGGCGGCGCGCGGCTCGTAGCCTCCCTGCTGGACAGGCGCCGGACGGCTTTCCGTGACCGGAGCGGCCGGACGGCTGACCGGCTTTGGCGGAGCCGTGCGGATGGCGATCGGCGCGGCAGCGATTTCTGCCGCCGATTTGTCGATGCCGGTAGCAACCACCGAGACGCGGATGACGCCTTCGAGATCCTCGTCGAAGGTCGCACCCAGGATGATGTTGGCTTCCTGGTCGACCTCCTCGCGAATTCGGGTCGCCGCCTCGTCGACTTCGAACAGGGTCAAGTCGCGGCCGCCGGTGATCGAGATCAACAACCCCTTGGCGCCCTTCATCGAGGTCTCGTCGAGCAGCGGATTGGCGATCGCGGCTTCGGCGGCGGCCATGGCGCGCCCCTCGCCGGAAGCTTCGCCCGTCCCCATCATCGCCTTGCCCATCTCGCGCATGACCGAGCGGACGTCGGCGAAGTCGAGGTTGATCAGCCCTTCCTTGACCATCAGGTCGGTGATGCAGGCGACGCCGGAATAGAGCACCTGGTCGGCCATGGCGAAAGCGTCGGCAAAGGTCGTCTTGTCATTGGCCAGCCGGAACAGGTTCTGGTTGGGGATGACGATGAGGGTATCGACGCATTTCTGCAATTCCTCGATGCCCAGATCCGCCGTCTTCATGCGGCGCTGGCCTTCGAAATGGAACGGCTTGGTGACGACGCCGACGGTGAGAATCCCCTTCTCGCGCGCCGCACGTGCAACGACCGGCGCGGCCCCCGTGCCGGTGCCGCCGCCCATGCCGGCAGTGACGAAGCACATATGGGTGTTGGAGAGATGATCGACGATCTCGTCGATGCATTCCTCCGCCGCGGCGCGTCCGACTTCCGGCTGCGACCCCGCACCCAGGCCCTCGGTGACATGCGCGCCGAGCTGGATCAGGCGATCCGCCTTGGACATGGTCAGCGCCTGCGCATCGGTATTGGCCACCACGAACTCGACGCCGCGCAAGCCGGCGGTGATCATGTTGTTGACGGCATTGCCGCCGCCGCCGCCGACACCGAACACGGTGATACGCGGCTTCAGCTCGGTGATGTCCGGCTTTTGCAGATTGATGGTCATTGTCTCCGTCCTTTGCCTTTCCCGCCGCTTCGCCGCTGCGGCCGCCTATGGGGCTGTCCCCGTCAATTTAAAAACTGTCTCTCAACCACTGACTCATTCGATGCAGTTTTCCGCCAGTTCCGGTCATCCTGAGACCAGAAATTCCTTTCGCCGGATGGCTCTCGAAATTCGCCATCTGCGGGTAGATCAGAAGCCCGACTGGCGTCGAGAAAGCCGGCCCCTTGGCCGCCTCCGGCAGGCCCGCTACACCGAGCGGACGGCCGATGCGCACATTGCGTCCGAGAATGCGGCGCGCTGCCTCGGGCAGGCCGGAAAGCTGGCTGGCGCCGCCGGTCAGCACGACGCGCTTGCCGGCCGCGTTGCCGTAGCCGGACCTGTTCAGCCGGTCGCGCAACAGTTCGAGCGTCTCGTCGATGCGCGCCCGGATGATGCGCGTCATCACCGAACGCGGGATCTGAAGCGGCACCTCGCCGTCCTCGCCGATCGGCTGTATCGAGACCAGGTCGCGGTCGTCGGCACTGCCGGGCAGCGCCGAGCCATGCATCACTTTCAGCCTCTCGGCGGCATCGAGCGAGGTTGACAGGCCCTTGGCCATGTCCAGCGTGACGTGGTTGCCGCCGATGGCGATGGCGTCGCCATGAACGAACTTGCCTTCCGAAAACATCGAGATCGTCGTGGTGCCGCCGCCCATGTCGATGCAGGCTGCGCCCATCTCGAGTTCGTCGTCGACCAGTGCGGCAAGACCGCTGGCATAGGGCGTCGCCACCATGCGCTCGACCGACAGGTGCGAACGGTTGATGCAAAGCTCCAGATTGCGCAACGGTGCCGCGTCACCCGTCAGCACGTGCATGTCGACGCCGAGCTGGTCGCCGACCATGCCGCGCGGATCACGCACGCCGCGCTCGGCGTCCAGCGAAAAGCCGACGGGAAGCGAATGGATCACTTCGCGCTCGGCCCGCAGCGCCTGCTTGGCGCCGGCGGCAAGCACGCGCTTGATGTCGGCCTCGTCCGCCTCATGGCCGCCAAGGTTGATGGTTGCCGAGAAGCTTTCGCTCTTCAGCCGGCCGGCCGTCATGTTGACGATCAGCGAATCCACGGTCAGCCCGGCCATGCGCTCGGCGGCATCGACGGCAAGGCGAATGGCGTGCTCGGCCCTGTCGAGATCGATGACGACACCCGATTTCACGCCTTGCGATTTCTGGTGGCCGATGCCGATAACCTGTATGCGATGCGAGCGCCCGCGCAGCAGCATGCCGTCCTCGCGCGGCTTGAGCTTGGCCACCACGCAGCAGACCTTGCTCGAGCCGACATCCAGCACCGTCATGATGCCGGATCGGCGCGACGAGGCATCGCTGTTGCCGCCAAGCCAGCTCATATCTTCGTCTCCGGCTTGCGCTTCGGCATTTTCGGCTTTTCATTGAGCGCGGCCTGACGCTGCGTCGCCGCCTCCGGCGTCAACTGAACGACGAGGCGATCGGAAAGGCGCATGTCAACGGCGGCGATATCGCGCGTCAAAAGCCCGTTCTCTCGGTCCATCCTCAGCAGATCGGCGATCGCCTGGTCCTCGCCATCCTCGGGGAGCTTGACCGTGATGCCGTTTTCCAGCTTCAGGTCCCAACGTCGTTCGCCGATGCGGATGTAGCCTTTGATCCGTGCGGCAAGCTCTGGGTATTTCTTGATCCTGGCCAGGAAATCCGGCGCCTTGGCCGGGGCGCCGGTGCCGACGATCAGCGGCAGCAGCGACTGCTTGCCGCCGGAGAATGGCGCGATCACGGCGCCGGAGCGCTCGATGACCGAAAGCTCGCTGCCCTGCTGCCAGAGCGCGAAGGGCTCACGCTCCTCGATGCGCACCTCCAGCGTGTGCGGATAGACCTTGCGCACCGCCGCAACCTCGACCCAGGGCAGCGTGGCGATGCGTTCCCGCGCGGCTTCGGCATCGAAGCCGATCAGCGACGTCCAGCCATCGAACTGCATCCTGTCGAGAATATCGATCTCGGAGGTTGCGCGGTTGCCGACGACCTTGATCTGGTCGACGGCAAAGCCCGTGCGCGCGGTGATGCCCTGGACGATAGCGTCGACATGCCCGCCGAGATAGGCGCCATAGGCACTGCCCGATACGAGCAGCGCCGCCGACAGCACGGCTGCGGAAAACGGCGGCACCTCGAAGTCGTCCTCGCCCAGACGCGCCAGCATGCGAGCCGGCCGGCGAAGCAGGCGCGGCAGCACGAAATGGTCGAACGACAACGCCACACCGAACAGCGTCGGCCCGGCCGCACCCTTCCCCTTGCCCTGTCCCCACCTCAACGCAGACACGAAGCGTCCTCCACCATCCAACTCAACAAATCGCCGAACGAGTGTCCCGCCTGCGCGGCGATCTCAGGCACCAAGGATGTCGGCGTCATGCCGGGCTGAGTGTTGACCTCGAGCCAGACAATTTCGCCGTTCTCGGAGTGTCGATCATCATAACGGAAGTCCGACCGGGAAACGCCCCGGCAGCCGATAACTTGGTGAGCCCTGAGCGTCAGTGTCTGTATTTTTTGGTAAATATTCGGTGAAATTTTTGCAGGGCATTCGTGTTTTGATCCGCCCGCGACGTATTTTGAATCATAGTCGTAGAAGGAATGGCCGGTCGGGATGATCTCGCAGACGCCGAGCGCCACATCGCCCATCACCGCGCAGGTCAACTCCCGCCCGTGCACATAGCGCTCCGCCATGACGGTATCGCCATACTTCCAGTCGGACGAACCGATGACCTGCGGCGGATGCGACTGCCCTTCGTGCACGATGACGACACCGAAGCTCGACCCCTCATTGACCGGCTTGACGACGTAGGGCGGCTTCATCGGGTGCTTGTTCTGGATGGCGAAGCGATTGACGACCTTCGATTCGGCGACCGGAATGCCGTGAGACTTGGCGATCTTCTTGGCTTGCTCCTTGTTCATGGCAAGCGCCGAGGCGAGCACGCCGGAATGGGTGTAGGGGATGGCAAGATATTCGAGGATGCCCTGGATGGTGCCGTCCTCGCCGAAAGGACCATGCAGCGCATTGAAGGCAACATCAGGCTTGAGCTCAGCCAGCACCGATCCAACATCGCGCGAGACGTCGACGCGAGTGACCTGGTAGCCTTCCGTCTCGAGCGCATCGGCACAGGCTTTCCCCGAAGACAAGGACACGGGCCGCTCGGACGAGAATCCACCCAGAAGGACGGCCACGTGCTTGCTTTTCATTTCCCGTCATTCCCTATCACGGCGGGCCCTTTCACTGCGGGTCTGCATCTCACACGCCCCGGAAAGGGCCATACACTCAAACGCTCGGAGCAGTCCCTGCTCTGACGATTTCTGCACCATCGAGTCCCCGAGTTTCCCGGCAGGCAGCCCCTGACGGAAAAACGCTGGTGACGCGTCGAAACGACTCAAATCAGGAAACGCTTCAGGGCAGAGAATCAGAGAGTTGAATCGCTGGCAAGTCCTTACGATTCCGCGAGATTCACTTTCCGCAAAAATGGCCGCGAAAACTGTGTTGTTGAGTCCTTACAGCAACTGTCCGAGGAATTCCTGGACCTCGTGCCCTGGCCGGAATTTGCCGATGCGCTTGATTTCCCAATGCAGCCGGATGCCCGACCGTTCGAGCACGCGCGCGCGCACTGTCTCGCCAAGATATTCAAGGTCGTAGCCGGTCGCGGTTCCCGTGTTGATCATGAAGTTGCAATGCATCGGCGACATCTGCGCGCCGCCGATCATCAGCCCCCGACAGCCCGCCCTGTCGATCTCCTTCCAGGCCGAGGTGCCCTCCGGATTCTTGAATGTCGAGCCGCCGGTCTTTTCGCGGATCGGCTGCACGGTCTCGCGATGATGCTGGACGGCGTCCATCGCCGCCTTGATCGCGGCCTTGTCTGCCACAACGCCTTCGAACACCGCTGATGTGAAGATCAGCCCGGCAGGTGCTGCCGAATGGCGATAGGCGTAACCCATATCGGCGTTGCTCAGCGTGTGCACAGTGCCCTTGCGGTCGAGCGCCCGCACCTCGACGACGCGCTCGCGCGTCTCGACGCCATTGGCGCCGGCATTCATCCTCAGCGCACCGCCGATGGCGCCCGGAATGCCGTGGTAGAACTCAAAGCCGCCTATGCCAGCCTGATAGGCGACAGCGGCAAGGCGTTTGTCGGGCGTGGCCGCGCCCGCCTTGATCGTGGTCGGCGCAATCACTTCGGCTTCGCCAAAGCCCTTGGCCGAAAGCCGGATGACGAAGCCCGCAATACCGCCGTCACGGACAAGCAGGTTCGAGCCGATACCGACGGTGGTCAGCGGTATCTCTTCGGGCACGGCTCCCAGGAACGCAGCGAGATCGTCTTCGTCGGCCGGCTGGAACAGCGCGTCGGCCAGCCCGCCGGCGCGGAACCAGGTGATCTTGTCCATCTCGGCATTGGGCGTGATGCGGCCGCGCAGGCCGGCAAGCCGGCCGCCAAGCTTGTCGATCAATGCCTGGCCACGCATCATGAGGCAGTACCGCCGAGTTCCCTGGGCAGCGCGTAGGCCCATTGCGTGATGTTGCCGGCACCGAGGAAGACGATGAAATCGCCTGGTTTGGCCAGGTCGCGGATAACCGGCGCAATCGCCGCGGGGCCTTCGATGTAGCGCGCGTCGCGATGGCCGCCGGAGCGGATGCGCGACACCAATGCCTCGGACGTCACCCCGTCGATCGGCTCTTCGCCTGCCGCATAGACCGGCGCCACCATCACCGTGTCGGCATCGTTGAAGCAGACGGAAAACTCGTCGAACAGGTCGTGAAGCCGGGTGAAGCGGTGTGGCTGGGCAATCGCGATGACGCGGCCCTTGGTGGCATCGCGCGCCGCCTTGAGAACCGCCGTGATCTCGACCGGATGGTGGCCGTAATCATCGAACACATCGACGCCGTTCCACGAACCGGTACGGGTGAAGCGCCGCTTGACGCCGGCGAAGGACGACAGGCCCTTCCTGATCGCCTCGGCCGAAAGGCCGAGCTCATGCGCGACGGCGATCGCCGCCGTCGCATTGGCGACGTTGTGACGGCCGGGCATCGGCAGGCGCAGGCCTGATATCGTCGACTGGCCGCCGGTCTTGCGGTCGCGGATCACCACGTCGAATTCCGAGGTCGGGCCATCCATGCGGTGATTGATGAAACGCACGTCGGCCTGTGCGTTCTCGCCATAGGTGATGACGCGCCGGTCCTCGATGCGGCTGACCAGCGCCTGCACCTCCGGATGGTCGGTGCACATGACGCCGAAGCCGTAGAACGGCACGTTTTCGACGAACTGGCGAAAGGCCTCGCGCACCTTGTCGAAGGAGCCGTAATGGTCGAGATGTTCGGGATCGATGTTGGTGACGACGGCAATCTCGGCCGGCAGCTTCAGGAACGTGCCGTCGCTCTCATCGGCCTCCACCACCATCCATTCGCCATCGCCCATGCGGGCGTTGGTGCCGTAGGCATTGATGATGCCGCCATTGATCACGGTCGGATCGAGCCCGCCGGCCTCGAGCACCGTCGCCACCATCGAGGTCGTCGTCGTCTTGCCATGCGTGCCGCCGATGGCCACCGCCTGCCGGAAGCGCATCAGTTCCGCCAGCATCTCGGCGCGACGGACGATGGGAAGCAGTTTCTCGCGTGCCGCCTTCAGCTCCGGATTGGATTTCTTGATCGCCGTCGAGACGACGACCACTTCGGCATCGCCGATATTGTCGGCATGGTGACCGACGAAGCACTCGATGCCCTTGTCGCGCAGCCGCTGCACATTGGCGCTGTCGGCCTGGTCGGACCCTTGCACCTGATAGCCGAGATTATGCAGCACCTCGGCGATGCCGCTCATGCCGATACCGCCGATGCCGATGAAATGCACGAGGCCGATCGTCTGCGGCATCTTCATACGTGCGTCTCCTTCCTGAATTCCGATACGCTTTTCCTCGACGCAATAGCCTCTGTCAGATCGGCGAGCAACCGTGCCGCGTCCGGTTTTCCGGCCGATTTCGCCGCCGCTGCCATCGTGGTCAGCCGCTCCGGATCGTCCATCAGCGCTCCGACGAGCGCGGCGATGCGCTCGGACGAAAGCGTCGATTGCGGATGCACTTCGGCGCCGCCTGCCGCGGCCAATGCCGCGGCATTGGCCGCCTGGTCGTGGTCGAGCGCATGCGGATAGGGCACCAGCAGCGCCGGCCGGCCGATCACCGCGATTTCCGATACGGTCGATGCGCCGGACCGCGACATCACCAGATGCGCCGCAGCCATGCGCGCCGCCATGTCGGTGAAGAAGGGCGACACCTCAGCCTCGACGCCAAGGGCGGCATAGGCCGCCTTCACCCGCTCGACATCGTCGGCACGCGCCTGCTGGGTGATATCAAGCCGCCCGCGTTGTGCATCGGAAAGCTGTCGAACCGCCGCCGGCACCGCATCGGAAAAGAACTGTGCGCCCTGGCTGCCGCCGAACACCAGGAGGCGGAACCGCTGCTCCCCGGTCGACGCCGCATAGGGCGTCTTTGCCGCCTCCAGCACTTGCGGCCTGACCGGATTGCCGGTCGTCACCGTCTTGGCGCCTGCAGCGCTTGAATCTTCTGGCAAAAACCCGCCGGCGATGGCATCGACACGCCCGGCGAGCGCCCGGTTGGCGCGCCCCATCACCGCGTTCTGCTCGTGGATCAGCGTCGGCACCTTGCGCCGCGTCGCCGCATAGAGCGGCGGCAGCGTCGGATAGCCGCCGAAACCGACCACGACGGCTGGCTTGACCCGGCCGATCACGGCCGATGCCTGCCGCACGCCGCCCCAGATCTTCCAGAAGGCGGCGAGCACGGCGAAAGGATTTTTCGAGCCGATGGTCGCCGACTGGATCGGATGGATACCCGCGGCCGGGAACTGGCCGGCAAAACGCTCGGCACGATCATCGGCGGCGAGATGCACCGTCCAGCCGCGCCTGATCAGCTCGTGCGCCAGCGCCTCGGCCGGGAAGAGATGCCCGCCCGTGCCGCCGGCCGCCAAAAGGATCGCGCCCCTCGACATTTCACTCCGCCGGCATGGCGCGCTGCGACGGCGCGAAGCCCAACTGCTTGCGCTTTTCCGGCCGCTTGCGCGTCAGCGCCAGCACCATGCCCATCGAAATGGCGATGGCGATCTGCGAAGAGCCGCCATAGGAGATGAACGGCAAGGTCATGCCCTTGGCCGGCATCAGCTGCAGATTGACGGCCATGTTGATGACCGACTGCAGACCGAAGACCGTGACCAGGCCGCCGACCGCATAGCGTGTGAAATCGTCCTGCTCCTTGAGCGCGGTGCCGAGGCCGCGCAGCACGATGAAGGCGAAGATGATCATGATGAAGAAGCACATGATCAGTCCGAACTCCTCGCCGGCCACCGAGTAGACGAAATCGGCATGGCTGTCGGGTATCACCCGCTTGACGGTGCCCTCGCCCGGACCGACGCCGAACCAGCCGCCATTGATCAGCGCATCGCGGCCCATGTCGACCTGGAACGTGTCTCCCTCGCCGGTCATGAAGCGATCGATGCGGCCGGCGACGTGCGGGAACACGGTATAGGCGGCAAACACGCCGCCGATGCCGACAGCGCCCAGCGCGATGATCCACAGCCATGGCAGTCCGGCCATGAAGAACATCACCCCCCAGGTGCCGAGCACCAGCATGGTCTGGCCGAAATCGGGCTGCGCCACCAGCAGCGAGATGACGAGGGCCAGCAGCAGCATGGCGAACAGATTGCCTGGAATGTCGGGCTGGCGCTTGTGTTCGGCAAACAGCCAGGCGCAGATGACGACGAAGGCAGGCTTCAGGAATTCCGACGGCTGCAGCGACACCCCGGCGAGCGACACCCAGCGACGCGCGCCCTTCACCTCGACGCCGATGTAGAGCACCGCCAACATCAGCACCAGCGTGATGCACAGCATCGCCAGGGCCATGCGCCTGATCTGCCGCGATTCCAGGAAGGAGACGGCCAGCATCACGCCAAGTGCGGGAATGGTGAAGATGATCTGCCTCGTGGCGAAGTGGAAACTGTCCAGGCCGATGCGCTGGGCCACCGCCGGGCTTGCCGCGAAGGACAGCACGATGCCGAGCCCCATCAGCGACAGGAACGCAGCCAGGAACCAGCGATCGATCGTCCACCACCAAGTGGCAACCGGGCTTTTGTCCAGACGGCTTTGCATTATCGTGCCCCTCCGATGAGCTTCACGCCATCAATAGTGCTCGCAGCTTGCCTGAAGGCTTCGCCGCGCACTTCGAAATTCTTGAACTGGTCGAAACTGGCGCAGGCCGGTGAAAGCAGCACCACCACCTCGCCGTTGCAGTCGTCCCTGGCCGCGTCGCTTGCCGCATGCTCGACAGCTGCCGCCAGAGTGCCGGAGATCTCGTAGGGCACCGCCTCGCCAAGCGTCGCCGAGAAGGCTGGTGCGGCCTCGCCGATCAGATAGGCTTTGGCGATGCGCGGAAAGAGGCCGCGCAACGGCTCGATGCCACCCTCTTTCGGCAACCCGCCGGCGATCCAGTAGATGCGCGGAAAGGAGGACAATGCGGGCGCAGCCGCATCGGCATTGGTCGCCTTGGAATCGTTGATGAACAGCACATGGCCCTTGCGGCCGACCTGCTCCATACGGTGCGCCAGCCCGGGAAAGCTCTCCAGCCCCGACTGGATCTCGCCCAGATCGAGCCCGACCTTGAGGCAGGCGGCGAGAGCGGCCAGCGCATTCTGCGCATTGTGCTGGCCGCGCAGCGAGCCGATGCCTTCGAGAAAGGCGACCCGGCTGTAACGGCCGTGCACCGCCTCCATCAGATCGGTGCCCTCGGCGAAATAGCCGTCGGTCAGCGGCAGGCGCTTCGAAATGCGGATGACGTGCCGGCCTGCCCGCTCCAGCCGGTCGGCGAGCTGGGCGCACCAGGAATCGTCGACGCCGACGATGGCCGTTTCGCTGCCGGCCGTCAGCCGCTCCTTGATCGCGGCGTAGTGCTGCATCGTGCCATGACGGTCGAGATGATCGGGCGTCAGGTTGAGCAGGACGCCGGCAGTCGGATTGATCGAGGGCGCCAGGTCTATCTGGTAGGACGAGCATTCCACGACATAATGCCGCCCCGGCTCCGGCGGATCGAGCGTCATCACCGCGCGGCCGATATTGCCGCCCATCTGCGTGTCGCGTCCGGCCGATTTCAGGATATGCGCCGTCAGCGCCGTGGTCGTCGATTTGCCGTTGGTGCCGGTTATGGCGACGAAGGGTGCAGCCGGCGCCAGCAAGGTCCGCTGACGGCAGAACAGCTCGATGTCGCCAATGATCTCGACGCCTGAAGCGCGCGCCAGTTCCACTGTCCAGTGCGGCTTCGGATGCGTCAGCGGCACGCCGGGCGACAGCACGAAGGCCGAGAATTTCGCCCAGTCGGCGCCACGCAGGTCGCCGGTCGCGATACCGACGGCCGCGGCATTGGCGACACTGCCGGGATTGTCGTCCCAGGCGAGCACCTCCGCCCCGCCCTCGATCAACGCGCGCGCAGTGGCGATCCCCGAGCCGCCGAGCCCGAAGAGTGAAACGCGCTTGCCTGCGAAGGATGCGGCGGGGATCAAGCGGCCTCCTATCGCAGCTTGAGGGTCGACAGGCCGACCAGCGCCAGGATGACGGCGATGATCCAGAAGCGGATCACCACCTGGCTTTCGGTCCAGCCGAGCTTTTCGAAATGATGGTGGATCGGCGCCATCAGGAATACCCGCTTGCCGGTCATCTTGAAGTAGCCGACCTGGATGATGACCGACAGGATCTCGACAACGAACAGGCCGCCGACGATGACCAGCACGATCTCGTGCTTGGTGGCAACCGCAACCGTGCCGATCAGGCCGCCAAGCGCCAGCGAGCCGGTATCGCCCATGAAGATCGCCGCCGGCGGTGCGTTGAACCACAGGAAGCCGAGGCCGGCGCCGATCACTGCGCCGAGGACCACCGCCAATTCACCGGTGCCGGGCACGAAATGGATCTGCAAATACTCGGCGAACACCGCATTGCCGGACAGGTAGGCGATGACGCCGAAGGACGCCGCCGCGATCATGATCGGCACGATCGCAAGGCCGTCGAGGCCATCGGTCAGGTTCACCGCGTTGCCGGCGCCGACGATGACGAAGCACGAGAACGGGATGAAGAACCAGCCGAGATTGATGAGGAACTCCTTGGCGAAGGGGAAGGTCAGCGACGATGAGAACGGCGCCTGGCCATTGTGCATGATCACCCAGGCGGCGATGCCGGCGATGACGAATTCAAGCCCCAGCCGCGCCTTGCCAGAGAAGCCGAGATGCGATTGCTTCGTCACCTTGAGATAATCGTCGTAGAACCCGATCGAGCCGAAACCCAGGGTCACCAGCAGCACCACCCAGACATAGATGCTGGACAGGTTCGCCCACAACAGCGACGAGCCGATGATGCCGCACAGGATCATCAGCCCGCCCATGGTCGGCGTGCCGGCTTTCTTGAAATGCGTCTGTGGCCCGTCGGCGCGGATCGGCTGGCCCTTGCCCTGCCGCAGCCTCAGCGAATTGATAATGGCCGGGCCGAAGATGAAGACGATCAGCGCCGCGGTGATCAGCGCGCCGCCGGTGCGGAAGGTTATGTAGCGGAAGACGTTGAAGACCGAGATCTTGTCCGCGAATTCGACGAGCAGTGTGAACATGCGATTCGGTCCCCGGACCTGGCTCTAGGTCTGTTTGGCGGTTGCGGCTGCCGCCGGAAATTTGCTGAGCAGTGCGTCGACCAATTTGGAAAACCCGATGCCTTTCGACGATTTGATCATCACCACGTCGCCCGGCTTCAGTGCCGACAGAAGCACCAGTTTCAGATCCTCTGCGCCGGCGCGATATTCTGTCTCGATCTCATCAGGCAGGATATCGGCCAGCGCCCGCATTTGCGGGCCGGCGAGAAAGACCGTGCGCGTGTCGGTGCCGGCGATGAGATCGGCAAGGGCGGCGTGCAGCTTCGCCGAATGGTCGCCGAGCTCGAGCATGTCGCCGAGCACCGCGATGCGCCTGCCTTCGCCCGACACCGGCGTCGCGTTGAGCAGCGCCATTGCTGCGCTCATCGACGCCGGATTGGCGTTGTAGCTCTCGTCGATCAGCGTGATCGGACCTTTCGGGTGGCGCAGCACATGGCGCTTGCCGCGTCCGCGTTCGGCCGAAAGATCGGCCAGCGCCGGCGCCACCCTGGCGATGTCGGCGCCGACCAGGTGCGCGGCGCCCAGCACGGCCAGCACATTCTGCACCATGTGTCGGCCCGGCGCGCCGACCCTGGCGGTGATCTCCTGACCGCCGATCTTGGCAGTGATGACGGAATGATCGGCATGCAGCGCGCATGTCAGCAGCTTGAAGGTCGCACGGGCATTCTCGCCAAAGCCGTAGATGTGCTCGACGCCGGCGGCTCTCGCCATCTTGTCCAGAAGCTTCCAGCGCGGGTCGTCGCGGTTGAGAAGGACGGCGCCGTCCGGTTCCAGTCCTTCGAAAATCTCGGCCTTGGCCCTGGCGATCTCGTCCAGGTTGCGGAAGAAGCCGAGATGTGCCGCGGCGATCAGCGTGACGATGGCGACATGCGGCCGGACCATCCTGGCCAGTGGCCGGACCTCGTCAGGATGGTTCATGCCGATCTCGAACACGGCATAGTCGCAATCCACAGGCAGCCGCGCCAGCGTCAGCGGCACGCCCCAGTGGTTGTTGAAAGACTGCGCCGATGCGTGCACCTTGCCGACTACGGACAGCACATGGCGCAGCGCTTCCTTGGTGGTGGTCTTGCCCGCCGAACCGGTCACCGCGATGATCTTGGCATTCGAGCGCGCGCGCGCGGCCAGCCCCAGCTTTTCCAGCGCGGCCAAGACGTCCTGCACGACGATCATCGGCGCCGTCAGCCGCCCGAGCGACGGCAACTTGCCCTCAGCGACGACCAGCACGCCGGCGCCGGCCTTGATGGCGGCGGTCGCGAAATCATGGCCGTCCATCGCCTCGCCCTTGATCGCGAAGAAAGCATCGCCCGGCTCAAGGCTGCGGCTGTCGATCGAGATGCCGCCGATACCCTCCGGCATCGGACCGAGCGGTCGTCCGCCCATGGCGGCGACGAGATCCTCTGACGTCCACAGCAAGCTCATGCGGCGTGCTCCTGGAGCGCGGCGCGGACTTCCTCATGGTCGGAAAAATGCAGCGTCTCGGCGCCGACGGTCTGGCCTTCCTCATGCCCCTTGCCGGCCACGATCAGCGTATCGCCGGCATGGAGCATGGCGACTGCCTCGTGGATCGCCTTGCGCCGGTCACCGATCTCGATGCCGCCGGGTGCAGCGGCAAGAATCGCGGCACGGATCGTTTCGGGCACTTCCGAGCGCGGATTGTCGTCGGTGACGATGACGACATCGGCGAGCCGCGTGGCGATCTCGCCCATGATCGGACGCTTGCCACGGTCGCGGTCGCCGCCGCAGCCGAACACGACGATGACGCGGCCGGTGGTGAACGGCCGCACCGAAGCCAACACGTTTTCCAGCGCGTCCGGCTTGTGCGCGTAATCGACATAGACCGGCGCACCGTTGGCAGCGGTGCCAACAAGGTCCAGCCGGCCCGGGGCGCCCTTTAATTTCTCCAACGCCATCAGGGCTTTGGCGGCAGGTGTTCCAGTAGAAATGGCGAGGCCCGCCGAAACCAGGGCATTGGCGATCTGGAAATCGCCGGCCAGCGGCAGGTCGATCTCGTGGAGAACGCCATCGACTTCCACCTCGGCACGCTGGCGGTGGCGCTCGTGCTCGACCCGCTTCAGTGTCAGGAACTCGCCGTGGCGGCCGACCGTCAGCACATCCAGTCCCGCGGCCCTTGCCGCCTGGATCGTCGGCTCCGACCAGGGATCGTCGGCAAAGATGACGGCCGGCGCGCCCTTCGGCAGCAGCGCGTCGAACAGGCGCAGCTTGGCGCGATGATAGTCCTCGACTGTCGGATGATAGTCCATATGATCGCGGCCGAGATTGGTGAACCCGCCGGCTGCGAGTTTCACGCCGTCAAGCCGGCGCTGATCGAGACCATGGCTGGAGGCCTCCATCGATGCGTGGGTGACGCCGGCATCCGCCAGTTCGCGCAGCAGCCTGTGCAGGTCGACCGGGTCGGGGGTGGTCAGCGAGCCGTACTCGTTGCGGCCCGGCGCCACCACGCCGGTCGTGCCGATCGAAGCAGCGGCAAAGCCTGACTGCTCCCAGATCTGCCTGGTGAAAGCCGCAACCGATGTCTTGCCGCTGGTGCCGGTCACCGCGACCATGGTTTGCGGCTGCCTGCCGAAGTAGCGGGCCGCACTCAGCGCCAGCGCCAGGCGCGGATCGTCGACGGCGAAAACCGGCACCGGCAGTCCGGTGACGGCGCCGCTGCCCTTGCCGGTCACGATCGCTGCGGCGCCGCGCTTGGCGGCATCGGCGGAATAGGCCGCGCCATCGGTCTTGGTGCCAGCGAGCGCGAAGAAGACCACGCCCGGTCCTACCTGGCGGGAATCCGAAGAAATCCCGGTAACCTCCGTATCGAAGGAAGCTGTCCCCTCGACAGGCAGGATACCGGCTAGGTCTTTCAGCTTCATCGAACCCCGTTCATAGCAACAAAATAGCGCGCAGTTGCCGGCGCGCCCTCAGAATCACTGATAGGAAACCAGCGTTGCGCCATTTTCATGGCTGAAATCTGGCTTCACGCCAAGCATGGAAGCCGAACGTCGGATAATGTTTGCAGCCATGGCGCCTGCATTCGAGGCGGCCGTCGCACCCATGCCGGGTTTTTCCGGCTTCGGTTCGTCGGCGATGGTAAGCACGATGTATTGCGGATCGTCCATCGGGAACGCCGCGACGAAGGCGTTGAAGTTCTTGTCCTTTGAGTAGCGACCGTTGACAACCTTCTCGGCCGTTCCCGTCTTGCCGCCGACGCGATAACCTGGGACCCTGGCGTTCCTGCCTGAGCCTTTCTCGGCATTGAGTGCATAGAGATAGCGCATGTTCTCGGATGTCTTGTCGCTGACGACTTTCTTGGCCACCGACATCGCCTGTTCCTGCGCCCGTCTCAGGAATGTCGGCTGGATCAGATAGCCGCCGTTCATCAGCGCGGCACAGCCGACCGCCGTCTGCAGCGGCGTCGTCGACACACCGTGACCAAAGGCGATGGTGATCGAATGGACCTGTTTCCAGACTTTTGGCTCGGTCGGGCGGGCGACCTCAGGCAGTTCCGTCTGCATTCTCTCGAGGATGCCCAGGCGATGCAGGAATTCGCGGTGCCCCTCGATGCCGACCGCTTCAGCTTCCTTGGCCGAACCGATGTTGGACGAATAGATGAACACTTCGGGCACCGACAGCACCCGGGACTTGCCATGAAAATCATGGATGGTCTGGCGGCCGATCCTGATCGGGCGCGTAGCGTCGAAACGGCTTTCCAGCGTCACTTTGCCGGAATCGAGCGCCATGGCGGTGGTAAAGCTCTTCAAGGTCGAGCCCATCTCGTAGAGCCCGGCCGACATGCGGTTCAAGCGGTCCTTGTCGTGCGCATTATAGGGGTTGTTCGGATCGAAATCCGGAACCGAGGCCATCGCGACCACTTCGCCGGTCTTGACGTTGAGAACGACGGCGCCCGCCGCGATTGCGCGGTATTTTTCCATGCCGGTGGCGACCTCATCACGCACGATATGCTGGACGCGCAGGTCGATCGAGAGCTGCACCGGCTTCAGATCCTTGGCCACCGCCAGGCCGGACGCCTGAAGATCGCTCAGCCCCTGTTCGTCGATGTATTTCTCCATGCCGGAGATGCCCTGGTTGTCGATGTTGGTGAGGCCGACAATGTAGGACGAGGTTTCGCCGGCCGGGTAGAAGCGGCGCTTTTCGGTGCGGAAGCCGATGCCCGGAATGCCGAGCTGCAGAATCTCCGATTGTTGCTTGGGCGTCAGTTGCCGCTGCAGCCAGACGAAGCCGGCGCCGCTCTTCAGCTTGTGATAGGTCTGCTCGTAGTCGATTTCGGGAAGCACCGTCGCCAGTTTTTCGATCGCCTCGTCGGCGTCGACAATGCGGCGCGGTTCGGCAAACAGCGACGCCGTCTTGATGTCGGTCGCCAGAACTTCGCCGTTGCGGTCGACGATGTCGGGCCGCGACGCCGTCACCCGGCTCTGCGGACCGCCGGACAGGTCGGGGTTCTGGAAACCGAGATAGACCAGCCGCCCGGTGATGGTCAGATAGATGCCGAAAAACACCGCCATCGTCATCACGACGCGGGTCCTGCCCTTGCCGCCGGTCGCCTTGCGGGCGCCTTCGACCACAATCGATCCGTCGTCACCGGACTTGGCGCGGCGCGTCAGCAGACTGGTGATCACTGGGAGTCTGGCGATCATTGGACGATGCCTCCGGTGACCACGGGGTCGTTGCCCATCGGTTCCTTGCTGGAACTGTCGGCCATGCCGCCCAGCCGCTCGGACGAAAGGTCCTCGATGGTGAGGGGTTTTGCCGGCAGATCGTCCAGCCCGATGATCTGGCGGGCGCTGACCGGCTCGAGCTCGAGTTGCGATTTATAGGTCTCGGCCAGCTTTTGCAGGCGCGACGGTTGGGTAAGCAGGCTCCAGTCCGCCTTGAGGAGATCGATCGTATCCTCCTCGTAGCGGATCTGCGCCTGGATCTTGTGCACCGCCGCCAATTGTTCCTCGGCCTCGCGCTTGGTCTTGAAGGTCAAGGCCGCGGCCGAAACCATGACGGCGATAAGGACTATGTCGCTGGTACGAAACACGTGCTCACCTCTCTCCCGGCCGCTCGGCACCGGGAAGTTTTGGATCAGGAAGTTTTGGAAGCCCGAAAATCGAAAAATCGCCGGCGCGCGCCGGCGCGTCGGTGCGGATCGCCGCGCGCAGCCTTGCCGAGCGCGCCCGCGGATTGGCCGATATCTCGGCCTCACCGGGCGTCACGCCGCTGCCCACCTTTTTGAAGGTGGCGCTGCGCGCCTGCGCCTCGGGCAGGTGCCGCGATCCGGTCGCCGCATCGGCGCGATCGGCGATGAAGCGCTTGACGATGCGGTCTTCCAGGGAATGGAACGTCACCACGGCCAGCCGTCCGCCCGGTTTCAGCACGCGTTCAGCCGCAAACAGCGCTTTGGCCAGTTCGCCGAGTTCGTCATTGACGAAAATGCGCAGCGCCTGGAAGACGCGGGTCGCTGGATGGATCTTGTCCTTCGGCGCGCGGCCGATATGCGTCTCAATGGCGTCTGCAAGGTCGAGCGTGCGCTCGAACGGATGTTTTTCGCGACGGCTTTCAATCATGCGGGCGATGCGGCCGGCATGGCGCTCTTCGCCAAGAAACCCGAAGATGCGGGCAAGATCGCCCACCTTGAAAGAGTTGACGACATCGGCGGCGCTGAGGCCAGCCTGCGCCATGCGCATATCGAGCGGTCCGTCGGCACGGAACGAAAAACCGCGCTCCGCCTGATCGATCTGCATGGAGGAGATGCCGATGTCGAGCACGACGCCGTCAGCGCTTTCGACATGCTCGTCCAATGTCGAGAACGGCGCCTGAACAAGCCGGAGCCTGCCGCCCGATTGTTGCTCGAGAACACGACCGGCAGCAATCGCATCCGGATCGCGGTCGATCGCGACAACCGAGGCGCCGCTCGCCAGAATGGCTTTGGAGTAGCCGCCGGCGCCGAATGTGCCGTCGACGACCACCTCGCCCGTCTTGGGCGAAAGCGCCTCCAGCACTTCGGCAAGGAGGACCGGAATGTGACGGGCTGGTCCGCCAACGGCGTGAGGGTCATCGCCGTAGCCCGCCATCATTCCGGCCGCTCCCCGGGCTTCGTCCCCTGCCGAAGCTGCAAAAGCCGGGCGCGTGCTTCCGCCCCATAGGCGGTGAGCCGTCCAGGTTCCCAGATCTGAAAGAAATTGCCGCGGCCGACAAAAGCCACTTCCGCGGAAATGCCGGTATGCTCGCGGATGAAATCGGTCATCGAGATGCGGCCGTCCTGATCGAGCTTGAGAAAGGTTCCATCGCCATGGCAGAAGAACGACATGTCGTCCGAGGTCTGCAGGAAGGGGTCTTCCTGCGCGATGCGCTGCTCGTAGCGGTCGAGCAGGTCGAGCCCGCCGACATCCATCGCCGGACGGTCCAGGCAGCGCAGCGCATAGAGTTCCGAACAACCGCGCTTCTGCACAACCGCACGGAAATGCGCTGGAACGGACACCCGCCCCTTCGCATCGATCCTGTTCACCGCGCTTGACAGAAACCGGTCCATTACGCGTTACGGCCGCTTGCGCCGCCGCACCCCTCTGCATCTTCCCGCCCGCGCCGCCGCAGCGCGGTCCCTGCCCAAAACTCACTTCGCTCCAAAAGGCAAAAACAGGCGAACGCGCAGCCGCCGCGGCTGCCCGATTGGCGTACGCTTCACCCTGACGCGGAACGAAGGCTTGAATATCTGAATGGGATATCATGGGGTACTATGGGCGTCAACGGGAATAGGCTTCACAAAACGCGCGCCACAACCGATGAGGGCAGCTTTGACGGCACTCCCGTGTTTATGCTCCATTAAGCCTAACGAAGCGTTTAGAGCGGTTTGGCCTAACCGGAGGCGGCTTGCCGCGGAGCGCCACCACGCATAGCGTCGGCCTGCCTTTTCTCGGTCAGAAACAGGTTCTTTTCTCGGTCAGAAGGTTGAAAATACATGTCCGAAACAGCCAAATCGCGCGCGGCCACCCGCGCGGCCACCCTTGCCCATTTGCGTGGCGTCAAGCTCGCCAAGGGCGACCCGGTCTCGCTGCCGCTGACAATGACGACCACTTTCCATCTGCCCGGCAATCCGGCCGGCGTCAGCCAGTACGGGCGCTACGACAATCCGACATGGGAGGCGGTGGAAGACATGCTCGGCCACCTCGAGGACGCGCCGTCCGTAGCGTTCCCGTCGGGCATGGCGGCGATCGCGGCGGTCTTCTTCGCGCTGCTCAAGGCCGGCGATCGCATCCTGTTGCCATCCGATGGTTACTACACGCCGCGCCTGCTTGCCGAACGCTTCCTCAAACCGTTCGACCTCCCGTTCGACACACGACCGACCGAGTCCTTTGTGGACGGCGGTTTTTCCGGCTACCGGCTGGTGTTCGTCGAGACCCCATCCAATCCTGGGCTGGACATTTGCGACCTGGCCGGCGTGGCGCGCCTTGCGCACGAGGCCGGCGCGCTGGTCGTCGCCGACAACACCACGATGACGCCTTACGGTCAGCGCCCGCTCGACCTCGGCGCCGATATCGTCGTTGCTGCTGACACAAAAGCGCCCAATGGCCATTCCGACGCGCTGTTCGGCCATGTCGCCAGCCGTGACGCCGGCATCATCACCGCCATCCGCGAGTGGCGCAAACTGTCGGGCTCGATCCCCGGACCATTCGAAGCCTGGCTGGTCCATCGAGGCCTCGAGACGCTGGAAGTCCGCTTCGACCGCATGTGCACATCGGCCGAACTGATCGCCCGACGCCTGACAAATCATCGGGCCGTGAACTCCGTTCGCTTTCCTGGACTGGAGGATGACCCTTCACACAATCTGGCGACCACCCAGATGCAGCGTTTCGGCTTCCTTGTCGGCCTCGACCTGGGGAGTGAAGCCAGGGCCGAAGCGTTCATCGGCGCCTGCGCCCTGATCCAGCCGGCGACCTCCTTCGGCGGCGTCCACTCTTCGGCCGAGCGGCGCGCCCGCTGGGGTGATGCGGTGCCGCCCGGCTTTGTTCGCCTGTCGGTCGGCTGCGAGCCGGTGGAAGCGCTTTGGCAGGCGATCGAGGCGTCGCTGGACGGCGTCGACGGTTGACCGAACCGATCACGAAGCCAGATCGTCGGCTTCGATATTGCGCCGGCCATGCAGCACACGCAGGATCTCGACTGCATCCGCGCCGACACGGTACAAGGTAAGGTATTCGCCGACGACCAGATGGCGGATGCCGGGCGCAATGTCTTCGCGCGGTGCGCCCGAGAAAGGATGCAGGGTCAGCAAATCACAGCGCCTCTCCAGGATATTCACGAGGCGGATCGCTGCATCAGGGTTGTGTTCGGCAATGTAGTCGCCGATACGTTCGAGGTCGATTACTGCCTGGGGAAGCAGGCGGTATTTCACTCCTCAAGGCCTTTGGCCTCGGCCATTTTCAGATATTTGGCGCGCAGTCGTTCCATGATTGGCGGGCCGTCCAGCGCCGGTCCGCTGTCGATCCCTTCCTGCACCAGCTTGCGCAACTCCTCGAGCGTGTAGCCGTGCAAGTCACGGCGGTCCTTCCATTGCCTGAGTGCGTCGCGGATCACCTCGCTCGCCGAAGCATATTCGCCGGCGGCGACCACATCGTCGACCGCCGCCGCCAATTCCGGCGAAAGCGTGATGCTGCGTTTGTCGACCTGACCCATGGTGCGCTCCTGATACCGCCCGTACTAATGCATGTCGCGCAAAAGTGTGCAGCGGTTCTGCGATAACGACATGCATAAACAACAACCTAAAGCGCGTCGCGAGAGGACGGTCGAACGCGACGCGCTTTAGGAAAGTACGATTTAATCGCACCAGTTTCAAGAAACGCTTGCTCCATGCACAGCCCAGTAAAAGCTGTTTCGGTCAATGAAGCGCCTGAACCAGCAAGCGCGCCCGAAGACGCAACCTGCTGATATCAGGGAGTTTCCCCCCAAGAATCTGGACGAAAACGTAGAATCTGGACGAAAATTGCCAGCTGGCCTGTAAGCCGGGTTCTGTATGGCCCTCGCCCCTTGCGGCGCGAGAACGTGGCGGCCATTCATCTTGGGCGCATGTTGCCATGCGCCTCACGCAACCTACCCGGGCGGTGAGCCGGAAACAGCCCTCGAGGGTTTCCCCTCGCACCGCCCCTATTCGGTCTTGCTCCCGGTGGGGTTTACCGTGCCGCTCCTGTTGCCAGTCGCGCGGTGGGCTCTTACCCCACCCTTTCACCCTTACCACGACGGATCGTGGCGGTTTGCTTTCTGTGGCACTTTCCCTAGGGTCGCCCCCGCCGGCCATTAACCGGCACCGTGTCTCCATGGAGCCCGGACTTTCCTCACCCGCAGCCTTTCGGCTTCGCGGGTGCGGCCGCCCGGCCAGCTGGCAAGGCGTATAAAGGGATTCACATTCGAAAACGCAAACAAAAAAGCAGGTCCCGGTCTATTACGCCGGCGCTCCAAGCGCGGCCAGTTGCACTTTGACCTTGCCGCAATAGGCCGCTGAAATCGGGTTCATCCGCTTGGCGCCATGGCCGGCATTGTACTTCAGGATCGTGCCGCAGGTCGTGCCGTCGCCGAGGTTGCGCGCCATGGCGAGGTATTTCATGCCGTATTTGATGTTGGTCTCGGGATCGTGGAGACCCTTGATCGAGCCGCTGTAACCCATCATCCGCGCCGTCGACGGCTTGATCTGCATCAGGCCGATCTCACCGGCGCGGCCGACCTGGTTCGGCTGAAACCTGCTCTCGATCATGATGACGGCCTTGGCGAGCGAGACCGGCACACCATTGCTGGCCGCATGACGCTCGATGATCGTCGAATACTGGCCGCTATCGCCAGCGGCCGCCGGCTTCGGCGCCGCCGCCCGGCTTTGCCGGCCGATCGACGCCGTCGTCGCCTGGTCGATGCGGGTCCTGTTGCGCTCCACATGCCGCTTGGAGACTGCCTTCTTTGCAAGGACTGGCTTCTTTGCAACGACTGCCTTCTTTGCAGAGACCTTTTCCGCCTTTGCGGATGCTGGCTTTTTCGCTTTCACCGCAGCAACTTTTTTCGCCGTTGCGGAGGCTGTCCTTTTTTCTCCGGCATCTTGCCCGGCTTTCGGCGTGGCAGTCTTATCGGACGCGGTCATGAAACCCTGGTCGGCCCGCTGGCTCAAAGGCGTGCCATTGGCCGCACCGATGGCAAAAGTTATTACGCCGGCAGCAACAGCTGCCGTTAAAACGGTCAATTTCTGCATGGGATCCTGTTCTGTTTGAACCGCGCGAAGAACTTCACGCAGCTACGCCAATCAACGTCGGAACACTTGGGAGGCTGTAGGTCCGACAACTTGCACGGATCGCCTTTGACGGTCGAATTGGCGGCAAAAAAGGCGGGGCAAGTCACTTTAAATGACAGGCTGTAACTTACAGCCAGGAAAAGACTACTTGGACGGAACTGCCCTCACCGAGCCAAGCAGCCGTTCCAGCGTGCGAATTGTCGATCCGTCGGCCACGCCATCCACTTTGCGTTGCCGGAAATGCCTCTGGAAAGCCTCGACCACGATTTCGGTTTGCCGATCGAAAGCGCCTGATATCTCCACGCCATAACCGTAGAGCGCCAGCATCGACTGCAACGCCTCGACCTCGGCAAACGCGTCGCCGGCCTTCACCACCGCGCCGCGCCTGACGGGTGCCGCTTCGACAAGATGGCCGACACCGGCCTCGAACAGGGCCTTCCAGGGGAATCTCTCGCCCGGGTCGATCTTGCGTCCCGGCGCCACGTCGGAATGGGCGAGCACCCGTTGAGCCGGGATGGAATGGCGCTGAACAATCCCCTTGCACAGGCCGATCAGGGCATCGATCTGCGGTTTCGGAAAATTCCGGTAGCCCAGCGAATGTCCCGGATTGACGATCTCGATGCCGACCGAACAGGAGTTGATGTCGCTACGTCCGAACCAGGAACTCTTGCCGGCATGCCAGGCACGGTCGCTTTCCCTGACCATCTGGACGATGCGGCCGTCCTCATGGACGAGGTAGTGCGACGAAACCTCGCTGGCTGGATCGCACAGCCATGCTTCGGCGCCGGCGCCGGTCTCCATGCCGGTGTAGTGCAGCACGATCATGTCGACCGTCTCGCGTCGTGGACCGAAATTCGGCGATACCCTGACCTCGGCGCTCGGCTCGTCGGGCAGGAAGCCGCTCATGCGTGCCGCAGGCCCCGTTCGATCATCTCATAGGCCGCGTTGATCGCCGCTATCCTGCTGGTTGCGATCTTGATGAATTCCTGCGGCAGGCCGCGTGCGATCAGCCGGTCGGGATGGTTGTCCGAAACCAGCTTGCGGTAACGCTTCCTGACCTCCTCGAAGGTTTTTCCCCGCTCGATGCCGAGCACGACATACGGATCGGCCGCACCCAGATCGACGTGCCGGGCCAGAATGCTCTGGTAATGCGCCTCCTCGATCCGGAAGATCTCGGCGATGCGATGCAGGAACTGACCTTCGCGCTCGTGGACCAGCCCGTCGGCCTTGGCGATATGGAACAGCCCGTCGAGAATGTCCTCCAGCATCGCGCAGTTCGAATGGCCGGAGCCGCAAAGCTGCGCCATGCGCGCGGCATAAGTCTCGAAGCCGGCGATGTCGCACTTGGCCAGATCGTAGAGCCGCGCCACATTGCGCATCTGCTCCTTCGGCACTTCGAATATCTGCTGGAAGGCGCGCACCTCGTCCTGGGTGACGATGCCGTCGGCCTTGGCCATCTTGGCCGACAGCGCGATCATCGCCACCGAGAAAGCGACGCGCCGGCGCAGGTCAGGGTCGCCGGAGAAAACCGTGCGCACAGCCTCGACCACGTCGGCGACGCCGGACGAGGTTGAGGACGAAACGCGGGTGATGAAGTCGCCGAGGCGATCCCAAATCGACATGGGCACCTATTAGGGCTAACTGGCCGCCGCTATCAAGCCCACCGCTATCAAGCTGGAAGACAATGCCGCAAAGCCGGCCCAGCCGATTTCGCGGCCGCCTGAGCAGCCGGCGCAACCGTCGATCATGGAAATTAGCTGGCAGCAGGGGCGTAGCGCGCGAAACTGCAAGCCTTCGCCACCTCGCCATTTCGGCCCCTTCTGCTGGGCCAAAAAGTGACAGGCGACCAAGCTTGCGGCGGCGACCGCAAGAAGATTGTCCTGAAGTCAGAAGGCCGGCACGATGCCGGCCTTCTGTTCATCACATAAGAATTACTGCGCCGGCGCAGATGGCTGTGCCGGAGCCGGCTCGGCCGGCTTAGTCGCGTCAGGAGCCGGCTGCATCGGCTGTTCGTTCGCCGGAGGATTGGTGCTCTGCGTGGTGGTGGCGTCCCCGCCCGTGCCGCTGTCGCTGCAAGCCGCAACGCCAAGCAGGGCAAGCGCCGAAACCGACGCAAGAATGAGTTTCTTCATGACATCTCTCCTCTAATCACGCCCCCGCTACCGGTGACGATCGAGGACAGAATGCACCAAATGCCCCATGGGTTTCATAACGTTGCATTTCCGTATGTAACATCATCTGCTTTTGCGTTGCCGGCGAAGCCATGGCGAATTAACACCAGACCATGGCGAATTAGCACATTTGAATCAATAAAATGCCCGGGAGAGCTGCCGTGACCGCCAAATGGGATTTCTGGATCGACCGCGGCGGCACCTTCACCGATGTCATCGGCCGGGACCCGCAAGGCGGACTGCACCCGCGCAAGCTGCTATCCGAAAATCCCGAAGCCTATGCCGACGCCGCCATCCAGGGCATTCGCGATCTGCTCGGGCTAAAATCCGGCGCGCCGATCCCATCCGGCCTGATCGGCGACATCAAGATGGGCACCACCGTTGCCACCAACGCGCTTCTGGAGCGCAAGGGCGACCGTGTGCTGCTGCTCATCACCAGGGGATTTCGCGACGCGCTGAGGATCGCCTATCAGGCGCGGCCCGATATCTTCGCCAAGCAGATCATCCTTCCCGAACAGCTCAACGAGCGCGTCATCGAGGTCGACGAGCGCGTGCGCGCCGACGGCCGCGTCGAAAGGCTGCTCGACATCGCCGCCATGCGCCCGGCTATCGAACAAGCCAGGGCCGACGGCATCGACGCGGTGGCGATCGTTTTCATGCATGCCTGGAAATATCCCGACCACGAAAAGGCGGTTGCAAAAGTCTGCAGGAAACTGGGGTTTTCGCAGGTCTCGGTCAGTCATGAGGTCTCGCCGCTCATCAAGCTGGTCGGCCGCGGCGACACCACCGTGGTCGACGCCTATCTGTCGCCGATTCTGGCAAGGTATGTGCAGAAGGTGGCGCAAGAGCTGGGCGTCCTCTCCCCCCTCGAGGGGGAGATGTCGGCGAAGCCGACAGAGGGGGTCATCTCAGAAGGCACCGCCAGAGCGTCGAACCCAGTCGAGCCGACCCCACCCGGCGGCTTCGCCGCCACCCTCCCCTCAAGTGGGAGGGAATCCCCTCGCCTGATGTTCATGATGTCATCCGGCGGCCTTACCGCCGCCGATATGTTCCAGGGCAAGGACGCGTTGCTGTCCGGTCCGGCCGGCGGCGTCGTCGGCATGGTCGAGACAGCAAAGCTCGCCGGTTTCGACAAGGTCATCGGCTTCGACATGGGCGGCACCTCAACCGACGTCGCTCATTATGACGGCGACTATGAGCGCGCCTTCGACACCGAGGTTGCCGGCGTGCGCATCCGCGCGCCGATGATGCGCATTCACACCGTCGCCGCCGGCGGCGGCTCCATCCTGCACTACGAGGCCGGCCGTTTTCGCGCCGGGCCGGATTCGGCCGGCGCCAATCCCGGCCCGGCCGCCTACCGGCGCGGCGGCCCGCTGGCCGTCACCGACGCCAATGTCATGCTGGGCAAGCTGCAGCCCGGCTTCTTCCCGGCCATTTTTGGACCCGGCCAGGACGAGCCGCTCGATGTGCAAACCGTGCGCGAGAAATTCGCCGCACTCGCCGCCGAAATCGGCGACGGCCGCACGCCGGAGGCGGTCGCCGAAGGGTTCGTCACCATCGCCGTCGAAAACATGGCCAACGCCATCAAGAAGATTTCCGTGCAGCGCGGCTACGACGTCACCGAGTATCTCCTGAACTGTTTTGGCGGCGCCGGCGGCCAGCACGCCTGCCTCGTTGCCGACGCACTCGGCATGGAGGCGGTGCTGATCCATCCCTTCTCCGGCCTGCTGTCGGCCTATGGCATTGGATTGTCCTCGATTTTTTCGTCGCGCCAGCAGGCGCTGCTGAAACCGCTGGCGGAAGTGTCCAGGCCGGCAATCGACGAGCTCATCGCGACGCTGCGCAAAGCCGTCATCGACGAGCTTGCCGCGCAAGGCATTGCCGAGGACGCCGTCGCCTCGAAACCGGTGCTGCAGATCCGCTACGACGGCACCGACACCGCGCTGCCGGTGAATTTCGAGCACGGTTCGATCGCACGCGCCAAGGCGGATTTCGAATCAGCGCACAAGGCGCAGTTCGGCTTCGTCTATGACGACAAGCCGATGATCGTGGAATCAGTCGGCGTCGAAGGTATCGACAGCGGCGCGGCCGGCCGCGAGGAAAGTGATTCAATCCTTGAGGACATCGCCGCAAGCCCTTCGGAAAATCGGCAAATCTTCATCGACGGCACCTGGCGAGACGCCGGCATTTTCCGCCGCGAGGCGCTCAAACCGGGGCACAAGCTTGGCGGCCCTGCCCTGGTCATCGAACCGAACCAGACCATCGTCGTCGAGCCGGGCTGGCAGGCCGAAATCACCGCCAGGAACCACGTGCTCCTGCGTCGCATCGAGAAAAAGCGCCGGCTGGCGGCACTCGGCACCGAGGCCGATCCGGTCATGCTGGAGGTGTTCAACAACCTGTTCATGTCGATCGCCGAACAGATGGGCGTGACGCTGCAAAACACCGCCTATTCGGTCAACATCAAGGAACGACTGGATTTCTCCTGTGCCGTCTTCGACCGCAATGGCGCGCTGGTCGCCAATGCGCCGCACATGCCGGTGCATCTCGGCTCCATGGACCGTTCGGTGGAAACCATCATCCGGCTCAACTCCGGCGACATTCACCCCGGCGACGTCTTCGCACTGAATGCGCCTTATAATGGCGGCACGCATCTGCCTGACATTACGGTGGTGACGCCGGTCTTTGAGGATGAGCGCCCAATCTCCCCCCATGTGGGGGAGATGTCGGCGAAGCCGACAGAGGGGGGCGCTGTCCCGCCAACGCCTCCAATTGGCGAGCCGGCATACCGCGAAGCTGAGCGCTCGACGTTGCCCCCCTCTGCCCTGCCGGGCATCTCCCCCACAAGGGGGGAGATCGGCCAATCGCCAAAGATCCTCTTCTACGTCGCCTCGCGCGGCCATCATGCCGATATCGGCGGCACCGCGCCCGGCTCGATGACGCCGCTCGCCACCACCGTCGACGAGGAAGGCGTGCTGTTCGACAATTTCCGCATCGTCGATCGCGGCCGGTTCCGCGAGAAGGAGCTGGAGACGCTGCTCACCGACCACCCCTACCCGGCACGCAACCCGCACCAGAACATCGCCGACCTCAAGGCGCAGATTGCCGCCAATGAAAAGGGCGTGGCCGAATTGCGCAAGATGGTCGCGCATTTCGGCCTTGGCGTGGTCGAGGCCTATATGGGCCATGTCCAGGACAATGCCGCCGAAAGCGTGCGCCGCGTGCTGGAGCGGTTGCCCGACAGCTCCGTATACGAGTATCCGACCGACACCGGCCAAATCATCAAGGTGAAGATATCGGTCGACCGGCAAAAGCGTGAGGCGACCGTCGACTTCACCGGCACATCGCCGGTCATGAAGAACAACTTCAACGCCCCCGAGCCGGTCGCCCGCGCAGCCGTGCTCTATGCGTTCCGCGTCATGGTCGAGGACATGATCCCGATGAATGCCGGGTGCCTGAGACCGATCAACATCATCATTCCCAAGGGTTGCATGCTGAAGCCGACCTACCCGGCCGCAGTCGTCGCCGGCAATGTCGAGACCTCGCAGCATGTCACCAATGCGCTGTTCGGCGCCATGGGCGCGATGGCCAATGCGCAAGGCACGATGAACAACCTCACCTTCGGCAACAAGCAGTACCAGTATTACGAGACGATCTGCTCCGGCTCGCCGGCAGGCCGGATGAACAGCGGTCGCGGCTTTGCCGGCACCTCCGGCGTCCACACCCACATGACCAATTCGCGCCTGACCGACCCGGAAGTGCTGGAGTTGCGCTTCCCCGTGCTGCTCGAGGATTTCCACATCCGCGAAGGCTCCGGCGGCAAAGGCAAATGGAGTGCCGGCGACGGCACCGAGCGCACCATCCGTTTCCTCGAAAAGATGGAATGCGCGATCCTGTCCTCACATCGCAACCGCCCGCCGCAAGGCCTGGACGGCGGCGGCAATGGGGAGGTCGGCTCGACCAAGGTCCGTCGCAAGGATGGCCGCATCGAAGTCCTGAAGGCTTGCGACCAGACGCTGCTCGAGGCCGGTGAAGCCGTCATCGTGACGACGCCGACGCCGGGCGGATTTGGCAACGCCTGAACTCGCCTCAACAGACTGTCACCGGCCTGTCATCCACCTGCGCTACCCGCTTGCGCCAGAGCAAACGGGGAATCGCCTTGTCATGACGGATGTTTCCGGAGAACTGGTTTTTCGCCGCGGCAAGCAAGTTGGCAAGGCCGTCTACCAGAACCGCCCGCTGTCTAAGGCCGGCCTCTCCGAGCGGCTCTTCGCCTTGCTGTTTTCCGGCCTCGTCTATCCGCAGATCTGGGAAGACCCCGACGTCGACATGGAGGCGATGCAGCTTGGCCAGGGCCACCGCGTCGTCACCATCGCCTCGGGCGGCTGCAACATCCTTGCCTATCTCACCCGGTCACCCGAAAGGGTCGACGCCGTCGATCTCAACGCCGCCCATATCGCGCTGAACCGCATGAAGCTCGAAGCGGTGCGCCATCTGCCGTCGCAGGGCGACCTGTTCCGTTTCTTCGGCGCTGCCGAGACCCGTCACAATTCGCAAGCCTACGACCGTTTCATCGCGCCGCATCTCGACCCGGTCAGCCGCCATTACTGGGAACATCGCAACTGGCGCCGGCGTCGCCGCATCGCCGTCTTCGACCGCAATTTCTACCAGACCGGCCTGCTCGGCCTGTTCATCGCCATGGGCCACCGCACCGCCAAATTCTTCGGCGTCGATCCGGCCGGCATCATGGAAGCCAAAAGCCTGGCCGACCAGCGCCGCTTCTTCGACGACGAGCTGGCGCCGGTCTTCGAAAAACCGCTGCTGAAATGGGCAACATCGCGAAAAGCCTCGCTGTTCGGCCTCGGCATTCCGCCGGCGCAGTACGATTCGCTGATCACCTCGGGCGACGGCACCATGGCCAGCGTGCTGAAGGCCCGGCTGGAAAAGCTCGCCTGCGATTTTCCGCTGGAGAACAACTATTTCGCCTGGCAGGCTTTTGCCCGCCGCTACCCCAATCCCGGCGAGGCGGCGCTGCCTGCCTATCTCGAAAAACGCAACTACCAGGCGATCCGCAACAATGTCGACCGCGTCGCCATCCACCATGCCAATCTGATCGAGTTCCTTGCCGGCAAGGATGCAGGTTCCGTCGACCGCTTCGTCCTGCTCGACGCGCAGGACTGGATGACCGACGACCAGCTCAATGCGCTGTGGGCCGAGATCACCCGCACCGCGTCGACCGATGCTCGCGTCATCTTCCGCACCGCGGCCGAACCCAGCCTGTTGCCCGGCCGGGTCTCGAATTCGCTGCTCGACCAGTGGAGCTATGCGGACGAGGCGTCGCGCGAATTCTCGGCCCGCGACCGTTCGGCCATCTATGGCGGCTTCCACCTTTATGTGAAGCAAGCCGCATGAGCGCGACCGAACTGCCGGCCAGGCACGGCGAACCGCCGGCCGGGCACGCCGAGCTGATGGACGGCGTCTACCGCTGGCAGCGCCACGCCTACGACCTGACCCGCAAATATTACCTGCTCGGCCGCGACCGGTTGATATCAGCGCTGGAAGTGCCGGCCGGCGGCACCGTGCTCGAGCTTGGCTGCGGCACCGGCCGCAACATAGTCCTCGCCGCCCGCCTTTATCCCGACGCCCGCTTCTTCGGTCTCGATATTTCAGCCGAAATGCTGGAAACGGCCACTGCTGCCATTGCCCGCGAAGGTCTTTCCGGCCGCGTCAAGCTGGCGCGCGGCGACGCCACCGATTTCGACGCGAAGGCGCTATTTTCCGTCGAAAGTTTCGACCGCATTTTTGTCTCCTATTCGCTGTCGATGATCCCCGGCTGGGAGAAGACGATTTCCGCGGCACTTGCAGCCCTGTCACCCGGCGGCTCGCTGCACGTCGTCGATTTCGGCCAGCAGGAGGCCCTGCCCCGCTGGTTCCGCACGCTGCTGCGCGGCTGGCTGAGAAAATTCCACGTCGAGCCGCGCGAGGCCCTGCGGGACGTCCTGCAATCAGAATCTGCAAGAGTGGGCGCAACCCTTCGGTTTAGAACGCTTTATCGCGGTTACGCCTGGCTGGCCGTGATCAAGATCGCCAGCTAGTTCCGCAGCCCAGAGGATTTGCTCTTTGACTGAGCCCTGTGGAGGGTCGCTGCCGACCGGCCTGCAACCGCCAATCTCCAACGTCTGCGATTAGCCATAAGCCCCCGCGCCTTCGTCATCCTAGGTCAAGCAAGGAGCGAAGCGACGGCGCAGACCCTGGGATCCATTCCGTGACATCAGCCGAAGGATGCAGCGGCTCAGAACGAAAACGGTAGCGATCCTTCGCGCCCCCCTCTGTCCTGCCGGACATCTCCCCCACTTGGGGGGAGATCAGATGTCGCGTCCGGCTTCGCCAATCTTCAACGTTGAAAGAAGGGTGAGGCGCGCGAGCTGCCAATCTCCCTCCTTGTGGGGGAGATGTCCGGCAGGACAGAGGGGGGCGCCTCGCTCCGCGATCGAAGGTTCTGCACCGCAGCAGCGCTCCAAGGTCACGGAATCCCAAGATCGGTCGCGTCGCTTCGCTCCTCGCCCGACGGGCGGGCGCGTATTGATCGTGGAAGGCCTTTGGCGACAGCTGCATAGACTCTGCGGCGAGCGATCGCCGCATTCCTCTAATGCAGCGCCTTCACCAGCGCTGCCAGCATGATCTGCGGCCGGTAGCCGAGCTTGGCCGGCGTCAGGCCGAGCCGCACCACCACAAGCTGCGCCGAGGGGATGATGGCGACCGTCTGCCCGTCATGGCCTTCCATCCAATAGCTATCCCTTGGCAGGCCCGCAGCGATGCCGGCGCCGGGGCTCTCCTCGTCGCCCGGACCCTCGATCCACACCTGGCCCCTGCCGTAGACTTTCGAGGCGGTTGCGGCTTCCCGCATCCAGGCGACGAAGCCCGCAGGCAGGACCTCCTGGCCGTTCCAGACACCATCCTGCAGCAGGAACTGGCCGAAGCGCGCCCAGTCGCGGGCGGTGGCGTAGAGATAGGACGAGCCGACGAAGGTGCCGTGCTCGTCGGTCTCCAGCACCGCGCTCTGCATGCTGAGCGGGTCGAACAGCGCAATCCTTGGCCACGCCAGCGCCTTGTCCTTGTCGCCGACCGCATCCTGCCAAAGCCGCGACAGCATCGCTGCCGTGCCGCTTGAATAGGAAAATACCTTGCCCACCTCGCCGGTCAGCGGCTTGGATCCGGCAAAGCCCGCCATATCAGGCTCGAGGTAGAGCATCCGCGTCACATCGGTGACGTCGCCATAATCCTCGTTGAATTCCAGCCCGCTCGACATCGCCATCATGTCGGCGAGGCTGATGGCGGCGCGGCCGTCCGCTTTCCAGGGCCCGAACAGGCCCTGGTTCGTCATCACCATCTTGCCGTCCTTCACCAGCGTGCCGACGATCGCGGCATTGACCGTCTTGGTCATCGACCAGCCAAGCAGCGGCGTCTTTTGGGTAAAGCCTGCGCCATAACGCTCGGCGACGATGCGGCCGTTCTTGACCACCACCACCGCCCGCATACCGGCGCCGGTCATTGCAGGATCGTCGAGGATTTTCGCGATCTCGGGGTTTTGCGATGCGTCGACCTTGTCGCCCTCCGGCCAGAGCGCGTCGAGCGGCGGCGGCGGTGTCAGCGCCGGCCCGGCGACTGCTTTGGCCCGGGCGATGTCGCCGCCCGGAACCGCGGTGCAGCCAAGCCCGTCTCGAACGACGGCGACGCTCTTGCCGAACACGCCGAACAGCCCGGCCGAAACCGTGCCCTGTTCCTTGTCGACGGACATCCTCATCAGCCGCAGCAGTGGATGGCCCGGCGCCTGCACGTCGACTGCGAGCACCTCATCGGCATCGCGTCCGGCGATGAAGACATTCGAGCAGACGATCTTGGCCGTATAACCCGAGCCGACGCGGATCAGTTCCGGCGGCGCGATGTAAAGCCAGGCGGCGAGTGCTGCGACCGCCAATACGGCCAGCCCGAGCAGCCACTTCACCAGCCTCAGAGCAATCTGCATTTTCCGATTCCCCCGGAAGCTCATCTATGCCATCGATTTGCCGTCATTGCTTCGGCAAAATCGCGGTTCTGGTCGAGCGCTGTCAACGGAATATCAACCATGATCAGCGATACACCAGGGATAGGAGAGCGGTCCTGTGGGGCGATCGCTTGGGGGCACGGTCGAGGGACCACCTGCAGCAACAACCCATCAGCGGCCGGCTGAAACCGGTTCAGGAGTAGCGATGCGCCGTTTCGCGGCTTTCATCTTGCTGACGCTACTGGGCGCCTGCTCGACCGTCGACGATCTTGCGCCTCCCTCATCGGGCGCGCCGAGCGTTGCGGTGCGCGCACCCCGTTTTGACGACTCCGACCCGCATGAGTGGGACAGCGGCGCGCCGTGGAGCTATGCCGTCCATGGCACCGACGTCTCCAAATACCAGACCTCGGTCGATTGGCCGGCGGCCAGGGCCAGCGGCATTTCCTTCGTTTTCGTCAAGGCGACGGAAGGTGGCGATCGCTTCGACGCGTATTTCAACGAGCATTGGAGCCGCACGAAAGCCGCCGGAATTCCGCGCGCCGCCTATCATTTCTACTATTTCTGCACACCGGCCGCGACGCAGGCGCGCTGGTTCATCCAGAACGTGCCCAGAGACCGCTCGGCAATGCCACCGGTTCTCGACATGGAATGGAACCCGCAATCGCCGACCTGCAAGCTGCGCCCCAATGCGGCCACGGTGCGCAGCGAGATGAGCACTTTCCTCGAAATCGTCGAAAAGCACTATGGCAAGAAGCCGATCATCTACACCTCGATCGATTTCTTCGACGACAACGGCCTGTCGGCCTTCCGCGGCTATCCCTACTGGCTGCGTTCGGTGGCCGGCCATCCGCGCAAAAGATACGGCAGCCACCCGTTCACCTTCTGGCAGTACACCGGAACCGGTATTGTGCCGGGCATCTCAGGGAAGGCCGATATCAACGTATTCAACGGCTCGGAAGCCACCTGGAACAAATGGCTGCGGCAGAACACCCGTTGACAGCGGGCCTGCAGCCTGCTTTTCGACACAGCTAATGAAGGACGCCTGCAACCGCCGGTAATCTTCTCGGGAGGATGGCGATGCGATTGCGCTTGGAAATTCTCGCGGCGCTGTTTCTGGCCGCCACGTCGCCGGCGGTGGCACAGCAATGCGGCGGCGATTTCCAGGCCTGGAAGCAGGGCGTTGTGGCCGAGGCGAAGAACGCCGGCGTCGGCACTGCCGGACTTGAGGCGCTGGAAACCGCCGCTCTCGATGGAAAGGTGCTGGCGCGAGATCGCGCCCAAGGCGTCTTTACCCAGACCTTCATCGAGTTTTCGAACCGCATGATATCGGCCTATCGGCTGAAGCAGGGCGCGGTCGTTTTAAAGGAATATGCCGACGTGTTTGCCCGCGCCGATCGCGAATTCGGCGTTCAGGCCCCGGTCATTGCCGCCTTCTGGGCGCTGGAAACCGATTTCGGCGCCGTGCAGGGCGATTTCCAAACGCTGAACGCGTTGGTCACGCTCTCTCACGACTGTCGTCGCCCGCAGCTCTTCCGGCCCCAGATCGTGCCATTGTTGACGCTGATCGATCGCGGCGTGGTCCCGGCCGACGTCACCGGCGCCTGGGCGGGCGAAATCGGCCAGACGCAGATGCTGCCTTCCGACTATCTCGGCCGAGGCGTCGACGGCGACGGCGACGAAGTGATCGACCTGCGCGGCAGCGCGCCTGATGTGATCATGACCACCGCCAACAAGATCACGTCGCGCGGCTGGAAACGCGACCAGCCCTGGATCGAGGAAGTCCGCGTGCCGGACGACTTGCCATGGGACCAGACCGGCCGCACCAACAAGCTGCCGCTGGCGCAATGGGCTCAGTGGGGTGTCACCAACCCGAACAGCACGCCGCTTGTCGACAACGGCCTGAAGGCAGGCCTCGCGCTGCCTATGGGCCGCAAGGGGCCAGCCTTCCTAGTCTACGACAATTTCGACGTCTACCTCGAATGGAACCAGTCCTTCACCTATGCGCTGACCGCGGCAAATCTCGCCGCGCGGCTGGCGGGTGCGCCGCAATTCGACCCGCGCAATCCCGAACCCGGCCTCAACGGCGACCAGATGAGGGCATTGCAGACAAAGCTCGAGGCCAGAGGCTATGACGTGGGAACGGTCGACGGCATCCTGGGCACCAACACCCGCGAAGCGATCCGCAAGGAGCAGATGCGGCTAGGCCTGCCGGTCGACGGCTGGCCGACACCGGAGCTTTTGGCGAAGCTGTAGCAGGTTAGCGAGTAGTGAGTAGTGAGTAGTGAGTAGTGAGTAGTGAGTGGTAAATGGTAAATGGTAAATGGTGAATGGAACTAGGTGCGCATTACTGATTACTGATTACTGACTACTGACTACTGACCACTGACTACTGGCTACTGACTACTGACTACTGACTACTGACTACTGACTACTGACTACTGACTACTGACTACTGACTACTGACTACTGACTACTGA
>NZ_JBVVQZ010000033.1:0-86 GCF_055811635.1 Mesorhizobium sp. WSM4806 | reverse complement strand
CTACTGCCTTATTCACTATTCACTATTCACTATTCACTATTCACTATTCACTATTCACTATTCACTATTCACTATTCACTATTCAC
>NZ_JBVVQZ010000032.1:0-50547 GCF_055811635.1 Mesorhizobium sp. WSM4806 | reverse complement strand
GTAAAGGGCTATTCGGTATGGCCCGCGGCAAACCCCCATGTATGGGGTGTCTGGAAAAGCGAATAGGCCGGCGGTTCATCTGTCGCCGAAAGATCGGAGGCGTGTTGCTCTCCGATCGTTCGATTGAAGGTACCTTCGCAATTAGAACGAGCAACCAGCGCCAGAAGCGGCCAATCAGACACACTTCGGACATGACGGCAATGGGCCGGTTGCGGTGTTGAGCAGATACATCTGAAATTTACGCCACTGCGACACGAGCTATTTCGGTCGTCAGGGAAGCTCGCTGAAGGGCTACTTCAGGCACTCGGGAAGACGTTTTGGAACAGTCATCTTAGCCAGTTGCTCGTCGGATGCACACAGCGGGAAACCGGTCAGGACCAAGGTTTCCAAGTAGCGCTCGCGCTCGGTGGGGCTTATCCCCGGCGCGTTGACCATACCTTCGACGGTCATGTCCGGGTAGTGCTTGAGCGCCTCCTTGACTGAGGCTTGCGCTTCTTCCATCCGGCCCGCGCCTGCGAGCGAACCGCTGCGCACCATCCATCTCCACTGGTTGTAGTTGTCAGGTGTCAGGCCTTCCATCATTTTCAGCGCATCGTCGTATCGCCCCACCATAAAGTAAGCGTTAGAGAAGAGGCCGGTGGCCCACATCGGGTAGTTAGGATCGAGCCGGATCACCCGATCGACCAATTCGGCACCTCGTTCTGGTTCACCGAAGGACGCGGCCCAGCCGGCATAGAAGGTCAGGATTTCAGCCGAACCGGGCGCGAGGCTCAGGGCTATTTGCAGCTCAGCTTTCGCGCGCGAAAGCTCGCCCCGCTCGCCTAAGCTCATGCCCAGCGCGGCGTGAGCTTCAGCGTCGCTCGGATCAAGTCGCACGGCGCGTTCGGCTGCATCGGCAGCCGCCTTTGCTTCTGTCTCGGGATTGACGCCGAAGTTCGCCAATAGCGAGTGAGAGTGGTAAAGTTCGACCCAGGCGCGGGCCAAGCCGGGATCCAGCTCGACGGCGCGGTTGAGCAGCACGATGGCCTGCTGAATATCGTCTTTGGTGATCCGCGCAAGCTTCTCGGTGCCAAGCAGATAAAGCTCGTATGCGCTAAGGTTCTCTGGCGGCTTGCGCTTGGCCGCAGCTCGGCCAGCTTTCTGGATCAGCCCCTCGCCGCCGCCTAGCCGGTTGGTGACTTGCTCAGATATCTCAGTCTGGACTGCGAACACATCTTCGGTGGGCCGGTCCCAGCGCTCCGACCACAGATGATTGCCGGATTGGGCATCGATCAGTTGCGCGGTGATCCGGACGCGGCCGCCCTGGTGCTGGATCGAGCCTTCGAGCACGTAGCCGACATGGAGCGCTTTAGCGACTTCGCGCACATCCACCGGCTTGCCCTTGTAGACCTGCGTCGAATTGCGAGCCACCACCTCCAATTCCGGGAAGCGTGCAAGGTCAGTGATGATGTCCTCTGTGAGGCCGTCGGCCAGCCGTCCAGTAGCCTCGTCGCCGCCATAATTTTCAAACGGCAGCACCGCTACCGATGGCCTGGCACTCACCGGCGCCGCCGGCCAGAATTGCCAAGCCGCTGCGGCGGCAAGCAGAAGGGCCACGGCCACCGCCATCCCCTCTAGCGCCCACCGCGGAGGAGACCGTATTGAGCGATGGCGGATGCCCTGTTTTTCAAGCGTTATGCGGAAAACCTGCACGGGTTCGGTGACGTTCTTGACCTTCTTCTCGCCCAAAGGTTCGAAACCGAAGGCAAGCTTTTTCTCGACCTCCTTGGCCACCTTACCGGAGACACAGATGCCGCCGGATTCCGCCAATTGTTGGAGCCGGGCGGCAATATTGACCCCGTCGCCGTAACGGTCGTCACCGTCGATTATCACCTCGCCAAGATTTATTCCGATCCTGACCAAGATCTGCTCGGCCTCGGGAAGCGACGCATTGCGCTCGGTTAGGCCACGCTGCAGCGAGACTGCACATTCCACCGCATCGACCACGCTGGCAAACTCGGCCAGCAAGCCGTCGCCCATGAGCTTGAAAATGCGACCGTGGTGCCGCGCAATCTCTGGTTCGAAAAGCTCTGCGCGACCAGCTTTCAGCCGTGCAAAAGTCCCCGCTTCATCACGCTCCATTTGAGCGGAATAGCCGACCACATCAGCAGCCAGAATGGCAGCAAGCTTGCGGTCCATGTCTAAGACCCTGCCTTCAGCTGAATAGTAGACGGCTTCCGACTAAGCGTAAAGGCGCTCGAAATTGCGCAGGGAGGGGGCAGTTCGCTAGGCTGACGCTGGTCTCTGGTCCGAGCTCATCATGGCAATGCTCCGATGATGGTTAGGCTGATCTTCAAGGCGGTGATTTTGCCAAGGTCCACAATTGGGCACAACCGCGGCTGTCACTGTGGTCGCTGGGACGTCGGCTTCAGGAAGCGGTCAAACCGATCGCAGCGTCCGAGATCGGCGCGAGGCCGACATCTTTTATGGCATCACGACCGTCTGCTTCGGGTCACCACTTCCCCTTCGGACTCTCCTGCGGAAGGGGAGAAAAGTGGTCGTGAGCTGTATTCGCCCCCGGCGCCAAGCGTTGGATGTTCACCTCTAGCGTCACGACGTGCCGCCGCCCGGCGTCGAAAGCTGGACAAAGGTCAGGCTTCGTTCAAGGTGACCTGGTCGCCCAGCCTGATCTTGCCCGGTTCGATGATTTGGCAGAGCGCGCCGAAGCCGCCTTCGCCATGGCGCGCTATGGTTTGCAGCACTGCCGGCTCGAAGGCGAGATCGCCTTGTGCCAGCGCTGTGAAGGTGCAGCGCGCGCACGGTTCCGAGATCACGATCCGCGCCTTGCCGATCGCCAGCACTTTCCCGATGATCTGCTGCTCGACGAAACCTCCCCGCGAAACGTCGGTTTCGATCACGATGTTGGGCCGGAACCGCCTGGAATCCACTTGCGAAGGATCCTCAAGCAGGCCGGCAAGTCTGTTCATCGAGGCTGACGTGACGATGTGGAGGTCGGCGCGCTGATAGCGTGGCGCGATATGATCCTGGGCTTCCGAGCCGAAGCGGACATGTGGGTGCAGCGCCGCCGGGAAATCGAGGAAGGCCGAAACCAGCTCGCCTGCGAGGCTGGAGCCGGCATCGATCCAGGAGCCGTCCAAGCCGATTTCCGGCCGGTCACCCTTCAGCCTTGCAACAAGGTTGGGCAGCGGTCGCCAGTATTTTAGCTTCTCCGGCGCGGCAACAGCGCCGTCGCGCCGGTCGATGATGCCCCAGATCCGATCGCCCGGAATCCCGCCCTCCGCAAGCTCGGTCCCGTCCAGCCGTTCGCCGCCCATCGAACTGATGGGGTATCGCCAGATCTCCGTGATACGGCCAAACGCTGTCATGGTGCGGCGACGAGCCATGCCGTCCTCATCGAGCCACTGCCTTGCGTGCGCCCGCGCCATCGGCGAAATGGCGATCGATCAGCATCGCCGCATCGAGAAGGGCGCGTGTGTAGGCGTGGCGCGGTCGATCGAAGACGTCGTCGCGGTCGCCGATCTCGACAATCCTTCCGTCCTGCATGACGGCGACCCGATCGGCAACCTGCTCCACCGCACCCAGATCATGCGAGACGAACAGGCAGGCGAACCCGTAGCGTTCCTGCAACGACCGGATCAGAAGCAGGATCTGTTTCTGCACCGTCATGTCGAGCGCCGAGACCGGCTCGTCGGCGACGACGAAGGCCGGTCGCCTGACGATCGCCCGGGCGATCGCGACGCGCTGGCGCTGGCCACCCGAAAGCTGATGCGGGAAACGCTTGAGAAGGTCGCGCGTCAGCCCCACTTCCTCGATGACCTCATCCATGCGCGCGGTCCGCCGCTTGCGGTCCAATTCGGTGTCGAGCTTCAGCGGCTCGGTGATGATCTCGGCAATCGACTGGCGAGGGTCGAGCGACGAATAGGGGTCCTGGAAGACGATCTGCATGTCACGACGCTGCGCACGCGCGTCAGCGGATCGATCGTTTGCAATCGCCGTGCCAAGAAACGAGATCGTTCCACTGGCCGGCCTGACGAGACCGACAATGGCGCGCCCGAGGGTCGTCTTGCCGGAGCCCGACGCGCCGACCAGCGCCAGGGTTTCGCCGCGCCGGATGGTCAGGTCGACGCCGTCGACGGCGCGCTTCGGCTGCGCGCGCCCAAACAGCCTGGGACGGCCCGGATAGTCGATGACGACATTGCTGATCTCGACCAGGGGCGGGCCGTCGACGGCTTTTCTCGATCCACCGGCGCTGCGCTTGGGAAGCGCATCCACCAACCGCTTCGTGTAATCGTGCTGCGGTGCGTGAAGCACTTGGGTGCTGCTTCCCTGTTCGACCGCCTTGCCTTCGCACATCACCGTCACGTTGTTCACATAGTGCGACACCATGCCGAGGTCGTGGCTGATCAGCAGGACGGCGGTTCCGTTCTCCCGCGTCAGCTCGACCATCAGGTCAAGCACGTCGCGCTGCACCAGCGTGTCGAGCGCGGTGGTCGGCTCGTCGGCGATCAGCAGGCGCGGCTTGAGCAGCATGACCGATGCGAGCATGATGCGTTGGCGCATGCCGCCGGAGAATTCGTGCGGATAGGCCGCAAGGCATTTGCCGGGATCCTTGATCTGGATTCTCTCCAGCATTGCCAGCGAGCGGTCCTTTATCTCGGCGCGCGACATGGCGCTATGCAGGCGCAGACCCTCCGCCATCTGCTCGCCGATGGTGACGGCGGGATTGAGCGAGACCATCGGCTCCTGGAAAACCATGCCGATCCGCGCACCTCGTATCTGGCGCAGCGCCTTTGGAGCGAGGCCGGTGAGCTCTTGTCCTTCGAAGTGGATGCTGCTGTCCGGCGTCGTGACCAGCGGGGCAGGGAGCAAGCTCACGATCGAGCGGGCCGCCATCGTCTTGCCCGAACCGGATTCGCCGACCAGCGCCAGCATGTCACTGGGGGCGAGGTCGAAATTCAGCCCGTCGACGATCCGCTTTCCCGATGGCCCGACCGAGATCGACAGGTTGCGCACTGAAAGCATCGTGTTGTTGTCCGCGGTCGGCACGAGCATGTTTCCAGGACCTACATTTTCGGGTCGAGCCAGTCTCGCACCGCGTCGCCCAGCATGTTGATGCCGAGCAGCGTGATCGAGATGCAGAGACCCGGCAGGATGATCAGATGCGGCGCCTGGCCGATATAGGGCCGAGCCGTCGACAGCATGTTGCCCCAGCTCGGCGCTGGAGGCGGGACGCCCAGTCCAAGAAAGCTCAGCGCGCTTTCCGACAGGATGATCCAGCCGAACATGGTGGTGGCGAGCACGATGATCGGGGCGACGCAGTTGGGCAGCACGTGCCGCGCCATGGTGATGATCTCGCTGTTGCCCATCACCCGCGAGGCCTCGACATATTCCCGCTCGCGAATGGACATCACCGAGGCCCGCACCACGCGCACCACGATCGGCATGTAGGCAAGGCCGAGCGCAACGATGATACCCTCGCGGCTGGCGCCGATCACCGCCATCAGGCCGAGCGCCAGAAGCAGGCCGGGGAAGGCGAGGAAGGCGTCGTTGACCATCATGACGACGCGATCGACCCAGCCGCGCAGGAAACCGGCGAGAACGCCGAACACGATGCCGAGGATCAAGGCGAAGGCGACTGTCGCAAAAGCGATCCAGGCGCTGGTCCGCGCGCCGCTGGCGAGGCGGCTGAGCACGTCGCGCCCGAACTCGTCGGCACCGAGCAGGTGCTGGGGCGACGGCCCGCTGAGGCGCGACGGCAGATCAAGCTTGAGCGGATCGTAGGGGGCGATCCATGGACCGAACACAGCCAGAAGGATCAATGCCCCGGTGACGGCGATCCCGAAGGTCGCATTGAATTTCAGGCCGGGCCGGCCGAGCGCACGGGCGATCATGCGGCGACCCTCGGATCGAGCAGCGGATAGACGAGGTCGACGAGAAGGTTGACCACGACATAGATGAAGGCGATGAACAGCATCGTTCCCTGAATCACCGGATAGTCGCGGGCATAGATGGCGTCGACCAGCAGCCGGCCGAGGCCGGGAATGGTGAAGACGGTCTCGATGACGACGATGCTGGAAAGCAGGCTGCCGAGCACCAGGCCGATCAGGGTCAAGGTGGGCGCGAAGGCGTTCTTGAAAGCATGGCGCCACATCACAGCGCTTTCGGAAAGTCCCTTTGCCCGCGCATGGGTGATGTATTCCAGCCGCGCCACCTCGATCGTGCTGGCCCTGGCCATGCGCGCGATCGGGCCGGACTCGACGAGCACCAGGGTGACCACGGGCAGGATCACATAGAGAGCGGCTTGCGCGAAGTCGCGGCTGAAGGGCACGTAGCCGACGATCGGCAGCCAGCCGAGATAGAGGCCGAAGATCAGCATCAGCATCAACCCCAGCCAGAAACTGGGGATCGAGAGCAGGATGGTCGAGGTGGCGACGACGGTGATGTCGCCAAGACTGTCCTGTCTCCAGGCGGCCAGCATGCCGGCCGGCACGGCGATGACGGAGGCGACAAGCACGGCCAGGAGGACGATGATCGAGGAGACGGCAAAACGGTCGAGGATCAGCGGCAGCACCTCTTGCCCGCTGCCGATCGAGCGCCCGAAATCGCCTGTAAGGACGTTGCCGGCCCAGATCAGATATTGCACCACCACGGGCTGGTCGAGCCCCATCTGATGCCGCATGGCTTCGACCTGTCCGGGCTGTGCGAGGTCTCCCAGCATCAGCGTCGCAGGATCACCCGGGATGAAGCGCATCATCACGAAGACCGCAACCGACACCAGGATCAGGGTCGGTATGGCGCTGGCGATGCGGGTCAGGACAAAGCGGACCATCGTTTCTCCTGTGCTGATATCGAAGGTCGCCCCCGTGCCAGCATCGCCTTCTCGGCGCGCTCGCGGACCTCGTCGTCGAGAGTGAGTTCGTAGCGGGTGAATTCGCGGTTCTCGGCCGGCAACGGTGCGATCTCCATGACGCCGGCGGCTGGTTCGAAGACGATCATCGCCACCGTCGCCGAGAGATTGCCGCCTTTCTTCCTGATCCGCGGACGACAGACGCTGAACGGCGAAGCGAAATCGTCGAAGAGGGCTTCCTTCAAATCGTCGATCGTGACGTCCCCATGCCGCGCCGACAGGCGACGGCGCACGCGCTGGTCGCGATAGAGACTGTCCGGCACGTCGCGAAGCCCGGTTTCGCGCAGCTTCGACAACGCCACCGGGCTCTGCCAGTGATTGGCGTGGACGATCATGTCGTCGTCCGGATAGATGGCGAAGGCCTCGTCCGGCGCGCATTCGAAATCGACCGCGAAGCCCTCGGCGGTGCTCAGGATCATGTTGTTGGAGCCGGATTTCGGTGTCGTCGCCACCACCTTGATGGCGTCCGCGAAATGCTGCGCTTCAAGCGCCCGGCGCCGGATGAAGGGCAGCGGAATTCCGATCTCGCGATAGTCGCGGTCCGATTCGAGATAGTTCGCGGTGATGCCGATGCCGGCCGCGTTGAAGCCGCTGCGCGCCAGTCCGCCGGCTTCGGTGAAGGTGAGGAGGTCCGGCCCGTCCGTTCGCCGGATGCGCAGCACCACCGAGGTCTCGGCGCATTCGGCCTTCCAGTCCCAGTTCTGGCCATGGATGAGCCTGCCGTTGCGGGTCGCCTCCGGCAAGATCACAGCGCCCGTGCAGCCGTCGGGCTCGTCGTCGGAAATGCCTTTCTCGCGCCGGGCGAGCTGCAGGATTTCGGTACGCGCGTTGACCAGGACGATCGAGGACAGGTCGAGATTGGCGCCTGACGCGATCCCTTCCATTTCCTCGACGAGATCGGGCGCCCGTTGCCGCAAGCGAGGCAGGAAGATTTCGGAAAACCGCGCGACATCGTCCCGCCCGAAGCCGAACCGGTCGAGCTGCCCGGCGTAGAGCGCCACCGAAGCGCCGATGCGACCGCGCGCCTGTTCGCCATAGGCCATGCCGCGCGCTTTCGGCGCTCCTTCGATCTCGACAAGCGGAAAAGGTGCGACTGTTGTGATCAAGGGAAGCCTCAACTCGTTGAGTTCGGATACTAATGCATTTTGATTGAATGAAAAGCAGGAAAATTCGATAGATTGCCAGTTCGAACTGCGTGGCGCATATCTATAATGCGAAGATGCGAACGCCTGAGGAAGTGCCTATGAATGAAACGATCATCGACCGGCCGGCACGCGGCGAGACGGCCAGTCCGCTGCAGATCGATCTGGCGCGGCGGATCCTGGAGCGGATCAGGGATTCGGGCTGGACGGTTGGAACCCGCGTCTCGGTGCCCGACCTTGCCCGCACCTTCGGCGTCTCGCGTTCTCCGATCAGCGCGGCGTTGGAGCTGCTGGTCGCCCAGGGCATCTTGAGCCCGTTCGAGACGAGGGGGCTGCAATTGGCGCGCGAGGTCGCCGACCTCGACCCTGAGGATATCCTGCCCAGTTCACCGCTCGAGGAGCTTTACCGCAGGATGATGCGTGAGCGCGCGCTCGGCCAGCTGCCGCAAGAGGTGTCCGAGGCGGAACTGATGCCGCGCTATCAGGTGTCGCGCGGCGTCGTGCGCAAGCTTTTGCTCCGCTTTGCCGCCGAAGGGCTGGTGCAGCGCCTGCCGGGGCATGGCTGGCGTTTCGCCGACACACTGGTCGGCGAGGACGCCTACCGGGAAAGCTATGAATTCCGGACGGCCGTCGAATGCGCGGCGCTGCGGTCACCCATGTTCAATGCGGATCCTCAGCAACTGGCGCCGGTCCGCCGCGCTCACCAGCGCATCCTGGCGATCGTGTCGACGGGCAAGACGCTGATCGGCGGCGACGAATGGTTCCGGATCAACGCATCCTTTCACGAAGGGCTTGCGGCCTGTTCCGGCAACCGGTTCCTGGCGGATGCGGTGCGCCAGCAGAACAATCTGCGCCGGTTGCAGGAGTCGGCGGGTTTCGAGGAACTGCCGGCGGAACGCATCGAGCAGTCCTGCCGGGAACATCTGGCCATCCTCGATGCCGTCGAGGCGGGCGAGATCGAATGGGCCGAGGCGCTGCTGCGCCAGCATCTAAGGCAGGCATCCGAGTTCGCTTCGCCGCAGCGCTCGATCTGATGCCTGCTATGTCCGCGACGATGAGCATTTCCGTCGTCATTTTCCGCGCCTGATCACCACTGACAGCACCGAGACGACGGCGACGCAGCCCGCATGCTGGCCGCTCAGTGAGCCAACGCGCCGACGCCATCTCGGATCCATGCGGGATCTGGGCGATCTGGAACGAGCGTCTCCGCTCCGTCAACTCCCGGGAGCTTTGGGACTGATTTTCAGCGGCGCATCATTCTCATCCGGATTGGGGACAGGAGCTTCGTCGGGAAGTCTGTCCGGGTCCGGCTCACGCACCGGCTTCGGTTCAGGAAACGGCGGCGGTGTGGGCGCGGGAGTGGGCGTTGGTTCGGGAGTGGGAAGAATGGCCATGGTGTGATTTCCTTCCGCTCGCACTCTGCCTTGGCGGGTCACCGACGTCGGCTGGGATTTTTGAAGCCACCCGTTTCGATCGGTTTTCGCTCGGGCTGACGCACGCAGAACGACCACGCATGCCTATGGTTCCGACGCGAGCCTCCGATGATCCCGCAGGCATCGGCATTCGTGGCCGGACGGGGCCGTCAGAAAAGTGATCGATTGGTCCGCGCATGAGGGCCTTGCCGGCGTCGTGGAGCGCCATAATTTCCATTTCAGGGTGGGACGAACTCACCTGCTGAATAGGAGGCGGCCGTGAAGCACCAAACACTTGACCAACTGCATACCGTTGCCGACGTTCACGCTGAAGCAACAGACCTCGTAGCGACTCGAAGCCAGCGTCTCGAACGTTGGGCGAAACTGCTGGAGAAAAACCCCGATCGACGTCTCGAAGCGTTGACCGGCACCGAATACAAGTCCCCTGAGATACGCGAGAAAATGCGTTACAACGACTCGCCTCTCACGGTTGCCTTCGAGGACCCGATCTTTCGCGCGCAAGGCTTGAGAGATGACACCTACGGTGAAGCCAAGCGCTTCTTCGAACTGACCGACTGGCAGCTGCACGAAATCGTCTGCCATTGCCATGTCGGCGCCTCGATACGAGCGCGATGGGCTGCCTCTCGCGTCCGTTCGGCAATGTCCGAAAGGTTTGGTTTCTTCGCCTGGCTGCGAGGAATATTCATGCACTGACGCTTCGGGCACTGACGCTACGGGCATTGACGCTGCCGGCATTTATGTTGGGGGCCGGCATGTTCGGGTGATGGGGCGGCGAAGTGATTTCCACGCCTCGCATCAGCGGTCGTTGATGAGCGGATAGGCCGTTTCGACGGCGATCCGCCATCGGCGAAGCTCGAACCATAGGCTCGATACCACAGGGATGCGCGGATTTCAGTCGGCGGGCGCCGTGTAGCGACGATGGACTGCTTCCGCAATGGCGGCGCGGCTTTCCATGAGGATCGAGCTATCGTCATCCTCGATGACAGCCGCTGCCTCCGCAAGCGCCTTTTCCTTGACCTGTTGCGGAACCGCTGGCTGTCGATTGCTCCCGCGCAAGGCAACGTCGCGGAGGCTTGGCCTTCAAGCCGGTACACACTCCTAGCCGATGATCCTGAATCCGTTCGGCTCCTGGCCGGCATCGACGTCCTGGGATGTCACGCTGGAGACCGACGCTCCGGTCGGCCCTTTCCACAACCGGTCCAACATGGTCGAAACCGCGCCTTCGGCTCCGACGATCAGTGCCGTTACGGATCCATCCTCCTCATTGCGAACCCACCCGGACAGACCGAGCCTCTCGGCCTCGGTCCGTGTCCACACGCGAAACGAGACGCCTTGCACCCTTCCCCTCAGTCTGACGCGTACCGCCTTGCGCCCGTCCTCCATGGTCGCCTCCGTGCAGTTGGTTTGTTCACACCTTCAACTCACCAGCGGCGAGAAAGGCTCCGCCATCACATTTTACGCTTTATGACGGCAACGGAACCATGCGGCGGCGGCTTTGTTTAAAAGACGGACAGCTGCAGGTTGCTGGGCCTCGGAGCGACGATTTCATGACCAACGATTCTCCAACGGGAGGCGCCATCCCGGCATCCGTTCCGACGATCGATCCGAAAGCGGCGCCGACGCTTCAACACGCCGAGGCCGAGGTCTTTTATACAGAGGCGATCCGCGAACTCGCCGCAACGGACATCCCCTTTCTTGTCGCCGGCACCTACGCGGTGAGCGCCTATACGGGCGTCACGCGCCAGACCAAAGACCTCGACATTTTCTGCAAGGCCGGCGACTACGCGCGCATTCTGGCGCATTTCAAGCAAGCCGGCTATGCGGTCGAGATCGTGGACGACCGGTGGCTTGGAAAGGTCTTCAAGAGCACGCATTTTTTTGACGTCATATTCGCATCGGCGAACGGCACCATGCCGGTCGGCGATCAGTGGCTGGAGCATGCGCGGCAAATCGAGCTGCTGGGCAGTCAGGTGCGGATCGTCGGTCCGACCGAGCTTATCTGGTCCAAATGCTTCATCCAGGACAGAAGCCGCCACGACGGCGCCGACATCGCTCATACCATCCTCAAGGCGCAGGATCAGATCGATTGGCGCCGGCTGCTTTCCTACCTCGAAGTCCACTGGGAGGTGCTGCTGATGCAGCTTCTCAATTTCCGCTGGATCTATCCGAGCGAGCGCGATCACGTTCCCGCCTGGCTGCTCGACGAATTGCTTGACCGGCTCGCCAAGCAGCGGGAGTTGCCTACGCCCCGAATGAAAATCTGCCGCGGGCGCCTGCTTTCGCCGACCGACTACGAGATCGACGTCAAGGAGTGGGGTTTTGCCGGCGTCGGCGGAACAGGAGAATTTCGTGATGGCTGAGAGGAACGAGGCTGCTACGGCAAGGGTTGGGAACGGCGGCACCGTGAGGATTGCGGCTATCGGCGACCTGCATGTGCGGGAAGACGCCCAGGCCTCCTGCCGTGATCTCTTCGGCGAAGTTTCGCGCGAAGCGGACGTCCTCGTGCTCACTGGCGACCTCACCAATCTCGGCAAGCCGCGTGAGGCCGAAATCCTTGCGGAGGATTTGCGCGCCTGCGCAATCCCGGTCGTCGCCGTGCTCGGCAACCATGACTATGAATCCGGCGCGGTCGAGGACGTCGCCCACATCCTTCGGCAGGCGGGCGTCCATCTTCTTGACGGCCAGACCACGGAAATCAAGGACGTCGGCTTTGTCGGCGTGAAGGGGTTCATTGGCGGTTTTGGATCACGCATGCTCGGCTCCTTCGGCGAGCCGGCGATCAAGGCGATGGTCGCCGAAAGCGTCAGCGAATCGATGCGGCTCGAAAACGCAATGCGGCAGGTTCGCACCAATCGTACGCTTGTCGTCCTGCACTACGCTCCGGTGGTCGAGACGGTCGCTGGCGAGCCATTGGAGATTTTTCCGTTCCTGGGCTCGTCGCGGCTGGCGGAGACGATCGATCGGTTCAAGGTCAGCGCCGTGGTGCATGGCCACGCGCATCGCGGCATCTATGAAGGTCGCACGCCCGGCGGTGCCCCGGTCTACAACGTCGCCATGCACGTGGCGAAGCCGACCGGCCGTCCCTACGCCCTGCTCGAAATCTGAAACACCCCGCGCCTCGTCAGCGATCGATCTCGCCGAACACGATATCGAGCGAGCCGATGATCGCGGCGACATCGGCGAGCATGTGCCCGCGCGACAGAAAATCCATCGCCTGCAGATGGGCAAAGGACGGCGCGCGGATCTTGCACCGATAGGGAGTATTGCCGCCGTTCGAAACCAGATAGACGCCGAACTCGCCCTTCGGCGCCTCCACCGCGGCGTAGACTTCTCCGGCGGGCACGCGAATACCCTCCGTGTAGAGTTTGAAATGGTGGATGGTCGCTTCCATCGAGCGTTTCATCGTCGCCCGCGGCGGCGGCGTGATCTTTTGGTTCGGAATTGCCACCGGCCCTTGGCCTTCGGGCGATCGCAATTTCTCCAGGCATTGCCTCATGATCCGCACCGACTGGCGCATTTCCTCCATGCGGACGAGATAGCGGTCGTAACAGTCGCCGTTCTTGCCGATGGGAATGTCGAAATCCATCTCGGGGTAGCATTCATATGGCTGTGCCTTGCGCAAGTCCCACGCCGCGCCCGACCCGCGCACCATGGGGCCGGAGAAGCCCCAGGCCCAGGCGTCGTCGAGGCCGATCACGCCGACATCGACGTTGCGCTGCTTGAAGATACGGTTTTCGGTGAGCAACTCGTCGAGGTTGCCGCAAACCTTGAGGAACGGATCGCAGAAAGCCCAGATGTCGTCCAGGAGCTTCGGAGGCAGGTCCTGGTGCACGCCACCGACCCTGAAATAATTCGCATGCATGCGGGCGCCGGAGGCGCGCTCGTAAAACACCATCAGCTTCTCGCGCTCGGCAAAACCCCAGAGCGGGGGCGTCAGCGCGCCGATATCCATGGCCTGTGTCGTGACGTTGAGGAGATGCGACAAGAGCCGGCCGATTTCGCAAAACAGAACACGGATGAGCTGTCCTCGCTTCGGGACCGAGATTTCCAACAACTTCTCGGCGGCGAGGCAGAACGCATGCTCCTGGTTCATCGGCGCGACATAGTCGAGCCGGTCGAAATAGGGCAGAGCCTGCAGATAGTTCTTGTACTCGATCAGTTTTTCGGTGCCGCGGTGGAGCAGGCCGATATGGGGATCGGCGCGATCGACGACCTCGCCGTCCAGTTCGAGCACCAGGCGCAGCACGCCGTGAGCAGAGGGATGCTGCGGTCCGAAGTTGATGGTGAAGTTGCGAACTGCGGCTTCGACCATGACGCTGCTCCGCTGTACCGGGTTTCAGGGCCGAAGCCCAGTGCTCCGGCCCGCCACGCCCGGACCACCGATCAGGTGCCCGCCAATCACGTGCCCGCCAATCACGTGGTTGTCTGGATGATCAGAGTCAGCATGCCGTCGCCGTCGATGTTGGCGGCAACAACCTGCGACGAATCCAGCCCGTTCGCCGCCAGCACCGATGCTGCCTGTGGCGAGGCATCGATCGAGCTCTGCAGAGTAAGCAGATCTTCAACGCTGGTCTGGGTGATCACGGCCTCGGCTTGCGTCTTGAGTTCCGGCGGCAAATCCTCGAGGGCGACAATGGCAATGCCAGTAAAATTCTGGTCGGTGAAACCTTGATCCGGCAGGGCTTGGTCAGGCAGGGCCTGGTCAGGCGTTTGGTTGGGCAAGCTTGGATCGGGCAGGGCTTCCGGAGCCGGGGGTGCGATTTGGGGAAGCTGCGGGTCGGTGGATTGCGCGTGGATCGGCTGCGCCAGGGCCAATCCCGAAAGGGCGGCAATTGTCGTCAATATGCGCATGATCGTTCCTTCCGTTTTCCGTTTTGCTCGAGGAGGATCACCTGGTGACCACACAACCATTGTCCCGGATTATGGTTCCCGTCCGTCACGGATATGGCCATGGTGGAGCCTATCCTGGCGCGAGCGGTCGAAAGATAGAACGATTCCGACAGGCGTTCATTCTCCCCTGATCACACCTTCATCACAGGATCGGCGGGGCGCTGCAGCTCAAGGAGAAAGCCATGAGAATCAGCGAGTGCATGACACGGAAAGTTCAGGTCGCCAGTCCGGACCAGTCCTTGCGGGATGCCGCACGAGCCATGGCCGATCTTGACGCCGGTGTTCTGCCCGTGGGTGAGAATGAGCGGCTGGTCGGCATGATCACGGACCGCGACATTGCCGTCCGTGGCATCGCGGAGGGCAGAGGTCCCGACACCAAGATCAGGGATGTGATGAGCGCGGAGGTACAGTGCTGCTTTGACGACCAGGAAGTCGGCGATGTCCTTCAGAATATGCGCGATCTCAAACTGCGGCGAATGCCGGTGATCAGCCGCGACCGGCGGTTGGTTGGCATTGTCTCGCTCGGCGACCTCGCCACGAACGGCGAGCCCGCCTGGGCCGGCGAAGCGCTGGGCGGCATTTCGCAGCCGGGCGGCGACCATTCTCAGACGGCGCACTGATGCATCATAAACAGATTTGAAGTTCCTGCTCGATCGACGGCATCGGCGTTCAGGAACTTCGAATCCACAACCGTACTGGAGTCACTCCTTTGCGCTACAGGGCCGCACGCCCGGACGCGCGAGCACTTGGTTTGCGCATGATTCCCAGCGAAAATCGATTTCCGGGATCATCCGGGCCGACGCTACGCTACGGAGAATCGATCGATGACCCACAGCCATGTCCCGTCGCCCTGGCGGCGGGCGACCTCGGCGGTTACGGTGCCATCGGGAAGATGGGTTGACGTCAGTGCCAAATCTCCGCTGACAACAGCCGGAGCCTGATTTCCGGCGGCATATTTTCGGCCCGTTGCGGTGATGTCGGCGAAGAGTGCCCGGATCGCTTCGCGGCCACGCGTCAGTCGCCCGTCACCGCTGTCGACGACGGCATGCGGCTCAAAAAGCGCGGCCATGCCGTCGATGTCTCCCACCCACTGCCGGGAGATCAGCAGACGCTCCAGATCCTGGGGATCACGCGCCGGCTCGCGGCTTGCTTCATCGGTCATGGCGAAACTCCTCCGACGCTCGGTAGCAAAGCGTTCGATCCTGCGCCAAGTTTCGTTGGAAGACGAGCCGCAAGCTCCGCCATGCTGATCGCAAGGTGGAGCAGCCTGGCGATCATCCTCCCCAGCCGAGATCGCGATCCGCAACGCGCCATTCGGCGGTGCGGGCGCGGCGCCGGTGGCTGCGGCTGTCGTTGAGGAAGTCGGCGATCCTTGCCGCCGACTTCGCCGAGGCGAAAGTCAGCAGCCGATCGTGATGGACGACGGGCTCGCCGGTCTCATTGTCCCAGATCTCGAACCGGCAGCTTGGGTTCGGTATGGCTTCGAAACGGATCTTCATATCGATGGTCCCGGTGATCGTCGGACCGAGGTTCCGCGATCCCGGCTTATGGATGGCTTACGGGCGTTTGGATTATGCCTTTGGCAGCGGGCGCGCTCGCGCGGGTCGCCCTCGGCTAGCCGCCTTCGGCGCGAGGCGCTGGGCGACATGGTCGGCGATCGCCAGGCTTGAGGTCAGGCCGGGGCTCTCGATGCCGAACAGATTGACCAGGCCCTCCACGCCATGCACCGCCGCGTCCTGGATGACGAAGTCGGCATTGGCTTCGCCGGGACCGGAGAGCTTCGGCCGGATGCCGCTATAGGCCGGCCGCAGGCTGCCATCGGCCAGGTCCGGCCAGTATTTGCGGATCTCGTCGTAGAAGCGCTCGCCACGTATTGGATCGACGCGATAGTCGAGTTGATCGGTCCATTCGACGTCAGGCCCGAAGCGGGCGACGCCGTCGAGGTCGAGCGTCAGATGGACGCCGAGCCCGCCGGGTTCGGGCACGGGATAGACCAGCCGCGAGAACGGCGCCCGGCCGGCGACCGAAAAGTAATTGCCCTTGGCGTAGCGAAGTTCTGGCACGAATTGCCGGTCGAGCCCGTCAAGCGAGCCGGCAAGTGCCGTGGCGCCGAGCCCGGCGGCGTTGACGAAGCGCGCGGTGGCGATTTTAAAGCGCTCGCCGCTGGTGCTGTCGATCGTGTCGAGCACGATGCGCCCACCTTCAATGGCGCCCGAGGCGATGCGGGTGTTGAGGCTGAGCGCCGCCCCGTGCTCCTCGGCGTCGCCCAGCAGCGCAAGCATCAGCGCGTGGCTGTCGATGATGCCGGTGGCGGGAGACAAAAGCGCGGCCGTGCCGCGCAGCTTGGGCTCCAGCCTGCGCGCCTCTGCTGCGGTCAAGGGCGTCAAATCGCCCGCGCCGCAAGCAGCGGCATTGGCCAGGATCGAAGCGAGCATCGGCTCCTGTTCGGCATCCGTGGCGACGATGAGCTTGCCGCAGCGCGCATGCGGCACCGCCCGCTCCTGGCAATAACGGTAGAGCCTTTCGCGGCCTGCCACGCAGAGCCGGGCCTTCAGCGATCCGGCCGGATAGTAGATGCCGGCATGGATGACCTCGGAATTGCGCGAACTGGTCCCGGTGCCGATGGCGTTCTCGGCCTCGAGGATCAGGGTGTCCATGCCACGCCGCGCCATCTCTCGCGCGATCGCGAGGCCAATAACGCCGGCGCCGGCAACGATGCAGTCGACATGGTCCACGATCAGGCCACCTCAGCCTTGTTGTTGTGCCTGCTGGTGAGCCGTTCGGGAATCAGGTCTTGGCCATGCGCACAGCCGCCTTGGCGCAGGTTCCGGCGTTCAGCAGCCCCGAAGCTGAAATTCTGCATGTCTTTCGTCCATCCGCCGGCCCTTCCGAAAGGTCTTGACACCCTTACAAGAAACGGATGCAGCAAACAGCATTAATCCAGAGGCCGATGCGCACGCCGAACGGCGGCAGGACGCACGTCCCGGCATGCAGGACAGGAGCCATCATGGACGCTCGACCGAATTCTCCCGAAGCCCGCGACATCAGCTACCACATGCACGGCTACACCAATGCCCGCAAGCACGAGGAAGCAGGGCCACTGGTCATCGAGAAGGGCGACGGCATCTATGTCGAGGATCTCGCCGGCAACCGCTATATCGAGGCGATGGCCGGGCTTTGGAGCGTCGCGGTCGGCTTCTCCGAGAAGCGGCTGGTCGACGCTGCGGTGCGCCAGATGTCCAAGTTGCCTTACTATCACGACTTCGGTTCCAAATCGCATTCGCCGCTGATCGATCTCGCCGAGAAGCTGGTGCAGATGGCGCCGGTGCCGATGAGCAAGGCGTATTTCACCAATTCCGGCTCCGAGGCCAACGATACGGCCATGAAGATGATCTGGTACCGGTCGAATGCGCTCGGCCAGCCGGCGCGCAAGAAGATCATCAGCCGCATTCGCGGCTATCACGGCGTCACCATTGCTTCGGCGAGCCTGACTGGGCTGCCCAACAACCACAATTCCTTCGACCTGCCGATCGCCAATGTGCTGCACACCTCGACGCCGCACCACTGGCGCGAGGCGCTGCCGAATGAGAGCGAAGGAGAGTTTTCGAGCCGGCTTGCTGACGATCTGGAAAAGCTGATCCTGGCCGAAGGACCGGAAACCGTCGCTGCCTTCTTCGGCGAGCCGATCATGGGCGCCGGCGGCGTCATCGTGCCGCCGGCAGGCTACTGGGAGAAGATCCAGGCGGTGCTGTCGAAATACAACATCCTGCTCGTCGCCGACGAGGTGATCTGCGGCTTTGGCCGAACCGGCGAAATGTTCGGCTCGCAGACCTTCGGCATCAGGCCCGACATCATGGTGCTGTCGAAGCAGATCTCTTCGTCCTACCTGCCGATCTCGGCCTTGCTGATCAATGAGAAGGTTTTCGAGCCGATTGCCGACGAAAGCAATCGCATCGGCACCTTCGGCCACGGCTTCACCGGCGGCGGCCATCCCGTTGCGGCGGCGGTCGCGCTGGAGAACCTGAAGCTGATCGAGGAGCGCGATCTCGTCGGCAATGCGCGCACGGTCGGCGCGCATATGCAGAAGCGGCTGCGCAAGCTCGCTTCGCACCCGCTTGTCGGCGAGGTGCGCGGCGTCGGCCTGATCGCGGCGGTCGAACTGGTCGGCGACAAGGCGAACAAGACGCCGTGGGAGACGGCCGGCGCACTGGGCGGGCTCGTCAACGGTTTCATGCAGCAGAACGGCGTCATCTCGCGCAACATGGGCGATGCACTGGCCTTCTGCCCGCCGCTGATTATCACCGAGCCCCAGGTCGATGAGGTGATCGACGCGTTTGAAAGATCGCTTGAAGCCGCGGTCAAGCAGGTCCTGTAGTGGCGCCCGTCGCTCGAGATCATGCCGTTATAAGAGAACCGAATTTTTCTTATAACTGGAGCCGCTAACTGGAGCCGCCTGACATGAAGACGGTCGACCGCAAGCGGCGTTATAAGAAAATTGCGAAAAACTTATAACGCCGCAGGAGAGGTTCAGGAATCCTTGTTGCCGTCGTGCGGCCAAATCAGAATGGTTTTGCGCGCAGACCCTGGGACCCATTCCGTTACCTCGGAGCGCTGCTGCGGTGCAGAACGCTTTGATCGTGGAGGGACAGCGCCCCCCTCTGTCCTGCCGGGACATCTCCCCCACAAGGAGGGAGATTGGCCTTGATCACTGATTTCGCCAACCATCAACCTTGCAAAAGGGACGCTGTCCGCGAAGCTGCCAATCTCCCCCCAAGTGGGGGAGATGCCAAACTTTGGCAAAGAGGGCAGGACAGAGGGGGGCGCGAAGGATCGCTACAGAGCGCTTTTATTCTGAGCCGCAGCATTATGGACGGAAACTAGCTGGAATGCGAAGGCTTATGCCAATCGCCAGCGTTGGAGATCGGCTGCAGTCTGGTCGGGCAGCGACCACCCACGGCCTTTTCAGGCTCAGTCAAAGAACCAAATTCTCTATGCAGAGACTACGTGCTTCATCTTATCGGCGATCCGCAACGGCATCCGGAACGACCACCAGCTTGCCGACAAAATCCTTGGCAATGAAATCCGCCTGGGCACGGTGGAAATCGGACAGCTTGTAGACACCGCCGACCAGCGGCCGGATCTTCTTCTCCTCGATGTAGCGGACGATACGACGGAAATCGTGTCGCGTACCCTGGCTGGAGCCGTGCAGCTGCAATTGCTTGAGGTACATGGTGCGCAGATCGAGTTGCACGACCGGGCCGGCAATCGCGCCGGCGGTGGTGTAGCGACCCTCGGGCCGAAGGATGCGCAACAGGTCGTTGAAGATCGCACCGCCGACGAGGTCGGCAACCACGTCGATCGGCTGGCCGCCGGTTGCGTCGTTGACGGCGGCGGGCAGATCGGCGACGCCACGGGTGATCACCGCCTCGGCGCCGATGGCGAGCACCGCCTGTTCCTTGCCCTTGCCGACGACGGCATAGGGGATGGCGCCGCGCGCCCGCGCCAACTGCACGATACCGGAGCCGACGCCGCCCGAGGCGCCGGTGACCAGCACGCGCTCGCCGGCCTTCAATGCGACGCGTTCGAGCATCTGTTCGCCGGTAAGGTAAGCGCAGCAGAAGGTGGCGAGCTCGACGTCGGTCAGGTCGGTGGCGACGACATGGGCATTCTCGGCCGGCACGGTCTGGAACTCGGCATAGCCGCCGTCGCGGCCATGGCCCATATAGTCGATGTCGGCGAGTGAATCATCGTCGCGGTTGTAGATGGAGAAATCGACCATCACCCGCTCGCCGATGCGGGCCGAAGAAACACCCTCGCCGACGGCAACGATGTTGCCGACGGTGTCGGTGCCCTGGATTCGCGGGAAGGTCAGCGTATTGCCCTGACGCCGCCAGGTCGACACGGCGGCAGCATCTTCTTCCGTGCCGTAGGCGCCCTGGCGCACCCAGACATCGGTGTTGTTCATGCCGCACGCCGTGACCTTGACCAGAACCTCGCCGGGGGCGGGAGAGGGCACTTTCACATCGGTGCGATAGACAAGCTTTTCCGGCCCGCCGTGACCGGTCAGAAGCACGGCGGCCATGGTGGCGGGGAGCGCTTTGGAGGTCATTGATGTTGCTTCCAGATATTCCAGGTTGGCGCTGCCCCTCACCCTTACCCTCTCCCCGTGAACAACGGGGAGAGGGGGGTCGCCAGCGCTGGAGCTTGTCCCTTCTCCCCGTCGTTCACGGGGAGAAGGTGCCGGCAGGCGGATGAGCGGCGGCACCAAGGTCGATAATTAGATGCTGGCAAACACGCCATTCACCGCATCGGCCGTCTTCGACACGACGATGTCGGCCTCTTCGCGGGTGAGGCATAGCGGCGGCGCAAAGCCGAGAATGTCGCCTTGCGGCATGGCGCGGCCGATGACGCCAAGCTCGGCAAGCGCGGTCGCGACCTGAGGCCCGATTTTTTGCGCGGCATCGAAGAACACGCGGTCGTCCCGGTCGGCGACGAATTCGATTGCCGCCAGCATGCCGTCGCCGCGCACCTCGCCGACATTCTTGTGGCCGCCGACGGCTTTCGCCAGTTCGGCGCGGAAATAGGCGCCGGTCTCACCGGCGTTGGTCACCAGGTCCATCTCGTCGATCAGTTCCAGGTTGGCGACACCGGCGGCAACGCAGATCGGATGCGCCGAATAGGTCCAGCCATGGCCCAAGCTGCCGAGTTTGTCGGAGCCCTGGACCAGCACCTGCCAGACCTTATCCGAGACGATGACGCCCGACAGCGGCGCATAGGCCGAGGTCAGGCCCTTGGCGATGGTGATCAGGTCGGGTTTGATGCCGTAATGGTCGGAGCCGAACATGGTGCCCAGCCGGCCGAAGCCGGTGACCACTTCGTCGGCGACCAGCAGCACATCATATTTGTTCAGAACCGCCTGGATCTTTTCCCAGTACAGAGCGGGCGGCGGCACGATGCCGCCGGTGCCGAGGATCGGCTCGCCGATGAAGGCGGCGACCGTGTCCGGGCCCTCGGCTAGGATCATCTCTTCGAGCTTGTCGGCACAGTGTTGGGAAAACTGTTCCTCGCTCATCGAGCGGTCGGCGCGGCGGAAATAGTAGGGCGCTTCGGTGTGCAGGATCGGCGCGCGCGGCAGGTCGAAGGCGTTGTGGAACAGGTCGAGCCCGGTCAGCGATCCGGTCATGACTCCGGAGCCGTGATAGCCGCGCCAGCGTGAGATGATCTTCTTCTTCTCGGGACGGCCGAGCACGTTGTTGCAGTACCAGATCAGCTTGATGTTGGTTTCGTTGGCGTCGGAACCGGAGAGGCCGAAATAGACCCTCGACATGCCTTGCGGGGCGCGGTCGATGATCATCTTGGAAAGGGTGATCGACGCCTCGGTGCCGTGGCCGACATAGGCGTGGTAATAGGCAAGGTTCCTGGCCTGGACGGCGATGGCGTCTGATATCTTCTGGCGGCCATAGCCGACATTGACGCAATAGAGCCCGGCGAAGGCATCGATGCTCTTGCGGCCGTTATTGTCCCAGATGGTGACGCCTTCGCCGCCGGCGATGACGCGGGTCGGCGATTCACCCCGTGCATGCGTGCCCATATGGGTCGAGGGGTGGAAGAAGTGGTCGCGGTCCCAGGCGGCGAGTTCGTTGGACTGGTCGAGCATTTTTTTAATTCCTTGGTGAAAGATGGTCCCGACGCGGCCTAAGGTGTGTCGAGATTCAGGCTAGGCCGAGTCGAAGTGGCTTCTGAGAACCGGAGCGGAGCGTACTTTTCATACGGAGCACCGGAAGCGCAGGACGCCGCCATTTGCAGACCGGCATCACCTGAATGTCGATACACCTTACGCCACGTCCAGGCAGAGATATTTAAGATCGGTAAAGGCTTCGAGCCCGTGGCGCGAGCCCTCGCGACCGATGCCGGACTGTTTGACGCCGCCGAACGGGATCGGCGCGCCGGTGATCTTGACGCGGTTGATGGCGACCATACCGTAGTCGAGCGCGCGGCCCATGCGCAATTGGCGGCCGCCGTTCTCGGTGACGACATAGGCGACGAGCCCGAATTCGGTGGCGTTGGCGCGGGCGATGACCTCGTCTTCGCTGTCGAAGGTCGTCACCGCGGCGACCGGACCAAAAGTTTCCTCGCGCATGATCAGCGCATCGTCGGTGACATCGGCGAGCAGGGTCGGCCGGTAGAACAGCGGCCCGGCCGGATGTCTGCCGCCGCCGGTGAGGCAGCGCGCGCCATGGGCGAGCGCATCGGCGACTTGCTCCTCGACCTTCTTGACACCGCGCTCATGCATCAACGGCCCGATGTCGGTGTCTCCGGCCAGGCCATTGCCGATCCGCAGCGCCTCGATGCGCCTGGCGAAAGCGGCGCAGAAACGATCGTAGATCGGACGCTGGACATAGATGCGGTTGGCGGCGAGGCAATCCTGGCCGGAAGTGGCGAATTTGGCGTCGACGGCGATGGTCACCGCCTTGTCGAAATCGGCGTCGGCAAACACGATCAGCGGCGCATGGCCGCCAAGCTCCATGACCAGCCGCTTCATCGTCGGCGCACTTTGCGCGGCGATCAGCCTGCCGATCTCGGTCGAGCCGGTGAAGCTCATGGCGCGGACGCGCGGATCTTCACACATCAGCCCAACGATGGTCGAAGCCTTGCCGGTGAGTACGTTAAAGACGCCAGCCGGCAGGCCGGCGCGTTCGCCGAGTTCGGCCAGCGCCAGTGCCGACAACGGCGTTTCCGACGAAGGATGCGCGACGATGGTGCAGCCGGCGGCAAGCGCGGCCGCAGCCTTGCGGGTCAGCATGGCCGCCGGAAAATTCCACGGCGTGACGACGCCGACGACGCCGAGCGGTTCGCGCCGCACCATCATCTCGGCGTTTGGCAAATGGCTGGTGACGCTTTCGGCGTTGAGGCGCTTTGCCTCCTCGGCGTACCATTCGACGAAGGAGGCGGCGTAGTCGATCTCGCCAAGCGATTCCTTGAGAGGCTTGCCCTGTTCGAGCGTCATCAACAGCGCCAGATCGTCCTTGGCGGCGATGATCAGATCGAACCATTTGCGCAGGATTCTTGCGCGTTCCTGTGGGAGAGCCGCGCGCCAGGCGGGAAAGGCGCGCGACGCCGCGTCGATCGCCTTGCTCGTCTGCCTGGCATCGAGCGCGGCAACCCAGGCAACGGTGGCGCCTGTAGCAGGGTCGGCCACCCCAAAACTCTCGGCGGCTTCACTCGCCGTCCAGTGGCCGTCGACATAGGCGAGTTGGCGCAGCAGCCGGCGGTCGGCGAGCCGGTCAAGCGCTTCGTGGCGTTGTGGGCGGGCAAAATGCGCGGACATGTTCGAGGTCTCCCGGTTTCGGAGTGATGCGGAGAGACTATGCGCGCGGCGCAGACAGAGAGGCTGTTTCGGAGCGCACGCGTAGAGAGATTGTCTCTATTGGGCTGCTCGGGCAGACAATCTGTTCAGCTTATAGGCTGGGCTATCTCATCGAGGAAGTGCCCCCTCACCCGGATTGCCAAAAGAATTGCAAAGGGCAATTCGGGGCAATCCGACCTCTCCCCCGAGGGGAGAGGAGATCGCAGCGCCGGCACCTTTCTCTTCTCCCCGCCGGGGAGAAGGTGGCCGCGAAGCGGCCGGATGAGGGGGCTCTTTGCGATTTGCTCAGACCTCACGACGGCGTCGGCAACAGATCCGCCACCGGCAAGGCGACCTCCTCCTTCACCGTCTTGGTGACGATGTAGGTGAAGTAGCGGTCGATGCCGATCTCGCGTTCGAGCAGGGCGTCGACGAGCCGCTGGTAGGCGTCGATGTCGCGCGCCATCACTTTCAGCAGATAGTCGACGCCGCCGCCCACCGACCAGCAGGCGACGATTTCGGGGACGTCGCGGATGACGCGCTCGAAACGGTCGAAATCGGCCTGGCGGTGGCTGGCCAGCGTCACCTCCATCAGGACGATGGCGACCGGCGCGACGGCGCGCATTGCAACCTTGGCGTGATAGCCGGCGACGATGCCGGCCTTTTCCAGCTTGCGCAACCGCATCCAGCACGGCGTCGGCGACAGGCCGACCTTGTCGGCGAGCGCCAGCTTGGTGATGCGCCCGTCGCGCTGAACCGCGTCGAGGATTTTGAGGTCGATCTGATCCAGTTTCAATGCGGCCATGAGCGTCCACTTTTTTCCGCGACACCATGACGGCGCATTATTTCGATTGTCAATTGCACTGATTTCGATCTCTAATATGTCATGACATTGTGGCGCCCAGATCCCGCGCTCATCCGGCGGCCGGCCTATCAATCGCTCGCCGACCAGTTCGCGCGCGCCATTCATGACGGGCGGCTGGCCAACGGCGCGCGGCTGCCGACGCATCGCCGGCTGGCCGACGATTTGAAGCTTTCGGTGCAGACAGTCAGCCGCGCCTATGAAGAACTGATCCGCCGGGGCCTGGTCTCGGGCGAGATCGGCCGCGGCAGCTTCGTGCAGACGCAGCGCCGCGAGCCGGAGCCGCCCTATCTGCCGGAGCGCCTTGGCGAGGTCATCGACCTGTCGATCCTGAAGCCGGTCTGCGAGCCGATGCATCTGGAGCGGCTGAAGCAGGCGCTGGGCTGGCTCGCCGAGAACCTGCCGTCGACCTCGGCGCTGTCGTTCCGGCCGAACATGGTGTTTCCGCGCCACCGTGCAGTGGCGGTCGAATGGCTGCGGCTGTGCGGTCTCGACGTGTCGGCGCAGAATGTCAGCCTGACCAACGGTGCCACGGCCGGCATGACGGTGGCGCTGATGAGCGTGGCGCCGCCGGGTTCGACCGTCGCCACCGAGGCGATCGGCCATCACACGCTGATCCCGCTGGCGCGCTATCTCGGCTTCAACCTCGAGGGTCTGCCGATCGACGACAACGGCCTGATCCCGGAGGCGCTCGACGAGGCGTGCCGGCTTTCCGACATCCGCGCCGTGTTCGTGCAGCCCTCGGTGATCAATCCGACTGCAACATTGATGAATGCCGCGCGGCGCGAGCAGATCGCTGCGGTGGCGCGCAGGCACGACATCGCCATCATCGAGAACGACGTGCTCGGGCCGCTCGTCGAGGGCCGTCCGCCGCCGGTCGCCGCCTTCGCGCCCGAGCGCACGCTCTACGTCACCTCCTTCACCAAGATCGTACTGCCAGGCCTGCGCATCGGTTATCTCGCGGCGCCCGACCGCTATGTCGCTGCCGTCGCCAACCGGCATCTCGTCTCCAACTGGATGGCGACGCCGATGGTGGCGGAGATCGCGACAAAATGGGTGACCGACGGCACGGCGATGGAACTCGTCCGCTGGCAACGGTCGGCGCTGCGGCGGCGGCAGGAGATTGCCGCCCAGGTGCTTGCCGGGGTCGACTACCGCGTCCATCGTGACGGGCTGCATCTGTGGCTGGAACTGCCCGGCGACCGCGCCGAGGAGGGCTTCGTCTCACAGGCCCGCCTGCAGGGCGTGGCGATCGCACCAGGCACATCGTTTCGCATTTCGGCGGCGCCCTGGCAGCCGGCAGTGCGCATCTCGCTGGGCTCGACCACCGAGGGTGAACTGCGCGCCGGCCTCAGTGTTGTCACCAAGCTTCTGCTCGGCGACCCGGAGCATCTGCTGCTGGCGATCTAGGCAGACATTGCCGCGAAACTCTGCGGAGCCAGAAACATTGTCATGAGTTTATTTTCCTGATTGACATGATTTGGCGCGTTCAGCATCGTTAAGGCACAGCTTCTCCAGCACGGGGGAATTCTTTGTCCGCGCCCATAATCAAGATCGACGCCATTTCGAAAAGCTTCGGCACCTTCAAGGTGCTGGACGGACTGTCGATGCAGGTCATGCCGCGCGAGAAGCTGGCGCTGATCGGCCCATCCGGCTCCGGCAAGACGACGATCCTGCGCATCCTGATGACGCTGGAGAGGATCGACAGCGGCCACATCCAGATCGACGGCGAGCAGCTTTACCACATGGAGCGCAACGGCCAGTTGCTGCCCGCCGACGAACGGCATCTGGCAAGAATGCGCCAGAAGATCGGCATGGTCTTCCAGCTGTTCAACCTGTTTCCGCACAAGAGCGTCATCGACAACGTCACGCTGGCGCCGATCCTGACCAAGGGCATGCCGCGCGCCGCCGCCGAAAAGCGGGCGATGGAACTGCTTGACATGGTCGGCATGGCCGACAAGGCGAAAGCGATGCCGGCGCAGCTTTCCGGCGGCCAGAAGCAGCGCGTTGCCATCGCTCGCGCCTTGGCGCTGCAGCCCAGGATCATGCTGTTCGACGAGGTGACATCGGCGCTCGATCCGGAACTGGTCGAGGAGGTGCTGAACGTGTTGTGGCGGCTGTGCTCGGAGACCGACATGACCATGCTGCTGGTCACCCACGAAATGGGTTTTGCCCATGATTTCGCCGACCGGGTTCTGTTCTTCGACCGCGGCAAGATCGTCGAGGAAGGCAAGCCGGACGAGATTTTCCGCAACCCCAAGCAGGAGCGTACGCAAGCTTTCCTGAAGAAGATCATCGCGGCCGGACATCGCGTCTGACTGCCATGTCTGAGGCGGCAGCGCCGTCCTCCCAGGGCGGCGAAGCCGTCCCGTAGAACGACCAAACCAAAAGAGAAACAAGGAGTTGGGAACAATGAAGAAACTTGGCATTTTGGCCGGCGTCGCCGGTGTTGCACTGACCGCAATCCTGGCCGCTTCGACCGCGGGATCGGCCGACGACAGCAAGCTCGAAGAGCTCAAGGCACAGGGCTTCGCCCGTGTCGCCATCGCCAACGAGCCGCCCTATACGGCGGTTGCTGCCGACGGCAAGGTCTCGGGTGCGGCGCCCGATGTGGCCCGTGAAATCTTCAAGCGTCTTGGTGTCAACGACATCGTCGCCTCGATCTCGGAATATGGCGCGATGATCCCCGGCCTGCAGGCCGGCCGTTTCGACGTCGTCACCGCCGGCCTGTTCATGAAACCGGAGCGCTGCGCGGCGGTCGCTTATTCGGAGCCGGTGCTGTGCGACGCCGAGGCAATGCTGGTCAAGAAGGGCAACCCGAAGGGCCTCAAGAGCTATGAGGATGTCGCCAAGGATGCCACCGCAACGATCGGGGCGCCGGGCGGCGGCACCGAGGAGAAGCTGGCGCTCACTGCCGGCGTGCCGCGTGACCGCGTCATCGTCGTGCCGGATGGCCAGAGCGGCCTGAAGATGCTGCAGGACGGCCGCATCGACGCCTATTCCCTGCCGGTGCTGTCGATCAACGATCTGGTCAAGAAGGCCAACGATCCGAACCTCGAAGTCGTCGCGCCGGTGGTCGGCGCGCCGGTCTATTGCGACGGCGCGGCGTTCAAGAAGGGCGATGAGGCGCTGCGCGACGCCTATGACGTCGAATTGGCCAAGCTGAAGGAGTCCGGCGAATTCGCCAAGATCATTGAGCCCTACGGTTTTTCGGCCGCGGCGGCGATGTCGACGAGCCGCGACAAGCTCTGCTCGGCGAAGTAAAAAGTTGCCCCTCACCCTTACCCTCCCCTGTGAAGAACGGGGAGAGGGGGCGCCAACGTTGGAGCTTCACCCTTCTCCCCGTCCCTATACGGGGAGAAGGTGCCGGCAGGCGGGTGAGGGGCAGCGCCGACCTTCTGTAATAATCGCCAAGCGGAGAAATGCTTAGTTAATGACCCAATGGTCCGGCTATTTCGGCCTGATATTGCAGGGAGCGCTTGTTACCATCGAGCTGACGCTGATGGGGTCGGTGCTTGCCCTGATCATGGCCTTTCTCGCTGGGCTGGGGCGGCTGTCGCGTTTTTTCGCAATTCGGGCGCTGGCCACCGCCTACATCGAATTCTTCCGCGGCACCTCGATCTTCGTGCAGCTGTTCTGGGCCTATTTCGTGCTGCCGTTCATCGGCATTTCGCTGACGCCGCTGCAGGCCGGCGTGCTGGCGCTTGGCCTCAATGTCGGCGCCTACGGCGCGGAGGTGGTGCGCGGCGCCATCCAGTCGATCGGCCGCGAACAGTACGAGGCCTGCACCGCGGTCAATCTCGGCCGCTGGCAAGCCATGCGCCATGTCATCCTGCCGCAGGCGCTGCTGGTGATGCTGCCGACCTTCGGCAATAACGCCATCGAATTGCTCAAGGCCACCGCCGTGGTTTCGCTGATCTCGCTCACCGACCTGACCTTCCAGGCCCAGGTCGTGCGCTCGCAGACCGGCAACACGCTGGTGCCGTTCACCACCATTCTCGTCATCTATTTCGGCCTTGCGCTGATCATTTCGTGGGGGGTGCGTTCGCTGGAACGCCGCATGGCACGCGGCCTCGACGGGGTGCGCGTCTGATGGATCGGGCCTCATAATGGAGTGGGATTGGAATTTCGTCTGGGAGATCATGCCGACCCTGATCGAGGGCGTGAAGATCACCATCCTGGCGACACTGCTCGGCTCGGTCCTGGCCGCGATCGTGGGGTTGGCCATCGCGCTGGCGCGGCGCTCGCCGAACAAGGGCTTGTCGCGCAGCGTCGGCTTCCTCGCCGAGTTCATTCGCGGCACGCCGCTCTTGGTGCAGCTCTACTTCATCTTCTACGTGCTGCCGGATATCGGTATCCTGCTGCCGCCTCTGGTGGCGGGCGTCATCGGCCTCGGGCTGCATTACGGCACCTACACGGCCGAGGTCTATCGCGCCGGCATCGACAATGTGCCGCGCGGCCAGTGGGAAGCCGCCAAGGCCTGCAATCTCAACGCCAGGCAGACCTGGACCCACATCATCATGCCGCAGGCTATCCCGCCGATGATCCCGGCGCTTGCCAACTACTTCATCGCCATGTTCAAGGAGACGCCGCTGCTGTCGGCGATCACCGTGCTGGAACTGATGAACCAGGCCAAGAGCGTCGCCAACACCTATTACCGCTATGTCGAGCCGATGACCTTGGTCGGCGCCTTCTTCCTCGTCATCAGCCTGTTCTCGGTCGTGCTGCTGCGCTGGCTGGAACGCCGCTACGGGCGCATTGAAAAATGACAGTTCCTTCGACCAAACCGTTGGCAAGGAGCGCATGGTGACCGCTCCAGTCGACATCCGCTTGCACTCGACACGGCCGGCGCTCGACGCGCGTCCGCTGGAAAAGCGCGTCGGCCTGATCATCCTTGCCACCGACCATACGACCGAACCGGATTTTCGCCGCATGGTGGCAGGCGACCGGATCGGCGTCTATGTCGCGCGCATCCCCTATGCCAATCCGACGACGCCGGACAATTTGCGCAAGATGCAGCCGTCGCTGACGGCGGGCGCCGCGCTCATCCTGCCTGATGAGCCGCTCGACGCGGTCTGCTATTCCTGCACCTCGGCCTCAGTCGTCATCGGCGATGCCGAAATCGAGGCGGCGGTGCAGGCGGCCAAGCCGGGCGTACCCGTGGTTACGCCGCCGATGGCAGGGGTGCGCGGCTTGAAAGCGCTGGGCGCCAGGACGATCAGTATTCTCACTCCTTATACCGTCGAGACCAGCCGGCCGATGGCCGCCTATTTCGCGGCGCACCGGTTCGAGATCGCCAGCTTCACCTGTCTCGGCTTCGACGACGACCGCGAGATGGCGCGGATTGCACCGGCCACGCTGGTCGATCTGGCAGCCAAGACGACCGACGCGCAAGCGGACGCACTGTTCGTCTCCTGCACGGCGCTGCGGGCAGCACTTGCCGTCGTCGGCATGGAGGAGGCGATCGGCCGCCCGGTCGTCACCAGCAATCAGGCAACGGCCTGGAACTGCCTGCGGCTTTGCGGTGACGACGAGCGGCGCGCCGAATTCGGCCGTCTGATGACGCTGCCTTTGGGACAATGAGGCCATGACACCTGCGCCCATCACCCTCGCCGATATCCAGTCAGCCCGCGATCGCATCGCCGGCAAGGTCGAGCGCACGCCGACCGTGCTTTCCCCGAGTCTTTCCGGGCACTTGGGCGCGCCTGTTTATCTCAAGCTCGAACATCGGCAGGCCACCGGCAGCTTCAAGCTGCGCGGCGCCTCGAACGCCATCGCTTCGCTGAACGCCGAGGAGAAGGCGCGCGGCGTGGTCGCCGCCTCGACCGGCAATCACGGCCGGGCGCTGGCTCATGCGGCAAAGCTCGAAGGCATGCGCGCGACGATCTGCATGTCGCGACTGGTGCCGCAGAACAAGCTCGACGAAATCCGCCGGCTCGGTGCCGAGATCCGCATCGTCGGCAACAGCCAGGACGATGCGCAGCAGCAGGTCGACCGGCTGGTCGCGGAAGACGGTCTGATCATGCTGCCGCCCTTCGACCATCCTGATATCATCGCCGGGCAAGGCACGCTCGGGCTGGAAATCATCGAGCAGGTTGCGGACGCCGCCCTGGTGCTGGTGCCGCTGTCCGGCGGCGGGCTGGCGGCGGGTGTCGCCGCTGCTGTGAAGGCCGTCAGCCCCGGCACGAAAGTCATCGGCGTTTCGATGACGCGGGGTGCGGCGATGAAGGCAAGCCTCGATGCCGGACATCCGGTTCTGGTCGAGGAACTGCCGACGCTGGCGGATTCGCTCGGCGGCGGCATCGGGCTTGACAACCGGCTGACCTTCTCGATGTGCCGCGACCTGCTCGACGATGTTATCCTGCTCAGCGAGGACGAGATCGCCGCCGGCATCCGCCACGCCTATGAACAGGAGCGCGAGATCGTCGAAGGTGCCGGCGCGGTTTGCATCGCCGCCGTGCTTGCCGGCAAGGCCAGGGCGAGTAGCCCCACTGTGCTCGTTCTGTCGGGCCGCAACATCGACATGACACTGCACAGGAAAGTCGTTTGTGGCGAAGCAATTGAGGAGAGCGCCGCATGAGCCGGATGACGATACTGACCGAAGCCGAATTGCGCGCGATGGTGAAGCTCGATCTCGATGCCGTCGCCTGCGTCGAAAATGCGTTCCGAGCGCTTTCCACCTTGCCGGTGGCGATGCCGCCGATCCTGCGGCTCGACATTCCCGAGCATCGCGGCGAGGTCGACGTCAAGACCGCCTATGTGCCAGGGATCGACGGTTTTGCCATCAAGATCAGTCCCGGCTTCTTCGACAATCCGAAGCTCGGCCTGCCCAGCGTCAACGGCATGATGGTGCTGCTGTCGTCAAAAACAGGGCTGGTCGAGGCTCTGCTGCTCGACAACGGTTATCTTACCGATGTCCGCACGGCGGCGGCCGGAGCGGTCGCGGCGAAACATCTTTCGCGAACCGACTCCTCTGTCGCCGCGATCTTCGGCGCCGGCGTCCAGGCGGGGCTGCAGCTCGAGGCGCTTATGCTGGTGCGGCCGATCGCCGAGGCCCGCATCTGGGCCAGGGACGCCGTCAAGGCCGAAGCCGCGGCGGATGCATTGCGCGAAAGACTGGGCATCGTCGTGCGCGCCGAGCCCGACGCGGCCACGGCGACGGCCGGCGCCGACATCATCGTCACCACGACGCCGTCGACCGAACCGCTGATCAAGGCCGGCTTCGTCTCGGCCGGCCAGCACATCACCGCTATGGGCTCGGACGCCGAGCACAAGAACGAGATCGCGCCGGCGATCCTGCGCATGGCCGATCTCTACGTCGCCGACAGCTCGAAGCAGACGCGGCTGCTGGGCGAATTGCATCATGCCATCGCGACGGGGGTGATGGCAGCCGATGCCGAGATCACAGAGCTCGGCCAGATCATCGCCGGCGATAGACATGGCCGCCGTTCGGCCAGCGACATCACCATCGCCGACCTCACCGGCACCGGCGTGCAGGACACCGCGATCGCCACGCTCGCCCGCGACCGTGCCCGGGCGGCCAAGACGGGTACGATTTTCGAAAGCTGATGCCGGCCGCAAGGCCCAACAAACGAGGACCAAGAACAATGCAGCCCAATCTAAAATTCTCGCGCGGCGAATATGCGGATCGCCTCGCCAAGACCCGGAAGGCCATGGAAGCCGAGGGCGTCGATCTGCTTGTTGTCAGCGATCCGTCCAACATGGCCTGGCTGACCGGCTATGACGGCTGGTCGTTCTACGTGCACCAGGCCGTCATCGTGCCGCCGTCGGGCGAACCGGTGTGGTACGGGCGCGGCCAGGACGCCAACGGCGCCAAGCGCACCGCCTATCTCGCGCACGACAACATCGTCGGCTATGCCGACCATTATGTGCAGTCGACCGAACGCCACCCGATGGATTTTCTCTCGCAGGTGCTGGCCGATCGTGGCTGGGGCAAGCTCAGCATCGGTGTCGAGATGGACAATTACTGGTTCTCGGCCGCTGCCTTCGCTTCGCTGCAGAAACATCTGCCCAATGCCCGCTTCGTCGACGCCACGGCACTCGTCAACTGGCAGCGAGCGGTGAAGAGCCCGACCGAAATCGACTATATGCGCAAGGCCGCCCGCATCGTCGAAGCGATGCACCAGCGCATTGTCGACAAGATCGAAGTCGGCATGCGCAAATGCGACCTGGTCGCCGAGATCTATGATGCCGGCACGCGCGGCGTCGACGGGCCAGAGGGAAGAATTGGCGGCGACTATCCGGCGATTGTGCCACTGCTGCCGTCGGGCGCCGATGCGTCGGCGCCGCATCTGACCTGGGACGACCGGCCGATGAAGTCGGGCGAGGGCACCTTCTTCGAGATCGCCGGCTGCTACAACCGCTACCATTGTCCGCTTTCGCGGACTGTGTTCCTCGGTAGACCGACGCAGGAATTCCTCGATGCCGAGAAGGCGACGCTGGAGGGAATGGAAGCGGGGTTGGCCGCGGCAAAGCCCGGCAATACATGCGAGGACATCGCCAACGCCTTCTTCGCGGTGCTGAAGAGATACGGCATCGTCAAGGACAACCGCACCGGTTATCCGATCGGGCTTTCCTATCCGCCGGATTGGGGCGAGCGCACTATGAGCCTGCGCCCCGGCGACCGCACTGACCTGAAGCCCGGCATGACCTTCCATTTCATGACCGGCCTGTGGCTGGAGACGATGGGGTTGGAGATCACCGAATCCATCCTGATCACCGAGACCGGCGTCGAGTGCCTGGCCAATGTGCCGCGCAAACTGGTGGTCAAGAATTGAGCCCGATGTCCAGCCTTCGCCCATCGCCAATCACGCCGAGCGTAGACTTCGACCGCGACGGCGTGCAGCACGGCTTCTTGCGCCTGCCCTACAGCCGCGACGACTCAGCCTGGGGATCGGTGATGATCCCGATCTGCGTGATCCGCAACGGCAGCGGGCCAAGCGCATTGCTCACCGGCGGCAACCATGGCGACGAGTATGAGGGGCCGCTGGCGCTCTACGATCTCGCCCGCACGCTCGATCCCAAGCAAGTCAGCGGCACGGTCATCATCGTGCCGGCAATGAACTATCCGGCGTTCCGCGCCGGCACCCGCACCTCGCCGATCGACAAGGGCAATTTGAACCGCAGCTTTCCCGGCCGGCCTGACGGGACGGTGACCGAGAAGATCGCGGACTATTTTCAACGTGAGTTGCTTCCCCGCGCAGACATCGCGCTCGACTTCCACTCCGGCGGCAAGACGCTCGACTTCGTGCCGTTCTGCGCCGCCCATATCCGGCCCGACAAAGTGCTGGAGGCGAAGGGCTTCGCCGTGGTCGAGGCGTTCTCGGCACCCTGGTCGATGAAGATGCTGGAAATCGACGCGGTCGGCATGTTCGACACTGCCGCCGAGGAGATGGGGAAGCTGTTCATCACCACCGAACTTGGCGGCGGCGGCACTTCGCGCGCCGAAACAGTGCGGATCGCCCGTCGCGGCGTGCTCAATGTGCTGCGCCATGCCGGCATTGTCGTCGGTGCGGTCGAGACGCAGCCGACCCGCTGGCTCGACATGCCGTCGGGCGATTGTTTCTCGTTCGCCGAGGACGACGGGATGATCGAAACGATGATCGATCTCGGCGAGCCTGTCGAGAAGGGCCAGGTCCTGGCGCGCATCCACTCCATCGGCCGCACCGGTGCCGCACCTCAGGAGATCAGGGCAAGGATGTCGGGTCTTTTGGCTGCCCGCCATTTCCCTGGATTGGTCAAGGCGGGCGACTGCACCGCAGTGGTCGCTGTGCTGGTCGATTGAAGGCAAGGCAATCGAAAAGCTTGCGACTTCGCTACTCGATCAGCAGCAAGCCGCGCTTTTTGTCGCCATCGCTATCGATTGTGTCCATGGCTGAGAACAGGCGCTCACGCTCGACCAGCCAAGGCTTATAATCCTCGTTTACATCGAGGACGAAGACCATGTCCTCGGCCTCCAGATATCCTCCGACCGGGGAGAAATGGCCAACGCCGGCGCCGAAAATCTTCTCACGGGTAAAGTTGACGATGTAACGGCGGCCGGGATCGTTGGCGCGCTTCATGTGCTCGCGAAATGCATCGGCGCTCAGATCCCGAAGCACGGAGACCTTCCGCTTGGTGTTCGTTCGAGCGACCTCGGCAAGCTCGTCCAGCGTGAGCCCGATGATGCAGAAGCCCGTCCAGCACTTTCCGGTTCCAGCGAGGACTTCGGCTTCGGTTGTCTCCTCCTCGCCGATGGAGCGGAATGTGTTTGCGACACTTGCCGGGCCGCACCTTGATCCGTTTGATTGCCACGTGACGTCGGCATCGAACGTGGCAGCCACGGGCAGCTTCCAGGCGCTGTCGATCAATTCAGCGGTGCGGGTAACCGACGACTGGATCGCATCTTGCGAAACTCTGGACTGGCCGGCAATCAAAAGTGCGGCGCCGCCCAGCAGGCCGAGGACGGCGATCACAATCACACCGAAAGCGAGACTGCGCTTCATTGCTGAATCTCGTATCAGGCAGCAACAGGAGAATGAAGAAAAGGCACAGCAACGTCAATCGGCGCCCGCACCCGGCCAGTCGCGATCTGGTCCGGCAGCAACTGAAGCCGGCCGCTTGCCAAGCGGGCTGCCACCGCTCATCGCCGTGAGCGCTGCGTCTGGGAGAGTATGGATCAGGCAAGGAACTTCGCCGGTGAAAGAGCGGGGTCGTTTCGCTAGCGCCAATAGCTGCTGCGCCTGCAAACCTCAGGCTTCCAGAGACGACCCAAATTACGACTTGCTCGGCGTAGGCGTCGCTAAAGGCGAACCTAACGAAGGCCAAGGAAGCTGAGTATCGCAATTACGATAACGACGGCCCCGACCAGCCAGATGATATTGTTCATGACAGCTCTCCTTTATCTTTGCCGCGAGCCTGTGGCGGCTCGCGATAATTATGGCGAACGCCCTCACGGCGTTCTCGTTCCAAACTGAGCCTAAGCCGCCAATTACTCTTTGGACCGGAGGCCCGCGCCTCTGGAGGAGCGCGGGCCGACCGGGATCCCGGTCCAGCAGCCAACATCCGGGAGATATTCGCTGTCACCCTACAATCGTTAGTATGCGCTAATGTTCCATCGCTCAGAAAAATACCGCGCCTACCGAGGGCCGGAAGCAATGGCGCCGCGGCCCGAAGCGAGGGCACTTCGGTGGACGCCTCGGTGATGGAGCCTATGTTCCTACATGCCGGCGAACCGCAGCATCGCCTGGCAACAGCACAGGTGGGATGAAATCAGTTCTCAGAAACGTTCATCAACAACACTCAATGCCTGCTGCCCGACACCTGGTGCCGATGACCAAACAACCTCCGGCGGTGGTTTTAGAAAATACCGTGCGCGACGCCGTGGAGACCGAATATGCCGGCCAAAGCGTATATTAACCGGATCGCGACAGCAGTGCCGGAGCACGAGGTTCATCAATTCTATCTGCGTTTCGCCGCCTCCATGCTTGCGGCCGATCGTCGAAGAATTTTCGAACGCATGGTTGACGTTGCCGGCATCGAGCACCGCTATTCATGCTTTGCACCTGCCGGCGACCCCGAAGGTCCATCAGCAGATCTGGCCGGGAGGTTCATCCGGGGTGCCTTTCCTGGAACAGCCGAGAGAATGGCGATGTTCTGTCATGCCGCACCTGTTCTCGCGCAAAAAGCCGTCGACGGATTGGAGCTTGGTGGCGGCGCTTCCCGCATCACCCATCTCATCGTCACCACCTGCACCGGTTTTTCAGCGCCGGGCATCGACCTGGAGCTGGTTGCGCGATGTGGCCTGCCGGACACGGTCGAACGCACGATGATCGGTTTCATGGGCTGCTACGCGGCGATCAACGGCCTCAGGCTTGCCCGCCACATCGTCCGCTCCGATCCGCAGGCCAGGGTCCTGCTGGTCAATATCGAACTCTGCACGATGCATCTGCGGGAAACCAGCGAACTGGAAAAGCTGCTGTCGTTCTGCCTCTGGGGCGATGGCTGTGCGGCTGCGCTCGTCACCGCCGAGCCGCACGGCATCGAGCTCGAAAGCTTCTACGGCATCGTGGCGGACGAGCGGCGGGATCTGATGAGCTGGAGCATTAGTGACCACGGTTTCGAAATGGTTCTTTCCGGCCAGGTCCCGGCAGCAATCCATAACGCGTTGCGGAGCAATCACGACGCCATCCTCGGTGGTCGGCCGACCGAGGCGATCGACCTCTGGGCCGTGCACCCGGGGGGACGTTCGGTGCTCGACGCCGTCGAACGGGCCCTGGAACTCGCGCCCACCGCGCTGGAGCCATCGCGCGAGGTGTTGCGCCGATATGGAAACATGTCGTCGGCGACCGTCATGTTCGTGATGAAAGAGATGTTGAAGGCGCCACCAGGCATGCTCGGCTGCGGCATGTCGTTCGGACCCGGGCTGGCGGCCGAAACCATGCTTTTCCGAACGGCGTCATGAGCAGCCTGGAGCACCGCCAGCTTGCGCCGGAAATCCTCGACGGGCTTGCGGCCGACGATCCACGAGCGCTTGCGGCGCGCCGCGACCTCCGCCGCATCAACGCGCTGATGTTTCAGGCCAGGATCATGGCGTCGCTGCTGCAGAAATTTGTGCCAGGGCCGCCGCGCCGGATTCTGGAGATCGGCGCCGGCGATGGCTCCTTCATGCTGGCGGTGGCGCGGCGCATGGCCGGGCATTGGCCTGGGGTCGAACTGGTAATGCTCGACCGCGTCGACCTCATCACCGCGCAATTGTGTGGCGATTTCGACAGGCTGGGATGGATGGTCGAAGGCGTCACCGCCGATGTCTTCGACTGGGCGAGAAAGAATGCGGGCACGCGGTTCGACGCGATCACCGTCAATCTGTTTCTGCATCATTTCGACGATGCCGGGCTCGTGCGTCTGTTTTCGCTGATGGCGCCGAAGGCCCCGTTGCTGTTGGCGACAGAGCCGTTGCGGACCAAACTGGCATTGGCCGCGACCCGCCTTCTCCCGGCGATCGGCGCCAATGACGTCACACGAAACGACGCGGCTCAAAGCGTGCGTGCCGGCTTTCGCGGCAGCGAGCTTTCCGGTCTCTGGCTCGCGGCAAACGGCAAACCGGTCGAAGAACGGCGCGCCGGCCTCTTTTCCCACATTTTCGTCGGCGCCAGCGCCGGTCATGACCTATGACGCGATTGTCGACCCATGACGCGATCGTCATAGGCGCCGGCCCGGCGGGCACGTCCGTCGCGCTGACGCTGGCCCGCCGCGGATGGGCCGTGGCTATTGTGGAAAATAGCGTGTTCCCGCGCCGCAAGGTCTGCGGCGAATATATATCGGCAAGCAATCTTGCGCTTCTGGACCAGCTGGAGATCGGCGATGCCTGGCGTGCCAACGCCGGCCCCGAAATCCGCCGCGTCGGCTTCTTTTCCGGCGATGCGAGTGTCGAGGCGCCAATGCCTCCCGCGAAAGATGGGTCCTGCGAGAAAAAAGATGGTTTCGGCCGGGCGCTTGGCCGAGACATTCTCGACTGTCTGCTTTTGCAGGCGGCGCAATCGGCGGGCGTCGAAATCTTTCAGCCTTGCCGCGCCGTCGCCATCGACCCGGATGGCGAGGCGCAATTGGTGCGAATTCAAGCCGGAAACGAAACGACGATGCTGCGCGCGCCGGTGATTGTCGCCGCACACGGCTCCTGGGAGGCAGGACCGCTGCCCAGCCAGCTCGGAAAGACCAACCGCCCTTCGGACCTGTTCGGCTTCAAGGCGCATTTCACCGGGTCGTCCCTGGCGCCTGATTTGATGCCTCTGCTGGTGTTTCCTGGCGGTTATGGCGGCATGGTTTCGGCCGATCATGGCCGGCTGTCGATCTCGTGCTGCATTCGGCGCGATATGCTCGCACGGTTGCGCAAACACCCCAGACACCAGAGCCATTTGTCGGCCGCCGAGGCGGTCTCCCGTCATCTGATGGAATCATGCCGGGGAGTAAGGGATGCGCTAGAGTCTGCTGACGCCGACGGGCCTTGGCTTGCCGCAGGTCCGATCCGGCCGGGAATTCGCTCCTGCTACGAACGCGACATCTTTCGCGTCGGCAATGCGGCCGGAGAGTCTCACCCTGTCATCGCCGAGGGCATCTCGATGGCGCTTCAGTCCGGCTGGCTGCTGGCCTGCGAACTCTCATGCGCGCCAAGCGGCAGTGCAGGGCGCGAGATAACCGGCAGACGCTACGAGGCGGCCTGGAAAAGTCTGTTTTCAACACGGCTCTACGCCGCCGCTGCAGTTGCCGCGATTGCCGTTAATCCAAGCAGCGCCTCCTTGATGGCGGCAATTATTCGGAATTTACCGCAGGCGCTGACGTGGGGTGCGCAACTGAGCGGAAAGACAAAGCCGGTTCCCGGCTTTGTCTGACAGGTGGCGCGGCGCGCCACCGCGGCCTCAGGGGGCCTTGGCTCCGTTACTCGGGGCAATCCTCTCTATCCGAAGTTGCAGTGCCACTGGCAGTGTTCTTATCGGCCTCCACTACGTCCTTGCACCGATCACTCATGCCGTCGGCGCCGTCGGTGGTTGAACCGGTTACGTTTGGATCGGCAGGAGTCGCATTATCGGTGCCGGGAGCCATGGTGCCAGTGCCTGTCCCGGTGGCCGCTCCCGGATCGTTGGTGCCGGATCCAGTGCCGTTTGATTGCGCCATCGCCGAAGTGGCAAGGGCAATGCTGAGTGCGGTTGCGGAAAGAATTTTTTTCATCATGGTCGGTCTCCATTAGAGCTGCATCGCTGGTTGCGATGATTATCCAACGAGCGTTTTTTGGAGTTGTTCCGTCAGACAGAAATCGTGATCGAAGGTCGGGCCGAAGGCGATCCAAGCAGCAATGCTGGCGAACCGCGCCATGTTTTTCGGTTTCGATGGAACAACAACCACCGGTAACGGTTGGAAGCGCAGTCGTTCTACTCTAGCGACTGTGACAGCCGATCGCACGGCATTCGGACAAAGGCCCGGCGCTTCCTCCCCGCCGGGCCTTTCTGTCGCTGGAGGAACTTTCACGGAATTTGGCCGAAACCGTGCGGCTGCCACGGTATTGAACTGCTGCCGTTCACGGCTCGTCGATATCCTGCCTCGAGGGGTTGCGCGAGAGGGCGCGTTCCTCTTCGTCGTCCGGCAGCGCCTCGTCGCTGTCCTGGTACGGATTGTCGTCGTCTTCCTCGGGCAGTTCAGCCTCTTTGTCGAGATCGTAACGGATGTCGCCGTTTCCCGGCACGCTATCTGGTAGAATTTTACTGCCTTTGATCGCGTCCCAATCCTGCTGTTCGATGGTCGGGCCTTCGGATGGATCGTCGGGTTTTCTGCGCGGTGCCATCAGAGTTCTCCTCTGCACTGGTTGCTGTACGCCTAACTCCGCGGACCGCTGCGTAGTTCCTCCGATCGAACCGACGAGATCGTCTAGAGCGATCCAGCACTCATTTCGGCTTAGCCTGCCGGCGGCTTTTAGCTCAATGAGAGCTGACCGTTATGCGGGTTGCGCAATGCCGGCCAGAGCGATCATGAACTTGCGCGACTTCTAATATAAAGGCAGACTTGGAAACGGGTGGAGGGAAAACGGCTCAAAAACAATCGGGAGGAAAGCCATGGATAGCATGAGCCTCACCACGCTTGATCGCGGCAAGACGACGGTCGATGCCGCGGCCCTGGAGGCGCTTTCGGCACAATTGCGCGGCACCGTGCTGAGGGAAGGCGACGCCGCCTATGACGAGACACGCAGCATCTGGAACGCCATGATCGACCGGCGGCCCGGGCTGATCGTGCGCTGCGCCGGTGCCGCCGACGTTATCGCCGCCGTCAATTTTGCCAGGGAAAACAGGCTGCTCGTCGCGGTTCGCGGCGGCGGCCACAACATCGCCGGCAGCGCCGTCTGCGACGGCGGGCTGATGATCGATCTGTCGCAGATGAAGTCGGTGCGGGTCGATCCGGCGACGCGGCGGGCATGGGTGGAACCTGGCGCGACGCTCGCCGATGTCGACGCGGAGACACAGGCCTTCAGACTGGCGGTGCCGACCGGCATCAACTCGACCACCGGCATTTCGGGCCTGACGCTGGGCGGCGGCTTCGGCTGGATCACGCGGAAGTTCGGCCTGACTATCGACAATCTTCTCTGCGCTGACGTGGTTACCGCCGAGGGCAAACTGCTGCGCGCCAGCCAGACCGAGAATCCGGATCTGTTCTGGGCGCTGCGCGGTGGCGGCGGCAATTTCGGCATCGTCACGGCTTTCGAGTTCAAGCTCCACCAAGTCGGTCCGCAGGTGCTGTCGGGGCTTGTCGTTCATCCCTTCGCCGATGCCGAAAACGTGTTGCGGGAATACCGAGCGGCGCTCGAAGCAGCGCCCAATGAGCTGACCTGCTGGGCGGTCATGCGGCAGGCGCCGCCGCTGCCGTTCCTGCCGGCCGAATGGCATGGCAAGGAGGTGCTGGTCCTGGCCATGTGCTATTGCGGCGACCTTCAGGAGGGTGAGAAGGCGACACAGAGGCTTCGCGCCATCGGCACACCGATTGCAGACGTGGTCGGTCCCAACCCGTTCACCGGCTGGCAGCAGGCATTCGATCCGTTGCTGACGCCTGGCGCCCGCAACTATTGGAAGAGCCATGACTTCACCGAGCTTTCCGACAGCGCGGTGGAGGTCGTCACGGCGGCGATACCCAGGCTCCCCGGCCCCGAATGCGAGATATTCATTGGCCATGTTGGCGGTGCCGCGGGCCGGGTGACAGCGGATGCAACGGCGTTTCCGCAACGCAGCGCGCACTACGTCATGAATGTCCACGCCCGCTGGCGCGAACCGGAAATGGACCAGGCCTGCATCGACTGGGCGCGGGGTCTCTATGAAGCAGCCAAGCCCTATGCCGCGGGCACGGCCTATGTGAACTTCATGCCCGGGGACGAGGTCGACAGGGTCGAAGCAGCCTATGGCGGCAACTATCGGCGGCTGCTGGAAATCAAGCAGCGATATGATCCGCTGAACCTGTTCCGCATGAACCAGAATTTGCGGCCGATGGAAGCGCAGCGTGCCGCATAGTCTGCGCAGGTATGACAAGGCCCGCGCCTCCAACGGAGGACGCGGGCCTCGTTTCGGATCATGCGCTGGCAGGTGCCAGCCTTTAGCTGACGCCGCCCAGGCAAGGTCTAATCCTTTCGCTTTGTTGACTCGGCCTGCAAAAACGGGCAGCAAAGCCTGGCATGGAGGGCATTTCCGCTATTTTCATAGTTTTGGAGGGAGCCTTTTTTGACATAGACCTTCGCCTAATCGGCGATCGGTAGAGGGATTGGTTAACCAAGTTTGTCCATCTTTTGATTCAATCGGCAACAGACGTGAAGCGTGCCGGGGGGCACCAGGCGACTGTGATTGTGACGGCTGCGAGCCCGCATGCCGCAAGGCCGATTGAGGTTTGGTTGTATGGCGTTGATGCGTTTGAATAACCGGGGTGACAATCCTGATAGTGGATTGCCCTCGATGAGGCCCGGACTGCGCTGGGTCGCGATTCCCGTTGTTGGCGCTGCGATCGCGCTGTGGTCGGCTGCGACCGTGGCCGGCCTCCATTCGGTGGGAACTTCGCTCACCGCCGCCTCCAACAGTCTTCCGCAAAACCTGCTCGCGCCGCGCTCCATGGCGCTCGCCGATCCCCGACACACACTTGTCAATCCACGGGCCAGTTCGTGGGCGCCGTCACTGGTAAGCCGGCAGCGTCAGGCGTCGCTGCTCGGCCGATGCAATGCCGGCTGCGCGCAGGCCGCCGCGAGCTTCGAGCATGAAGGCAAGGTAGCGCGTCTCAAGCCGTTAGCGCGGCCGGATGCTGTGCAGCTTGTCGCCGAAATCTCACCGCAATCGCGCTTCGACAGGGTGGTGGCGAATGCGGCGCTATCGCCGCAAAAGATTGCTGCTGCCTTTGCCCGCGCCTCCGGCGGGGCCGCGCCGTTTGCGGTCGTCAGTCTGCCGACGGGCCAGCGCTTTGCGGAGCCGGTGCGCCTGGCCGATCAGCATGGTCCCGCGTCGGTGCGCTTCGGGCCCGAGATTGCGGAAATCGACCGATCCTCCCGGCTGGCGCTGGCGCTGGCGCTTGCGAATGCATTGCCGGAAGCGATGATCGACGTGCTGCCGCAGGCGACGACGGCCGATTCTGCTGCCACCCAAGAGGGCGAGGTGCAGATGGCGTCGCTGCCGCCGCAGGACGCAATGCCCGGCAGCGTTCCCTTGCCGACTTGGCGTCCGCAGGCGGAAATCGATCAGTCAGACGAGGCGCCCGAGGTCAAGGCACCCGAGGTTAGGGCACCCAAGGCCAATGCGCCCAAGGTCCAGGCATCGAAGGCCGCCAAAGCCCAGTCTCAGCCATCCAAAGCCAACAGGGTGGAGACCGCCGCCGCGTCGCAGGTCGAGATGCCCCGGGCGCCAGCCTTGTCGCCGAGGAGTTCGTCACCGGCGGCGAAACCAGGCATGCAAGAGGACATGCAGGGCAGCCCGGGCATGCAGGGCAGCCGGGGCATGCAAAGCAGCCAGGGCAAGCCGGCCAAGCGGTCGAAGGCCGCAGACATGCTGGCCTATGCCAAACCCGACAGCCCGGCGGGCGGCGGCGGGGTCTTCGGCAACCTGTTCACCAAGCCCGGCAGCGGCGTCGCCGTCTACGACATTTCGGCGAAAACCGTCTATATGCCGGACGGCTCGCGGCTCGAGGCGCATTCGGGACTGGGCTCGATGGCCGACCAGGCGCGCTACGCCAACCGGAAGAATGCCGGCCCGACGCCGCCCCACACCTACGATCTGAGGCTGCGTGAATCGCGCTTCCATGGGGTGGAGGCGCTGCGTCTCACTCCTATCGACGGCAAGAACAAATATGGCCGCGACGGCTTTCTTGCGCATACCTACCTGCTGCGCGGCCGCCGCGGGGAATCGAGCGGCTGCGTCGTCTTCAAGGACTACGCCAGCTTCCTCGCCGCGTTCAAGAAGGGCAAGATCAAACGCCTCGTCGTGCGCGGCTAAGCAAGCCGCTGATGTGGCGCTCCTTCGCGCCCCCTCTGTCCTGCCGGACAGAGAGGGGCGCTGTCCCGCCGACTTCCAGCCAATTGTCAGTAGCCAGCCTCGAAACCGTTTTCATTCCCGGCCGAGGATACTATGACTGACCTGACCGGAGCGGCGGCTTCAACCGATCAAGAGGAATGTCATGACGATACGCGCTGTCGTTTGGGGCGAGAATATCCATGAGCGGACCAATGAGGTGGTGGCGGGGATCTACCCCGAGGGCATGCACGCAACGATCGCCGACGCGCTGAAGCTCGACCCCGAAATTTCCGTATCGTGGGCGACGCTTGAGCAACCGGAGCATGGCCTGCCGGCCGACCGTCTGGCGCAAACCGATGTCCTCGTGTGGTGGGGACACAAGGACCATGGCGCCGTCGCCGACGAAGTCGTCGAGCGCGTGGCGCGCCGCGTCTGGCAAGGCATGGGGCTGATCGTGCTCCATTCCGGCCATTTCTCGAAGATCTTCAAGCAGCTGATGGGCACGCCCTGCACGCTGAAATGGCGCGAGGCCGGCGAGCGCGAGCGGCTCTGGGTGACGAGCCCCAACCACCCGATCGCTGCCGGGATCGGCGAGTATTTCGAGCTTGAGAACGAGGAGATGTATGGCGAGCAGTTCGCCGTGCCGGAACCGCTGGAAACGGTTTTCATCTCCTGGTTCCAGGGCGGCGAAGTGTTCCGGTCGGGGCTGACCTGGCGCCGCGGCGCCGGCAACATCTTCTATTTCAGGCCCGGCCACGAGACCTATCCGACCTATCACGACGCGAATGTCCAAAAGGTGCTGCGCAATGCGGTGAAATGGGCGCACAACCCGCAGGGCGCGCATCCAGCCATCCTCGATGCGCCGAACGTGCCGGTGGAAAAGGCGCTCGAGCCGATCGTCGAGCGCGGCGGAAAGCTCCATGCCGCGGGCGAAGCCGGTTTTCGCTAGACCGCTATCGCAAAACTTCGGTTCGGAAAAATCCACGCTCGAACAAGAAGATAAGGCCTCATCCTAAGGATAAGAATCATGCGTCTCCTGATACTCGGCACCGGCTGGATGGCGGAAGAGCATGCCAGGCAGTTCAGCAGGATCGAAGGCGTCGAGCTGGTCGGCGCCGTCGATCTCGACCGCGGGCGTGTCGACAAGTTTTCGGACAGCTATGGTATTCCCAACCGGTTCACGTCGCTGGAGGACGCGCTCGCATGGGACAAGTTCGACGCGGTGGCGAACGTGACGCCAGACCGCATCCACCATCCGACCACCATGATGCTGATCGCGGCGGGCAAGCCGGTGCTGTGCGAAAAACCGCTGGCCGAAAATTACCAGCGGGCCAGCGAAATGGCCGATGCCGCCGAGCAAGCCGGCATCATCAACATGGTCAACCTGACCTATCGCAACGTCGCCCCGCTGCAGCGGGCACGTGCGATGGTGCTTGCCGGCGAGATCGGCCAGGTCAGGCATGTCGAAGCGTCCTATCTGCAGAGCTGGCTGGTCTCCAAGTTCTGGGGCGACTGGCGGACTGACCCGAAATGGCTGTGGCGGCTGTCACGCGGCCACGGCTCCAATGGCGTGCTGGGCGATGTCGGCATCCATATCCTCGATTTCGCCAGCTATGGCGCGGCGCTCGACATCGACCATGTGTTCTGCCGCCTCAGGTCCTTCGACAAGGCGCCCGGCAACCGGATCGGCGAGTACGAGCTCGACGCCAATGACAGTTTCACCATGGCGCTGGATTTCAGCAACGGCGCTTTTGGCGTCGTCCATGCCAGCCGCTGGGCAACCGGCCACCTCAACGAATTGCGGCTGCGCATCTATGGCGACAAGGGTGGGATCGAGGTCGTGCACAATCTGACCAACTCGGAACTGAAAGCGTGCATGGGCGAGGACATCGAGAACGCAAAATGGCAGGTTCTCGATGCCGGAACGGTGCCGACCAACTACCAGCGCTTCGTCGATGCTGTGCGCAACCGCGTCCAGGCCGAGCCGTCGTTCCGCCACGCGGCCGAATTGCAGAAGGTTCTCGACCTTGCCGTCGTCTCCGACGAGAAGAGGGCTGAGCTCAGGACCCATGCCGAAACCCATTGATGTTCGCTGAAAGGGGCCAGCCATGGTCACGCGCCGCGCCCAATGTTCCTGCGGTCAGCTGTCAGCCACCTGTTCGGGCGAGCCTGTACGCGTCTCTGTCTGCCATTGCCTGGCCTGCAAGCGGCGCACCGGCAGCGCGTTCAGCTTCAATGCGCGGTTTGCGGAGAATGATGTGTCTATCCAGGGACGAGCGGCGGAGTTCACGCGCGTTGGCGACGAAGGCGGCCGTGTCATCTACAGTTTCTGCCCGGATTGCGGCACCACTGTCCGTTACCGGATCGATGTCCAGCCCGGTCTGATCGCCATTCCGGTGGGGGCTTTCGCCGACCCATTGTTCCCGCCGCCTTTCCTGTCCTTCTATCACGACAGCCGGCGCTGCGAGTGGGTCGAGGTCCGCACTGAGCCTCTGGCGACGTTCGGCTGAAGCCGTCGGCCACCTTCGGCTGACGTTTTTGGACGGTTCAGCCTGCTGATCCAGGGCGAGCCAACGATCGCTTGTTCGATGAACTGGAACCGTCCACACTCTCCACGCATTCGATGGACTGTGAACACGATGACTTCCAACAGTGATCCGGGCAACAATGATCCGGGTGGATCACCGGCAGGCTGGACGATCAAGCTCGGAGAGTCGCCTATAGTCGGTACAGCTATCCACAGCGGCACCGACGTTGGCAGGGCTTGTCGATCGCTCATGTGTCTCTCCGATCCCGACCGGCGTCGAGAAGAGGACCCGTTCACCGAGCGTTTCATCGCCGATTTTCCTACCCAGATCATCGTTCATCGGTCACGCTTCCAAGTGGACCTGAACCGTGCGCGAGACGCTGCGGTCTACCGGTCGCCGGACCAGTCCTGGGGCCTGAAAGTCTGGCGAGAGCAGCCGGACGAGGACATCGTTACGGAGTCTCTCTCCTTTCACGACGCCTTCTACAGTGAACTGAACCGTGTCCTTGCCGGTATCGAGAAGCGCCATGGCAGGTTCGTTCTCATCGACGTCCATAGTTATAATCACCGGCGCGACGGACGGGAGACTATGCCTACGTCCCGTGACGTCGCGCCCGACATCAACATCGGTACGTCTTCCATGGACCGCGAGCGCTGGGCACCGGTCGTCGACGCTTTCATCGAGACGCTTCGCGGCCAGCGTCTCAACGGAGAGCCGATCGATGTGCGCGAGAATGTGTCCTTCCAGGGCAAGGGCGAACAAACCCGTTTCGTCCATGCCAATTTTCCGGAAACCGGGTGTGCCATCGCCGTCGAGTTCAAGAAGATTTTCATGGACGAATGGAGTGGCGAACCCGACTGGGGAACAATCGAGCGGCTGCGCGCCATGCTGGCGTCTACGGTGCCCGTCCTGGAGTCGGCGCTGCGGGCCATGCGATGAAGCCCAAGCTCGTTGAGCCCGCGCCTCCATTGGCGCAAATCGAATCGGACCTGGACGCGCTTTTGCGGGACGGCAAGCCAATCCGCCACGATTTCGGCAATGGCAACCGTTTGCACATGGATCGGCCGCTGCCCTTTCTGTGTGTCCATGTTGGGTCGCATCAGGATGCGGCATTCCATGCCGTCTCCGCCAACGCGTCCTATCTGATCGCGGCCGACATCGGCCTCGCCCGCGAGGCCGCGCGGCTGGTGGTGCGAAGGCTGCGCGATCACTGCGGCGCCTTCCTCATGCTGGACATCGGCGAGTTGGCCGAAGACCGGTTCCTGACCGAGGATGTTCCGTTCCTGCCGCCCTTCGAGATTGCGCTGGCCTGCGGCGACACGGCGGCGGAGAAGGCGGCACTGAAGCGCTTCGCCACCGCTGCGTCCGCACGCGAAGCAAAATACCGCACGCCCCGCGTCGACGAACTCAACCCCACGACACGCGCCGAAGCACGGCTTCTGGATGATCTCGGTGATGCGGCGTGCTTGACGGTACGCTTCGCACCGATTTACCGGGTGCCTGGCACCAAGCGCGTCTACCCCGAACTCCACGACCTTGTCGTCGCCAACATGGTCGATTCCGCGCTTCAGGCCGTCAGCGCCTTCCTGAAGGCATCAAGGCTGGAACAGCCGGCAACCCATCGTTCGCTGGGGCGGCGCGCCTATATCGACGCAGTGGTGCGCGCTGATCGGGCGATCGACAACGTCGCGTCGACATTCGATTTTCTGCTTGCCGTCACACCGATCAATGCCGAACCAGCCTGGCTGGAATTCCAGGCAGGCGCCTTCGAGCGTGTGCCCGTACTGCTCTACAGGCCGCTCGAGTTCGAGGTCGCCGGCCAGAAACGGAAGCTCTATTCGGTCTCGCTCGATCATCTGGAAGATCCGCTGCTGACCACGCTGCTCTCGCAAAAGCAGCAGGAACTCGATCTCCAGCTGTCGATGCTCGCGGCGCGCGAAACGCCCCGCTTCGTCGAACTTGGACGAGCACTCTATGGTAGCGTCGAGCCGAGCCTGGCGGCGCGAGCACGCGCCATTCTCGAAAAGGCGCCTAGGGTTGCGTCGGCCACCCGGCAGAAGGGCCTGGGCGCCGACGCTGTCGCCGCGGCCGCGCGAGACATGATCGCCGGCTACCGGGCAGCCTACCCCGAATTCGATGCTTCCGTGGAGATCCGCGGCGACCTGCCGGCCGGCCTCCTGGTCTCGCGAAACCGACTGCTGGTTTCGCGCGATACCAACCTTCCACCGGAGCGTCTGACTGCGCTGCTCAGTCACGAGATCGGTGTCCATCTGCTGACCTATTTCAACGGTGACGCGCAGGGGCTCGCCATCTTCCGCAACGGGCTCGCCGGCTATGAGGGCATGCAGGAGGGACTGGCCGTGCTGGCGGAATATCTGGTCGGCGGCATGACCGCAGCGCGGTTGAGGCTGATCGCGGCCAGGGTTATCGCCTGTCAGACGATGCTCGACGGAGCAACATTCGAGGAGACCTTCCGCATCCTCCACAGGGATTTCGGTCTCGACGATCGCGGCGCCTTCAACGTCGTTCTGCGTGTCTATCGAGGCGGGGGCCTTGCAAAGGACGCCATCTATCTGCGGGGCATGGTGCAGATCCTCGATCATCTGAAGGACGGCGGCAGCCTCACGCCGTTTTGGATCGGCAAGATCTCCGCCGCGGATTTCGGAGCGATCCAGGAACTCAACGCGCGCGGCTTGCTGCGGGCGCCGCGCCTCGAGCCCGCGTTCCTCTCTTCCGACGCGGCGCGTCCGCGTCTCAAGAGAGCGATGGCGGGAATCGGTCCGATCGATATGGTTGAAACTTGAGCGGAGTCTCCTCGATGCGCATCGCGTTCTTTGTCAATTCCATTGAGAGCGAGACGCCCGCCTACACGACGACAGCGTTGGCGCTGGCCGCCATCCAGCGCGGTCATTCCGTTGTTTATGTTGAACCAGGCGACTTCATACTGCGTCCGGATGACGGTCTGGCTGTCAGCGTGGCGGTTCTGCCGGATGCTTCCTACAAGACGTCCGACAGACTGCATGCTGCCCTGAAGGATGCAGCGAAGCAGAAAAAGACTTTGGCGATAAGCGATATCGACATTGTGTTTCTGCGCAACGATCCATCGCTGGACGCCACCGATCGGCCATGGGCCGCCAACGCAGGCGTTATGTTCGGGCGGATCGCGGCGGCTCGCGGCGCGATTGTCGTCAACGATCCGGATGGCCTGGGACAAGCACAGAGCAAGCTCTACCTTCAGTCTTTTCCCGAGGCGGTCAGGCCGGCTACCCTGATATCGCGCAGCATTACCGAGATCCGCGCATTTATCGACAAACACTCGAAGGGCTGCATCGTCAAGCCACTCCAAGGATCGGGTGGCAAGAACGTCTTCCATATTGCAACGCCCACCGATTCCAACCTCAACCAGATTTTCGAAGCGGCCAGCGGTGACGGCTATCTCATCGCGCAGGTCTACATTCCGGAGGCCAAGGCTGGTGACGTGCGTCTTTTCTTGATGAACGGTCTGCCGCTGGTGCGCGACGGCAATTACGCAGCCTTTCGCCGCGTTCCAGCCAAGGGCGACGTCCGGTCCAATATCCATGCCGCTGGAACAGCCCGCAAAGTCAAGGTAACGGGCACGATGTTGGGCATTGCCGAGATGGTGCGCCCCAAATTGATCAATGATGGCATGTTTCTGGTTGGGCTCGACATCGTCGGAGAAAAACTTCTGGAGATCAACGTCTTCACGCCAGGCGGGCTGACACGGCTCGCCGTCATGTACAAGACGGATTTTGCCACAAGCGTCATCATTGCGCTGGAGGAGAAGCGGACGCTGCGTCAAGCCTATGGAAAGACCATGACAAATTCGCGGCTGGCGACGCTCTGAGGGATGCAGGCAGGCCGGCTAGCAGGCCAACTAGGACGGCAAGTGGGTTGAGGTTCGCACTGAGACTCTGGCGACATTCGGCTGAAGACGCCGGCCGGCTCTTTCCAGACTAGGGCAGAATCCAATCACTCTGAACGACTGAGTTCAATCCTTGTCTGCCTTCGTTCGGAGAACTTCTACGGGAAGTTCTGACCCGAAGCGGCCCTTCCTGGACCGAATTTCCTTCCCGGAAGCCGACGTTCACCAGAACCACCAGTCTTGACCCCAAACCGGTCCTTGCTGGGCCGATTTGGCGGCTCGTAAGCGGACGTTGCCCGGAACCAGCGACTTTGCACCGTTCCTGCCGTTCCAATTGAAATCAGCTACGGCGCTAGGTGACCTGGCTCCAGTCATTCCCAAAGCCGGCGGCTTTCTTCAAGCCGCCGATCAGCGGCCTGGATGTGGCATGTTACTCAGCCCGCTTGAGCGCGGTGAACGTCCATAGGGGGCGATGCTGACGTCGCGACTTTGCCAAGCTGGAAGACCTCCGTCGCCTCGCCGCGGCCGCGCAGCCGGTGC
>NZ_JBVVQZ010000031.1:0-53807 GCF_055811635.1 Mesorhizobium sp. WSM4806 | reverse complement strand
AAGATGCTGCATCTCAAGGGCATCTATGGCCGCGAAATGTTCGAGACCTGGTACAAGATGATCGCGCTGGTGCAGGGGCCGCTCGATGTCAGTGGGCTGATCACCCACCGCATCGGCGTGGACGACTTCCAGACCGGCTTCGAGGCGATGAAGAGCGGCAATTCCGGCAAGGTGGTGATGGACTGGTGAGTGTTGGCCGGGTGCCGTTCCGGAAACGTTGGAGGGGTGGGAAGGATCGCTGCGTAGCAGTTTCATAGCTGCGTCGTTGATCTATCCAATGCCCCCTTAAGTGCCGCCATTCCTTCCGTGACCGCCGCTCGCTCGCTCGCGTTCAGCCTTCCCAGCAAGTCCCGCTCGAACGCTTTTGCCAACGGCACCATCTCGCGATAGGCGGCTAGGCCCGCGTTGGTCAGCGTCAGGTGCTCGACACGGCGGTCTTTTTCATCAGGTTTTCGCGTCAGCCAGCGGCGCCGTTCGAGCTCGGCGACGGCGCGCGAAACCTTGGTCTTGTGCATGGCCGATTGTTCGCCGAGCGCTGTTGCCGTCATCGTGCCGTGCTGGCCGAGACCGGCCAGCGTGCGCCATTCGGGCCGCGTCAGGCCGTGGCGGTCCTTGTAAACCCTGGAAAATTCGCGGCTGACAGCATCGGCAAGGCGATAGAGCCGGTAGGGCAGGAAGCTTTCAAGTTCGAGGGTGTCAGCCTCCATGGTCTGCTCCATCACGATTGATAGTTACATTTTCGATGGTTACAAATGAAACCAATTTGGTCAATCCAGGGAGGATGCCATGGCCTTTTCCTACATGCCGGGGTTCGGCAACGACTTCGAAACCGAGACTTTGCCCGGTTCGCTGCCGCAAGGGCGGAATTCGCCGCAGCGGCCGGCCTACGGCCTTTATGCCGAGCAGCTTTCGGGCTCGCCCTTCACCGCGCCACGCGGCACCAATGAGCGTTCCTGGCTTTATCGCATCAGGCCGAGCGTCAGGCACACCGGCCGCTTCAAGGTGGCGGATTATCCGCTGTGGAAAAGCGCGCCGAATGTCGGCGATCACGAACTGGCGCTTGGCCAGTACCGCTGGAACCCGGTGCCGATGCCGAAGGAACCCACCGACTTCATTGCCGGCATGCGCTCGATCACCACCGCCGGCGACGTGCTCGGCCAGACCGGCATGGCCGCCCATGTCTATGTCGCCAACCGATCGATGGCCGACGACCATTTCTTCAACGCCGACGGCGAGTTGCTTATCGTGCCGCAAGTGGGCGCGCTGCGCTTCGTCACCGAGATGGGCGTCATCGAATTGCGACCGGGCGAGATCGCCGTGCTGCCGCGCGGCCTCGTGTTCAAGGTCGAACTGGTCGATGAAACAGTGCGCGGCTATGTCTGCGAGAACTACGGCGCCAAGCTGACGCTGCCGGATCGTGGCCCGATCGGCGCCAATTGCCTGGCCAATCCGCGCGATTTCAAGACGCCTTGCGCCTGGTTCGAGGACAAGGAGACGCCGTGCCGGCTGATCGTGAAATGGTGCGGCCAGTTTCATGTCACCGAACTCGATCATTCGCCGCTGGATGTGGTGGCGTGGCACGGCAACTACTCGCCCTACAAATATGATCTGGCAACGTTTTCGCCGGTCGGCGCCATCCTGTTCGACCATCCCGATCCGTCGATCTTCACGGTGCTGACCGCGCCGAGCGGCGAAGAGGGCACCGCCAACATCGACTTCGTCATCTTCCCGCCGCGCTGGCTGGTGGCCGAAAACACGTTTCGCCCGCCCTGGTATCACCGCAACATCATGAGCGAGTTCATGGGCCTGATCCACGGCCAGTACGACGCCAAGGAAGAGGGTTTCGTTCCCGGTGGCATCAGCCTGCACAATCTGATGCTGGCCCACGGGCCTGACGCAACAGGTTTTGAAAAAGCCTTCCACGCGGATCTGAAACCGGTCAAGCTCGACAACACCATGGCCTTCATGTTCGAGACGCGATTCCCACAGATGCTGACCCGCTACGCCGCCGAGGTTGAAACCCGGCAGGACAATTACATCGACTGCTGGGCCGATCTGAAGAAGCGCTTCAACGGCACGCCCGAGGGCGACTGGTCTTGAGCGCTGATCCAATGCGGGATCGGCTGGTGCTGCTGGGCTCGAAGGGCGGCCCGGCGCTCCGGCCGGGCGGTCGGTGGCCGAGTTCGTCGCTGCTGATATTCGGCGGACGTACCATTGTCGTGGATTGCGGGCTTGGCGTGACGCACGGGCTGGCCGAGACCGGCATCAGCCTGAAGTCGCTCGACCTGGTCTTCATCACGCATCTGCATTCCGACCATGTGCTGGAACTCGGTCCGCTGATCCACACCGCCTGGACGGCGGGTCTGGCGACACCGGTCACCGTGTTCGGCCCGCCCGGCACCGGCCATTACTGGCAGCGCTTTTGCCAGGCGATGGAATTCGACATCGAGATACGCATAGTCGACGAAGGCCGGCCTGATATCGCAGATTTGGTTTCGATCATCGAGTTCGGCGAAGGCCGGGTGATGGAGGAGCGCGGCCTGAAGGTTTTGGCGCTACGCGTCGACCATCCGCCGGTGAACGACTGCTTTGCGCTGCGCTTCGAGCATGCCGGACAGAGCGTGGTGTTTTCCGCCGATACGGCGTTCTTTCCGCCATTGGCGGATTTCGCCAAAGGCGCCGACATTCTCGTCCATGAAGCCATGCTGGAAGACGGCATCGAGCGGCTCGTCGCGAAAACCGGCAATGGCGCGCGGCTGAGGGAGCATCTGCTCGCCAGCCATAGTTTTGCTGAGGAAGCGGGGCGCATCGCCAGTGACGCAGGAGCCAAAAGACTGGTGCTCAACCACCTCATCCCGGCCGATGATCCCGAGATCGGCGAGGCCGACTGGATCGCCGCCGTCAGGAAAACATGGGCCGGAGACTTGACGATTGCCCACGACGGCCTTGTTGTGGGACTGGAGCATGATCCCGAACCGAAGGACCGCGTTAGCGAAAAGTGAGAACCGGTTTTCGGAAGAGATCATAAGAACAAAATTCAAAGCGGCACCAAAGCCGCATCAGGAGAGGAAACCGCATGAAGCTTGCCACATTGAAGGACGGGACGCGCGACGGAAAGCTGGTCGTCGTCTCGCGCGACCTGACGCGGTTCACCGATGCCTCGTTTCTGGTGCCGACGCTGCAGTCGGCGCTCGACGACTGGAACCGGATCGCGCCGCATCTGGCGACAATAGCGGAATCGCTGGAGAACAATGCGGTGCCGTCAGCGCGCTTTCACGAGCATGATGCCCATTCGCCGTTGCCGCGCGCCTACCAGTGGGCCGATGGCTCTGCCTATGTGAATCATGTCGAACTGGTGCGGAAGGCGCGCGGCGCCGAGATGCCGGCAAGCTTCTGGACCGATCCGCTGATCTACCAGGGTGGTTCGGACAGTTTCATCGCGCCGCGTGATCCGATCCGCACGGTCGACGAGGCTCTTGGCGTCGACATGGAAGGGGAAGTCGCTGTCGTCGTCGACGATGTGCCGATAGGCGCAAGCCTCGATGCGGCAAGAGCCGCGATCCGGCTGGTCATGCTGGTCAATGACGTCACGCTGCGCTCCCTCACCGCGCCAGAGCTTGCCAAGGGCTTCGGCTTCTTCCAATCAAAGCCGTCCTCGGCGTTTTCGCCCGTCGCGGTGACGCCGGACGAACTTGGCGAGGCCTGGGATGGCGGCAAGGTCAACCTGCCGCTGCTGGTCGATCTCAACGGCAAGCCGTTCGGCCGCGCCAACGCCGGCGTGGACATGACATTCGATTTTCCGGCGCTGATTGTGCATGCCGCGAAAACCCGGCCGCTGGCCGCCGGCACCATCATCGGTTCGGGCACGGTCTCCAACAAGCTCGACGGCGGGCCTGGCAAGCCTGCCTCGGCGGGCGGCGCCGGCTATTCCTGCATAGCCGAGTTGCGCATGATCGAGACCATCGAGGCTGGCGAACCGACAACCCCGTTCCTGGGCCTTGGCGACATTGTGCGCATCGAGATGAAGGACAGGATCGGACATTCGATTTTTGGTGCGATCGAGCAGAAGGTCGAGAAATACATCAGGTAAGATTGCACTGGGAGGACGTCTGAAACGATGAACCTGCTGGACCATTTCAGCCGCATGGCGCGCAACAATCTCTGGTCGAACGACCGGCTCTATCGCGCCGTGCTGCAGCTTGAGCCCGGCGAATTCGAAGCCGAGCGAACCAGCTTCTTCCCGTCGATCATGGCAACGCTCAACCACATCCTGGCGGTCGATCATCTCTATCTCGATTTTCTCGAAGAGGGCGACCTTGGCGCCGCGGCCCATGACGATTTCGTGCCGTTCGATGAACCACAAGCGCTGTTTGACGCCCAGGGCGCATCCGACCGGCGACTGATCGCCTTTTGCGATCATTTGTCGGCGGCCGATCTCGACCGCCGTGTCATCACCGACCGGCGCGAGGACGGAAAAATACCGGAGCGCATCAGCGGTCTGCTCGCCCACCTCTTCATCCACGACATCCATCATCGCGGCCAGGTGCACGCCATGCTGTCCGGCACCTCGGTAAAGCCGCCGCAGCTCGACGAATTCTTCCTCGACTATGATCTGAAGCTGAGGAGAGCGGAGGTCGAGCGGTTGGCGATTGATGGCGGCAATTAATTGTAGTTACGAAAATTCTTGACTTAATTATTGTAGGTACATAAATTTCGGATGAAGATCGTCTGGGACGAACCGAAACGGTTGGCCAACATCGAAAAGCACGGGTTGGATTTTGCCACACTGGATGAGGAATTTTTCCTTACGTCAACGATCCGTGCGGCCAAAGCTGATCGTCTCATGGCAATTGGTCGGATGATTGACGGGATCGTTGCCGTGATCTTTGCCCGGCTCGGCTCCGAGGGCATCTCGATCATTTCGATGCGCCCGGCCAACCCGGCTGAAAGAAGATTGTACAATGACAAAACCTAAGCTGCAGACAAAATTCGAACCGGGGCGCGGCTACAGCAAGGAAGATTGGGATGCCGTTTCGGACAATCCGGAATGGACAGAGGAGGATTTTCGAAACGCTCGTCCCTTCGCTGAAGTATTTCCGGACCTCGCCGAAAGCATTCGCCGTTCGCGCGGGCGGCCGGCGCTCGACAATCCCAAGAAACAGGTGACGCTGCGCCTCGACAGCGATGTGGTCGCTCGCTTTCGCGCCGGCGGTCCCGGCTGGCAGAGCCGGATTAACGACATTCTGCGCAAGGCCGCCGGCTTGCCCAAATAGGCGTCGCCTCACTCCGCCGCCTGCACCTTCAGCACGCCGCGCTTGATCTGGTCCTGCTCGATCGATTCGAACAGCGCGCGGAAATTGCCCTCGCCAAAACCCTCGTCGCCCTTCCTCTGGATGAATTCGAAGAAGATCGGCCCGATTACGGTTTTCGAGAAGATCTGCAGCAGGATCTTGGTCGTGCCGCCGTCAACCACGCCTTCGCCGTCGATCAGGATGCCGTGCTTTTTCATCCGCTCGATCGGCTCATCATGGCCGTGCACGCGGGCATGAGACATCTCGTAATAGGTTTCCGGCGGACCGGGCATGAACTTCAGCCCGTTGGCTGCCAGCCTGTCGGTGGCGCCGTAGATCTCGTCCGTGCCGACAGCGATGTGCTGGATGCCTTCGCCATTATACTTCTTCAGATATTCGGCTATCTGGCTGGTGTCGTCCTTGGACTCGTTGAGCGGGATGCGGATCTTGCCGCAGGGCGAGGTGATCGCGCGGCTGACCAGGCCGGTGATCTTGCCGTCGATGTCGAAGAAATGGATCTGCTTGAAGCCGAACAGGTCACGATAGAAATCCCACCATTTGTCCATATTGCCGCGATAGACATTGTGGGTGAGGTGGTCGAGATAATAGAAGCCGACGCCTTCCGGCTTCGGGTCGGGCTCGCCCAGCCAGTCGAATTCGGCTTCGTAGGCCGAGCCTTTGTCGCCGTAGACCTCGATGAAATAAAGCAGCGAGCCGCCAATGCCTGATATCGCCGGCACATCGAGCGCCTTGTCGGCGCCTTCATAGGGTGTGGCGCCTTTGGCGACAGCATGGTCGAACGCGTGCTTGGCATCGACCACCCGCCAGGCCATCGAGGAAGCGCAGGGGCCGTGCTTGTCGACGAATTTCATCGCATGCGAGCCGGGTTCGGCATTGACGACATAGTTGATGTCGCCCTGCCGCCAGACGGTGATGTTCTTGGTGCGGTGCTTGGCTACCGGTACATAGCCCATGCGGGTAAAAAGCTCGGCGAGCTTTTCCGGTTCGGGATGCGCGAACTCGACGAATTCGAAGCCGTCGGTGCCGGCGGGATTGGCCTTGCTGATCGTTGCGGGCGGTGCATCGTGCGGGAAGGGACCCATGGTGTTGTCCTCCTAAGCTGCTTGGCCGCAAAGGGCCATTTTGACGCTACTATAGCGCGGAGCAGGCGCATGGTGCTTGCATTCAAACGCTTTAAACGAATAAATCATGCGGGAATTGTGCATGGTGGATGAAAAAATCATGGATGAGGCGCGCATAGACCAGTTTGACCGCAAGATAATGGCTCTCTTGCAGGGCGACGCACGGCTGACCAACAACGATTTGTCGGAACGGGTGAACCTGTCGGCGTCGCAATGTTCGCGCCGCCGCCAGAGGCTGGAGGAGGACGGCTATATCAGGGGCTATCGCGCGGTGCTCGACCGCGACAAGCTCGGCTTCTCACTGGTCAACGTCATCTCGGTGACGCTCGCCACCCACAACCGTGACAATGCGCGGCGCTTCGGCGAGTTGGTGGCGCGGTTGCCGCAGGTGCAGGAGGCGCACGCGCTGACCGGCGAGATGGATTACATCCTGAAAGTGGTGACGCCCGACCTGAAATCGCTGTCGGAATTCGTCAACGGCGTGCTCCTGCCGCACGAATCCGTGCAGCATGTGAAGACGGCGATCGTGCTGGAAACGCTGAAGGAAACCGGCGCGCTGCCGATTTAGCCCTTCGACTGCTGGATCAGCCCAAAAAGGTTGGTGCAGCGTGCGCCGGAACGGCAATAAGCGAACACCGGGCCTTCGAGCTCATCGAGCGCCTCAGCCTGGTCCTCGACATTTTGGGCGGTGATCTGGCCGCTGACGACCGGGATGTAGCGAAAGGTAAGCCCGGCGGCTTCGACTGCCGCTTTGACGGTGTCCGCCGAAGGCTGGCCGGGCTGCTCGTCATCAGGCCGGTTGCAGATGACGCTCTTGAAGCCGGCGGCCTTGATGGCGGCGACTTCTTCGGGCTGGATCTGGCCGGAGACCGAATAGTCCTCGGTGATCTGACGATATTCCATATTTCCTCGCAAAACTGGTTTGGCCGCAGTCTTTAAGACTCCCCGACGAGATCGGCAATCCGCGCAGAATGAAATCCCACTGCGCAGATAGTTATTTTCGACGGAGAATCCAACAGAGCCGGCGCGGCCCGGCTGGCCAGGAAGGCATCAGCTTCCGAGGATCGCGCCTTTGATCTGGGCGATGTTGTTGTGCATCAGGTCGATATAGGTCGATGCCGGGCCGTCGGGTTGCGACAGCGCATCCGAATAAAGCGTGCCGCCAACCTTGGTGCCGGTCTCGCTGGCGATCTGCTCGATCAGCCGCGCGTTGGTGATGTTCTCGATGAAGACCGCCGCCGCCTTGTCCTGCTTCACCTGGCTGACCAGCTTGGCGACGTCGGCAGCGGACGGCTCCGACTCGGTCGACACCCCTTCGGGCGCCAGGAAGGTGAGGCCATAGGCCTTCTCGAAATAGCCGAAGGCGTCATGCGAGGTGATGACGACGCGCTTCTCTTCCGGGATCGACTGGATCGCCGCCTGCACTTCGCCCTCAAGCACGTCGAGTTTCTCGGTATAGGCGGCGGCATTGGCCTTGTAGCTGTCGCAACCCCCAGCGTCGGCGGTGCAGAAGGCATCGGCGATGTTCTTCACATAGATCTTGGCGTTGGCGATCGACTGGAAGGCATGCGGATCGGTCTCGCCATTAGTATGGGCGCCTTCAGCGGCGTCGGCATCGGCGAATTCGGGTTTGAAGTTGATCGGCGTGACGCCCCTGGTCAAAACGGCGATCGTCGCCTTGGAGGCACTGGCGTCGACCAGGCGCTGCAAAAAGCCTTCGAAATGCAGGCCGTTGACCAGCACCACATCCGCACCCGCCATCGCCACCGCGTCAGCCGGGCTCGGCTCGTAGACATGGGCATCGCCATCCGGCCCGACGATGGTGGTCAGATTGATCCGGTCGCCGCCGACATTTTTGGCGAAATCGGCAATGATCGTGAAGCTGGCGACCACTTTCAACGGCTCCGCGAGGGCCGACGACGCGCCAAAGGCTGACAATGTCATAACGCCCACTGCCAGGGCGGCGCGGATCGATTTCAGCATGGACAGCACTCCTTTGGGATCAGGCGGTTCTGTGGCGGTGATGGATAATGCGGGCGCGCAGGATGCCGCGCGTGCCGAACAGGATCGAGGCAAAATAGACAACGCCGGCCGACAGGATGATGGCCGGGCCGGAAGGCAGCGACACGTGGTAGGACAAAAGCAGCCCGGCGACGCAAGAGGCAAAGCCGATCAGCACCGCCAGCACGCACATCGGCTCGACGCGCATGGTCCAGAAGCGGGCGGCAGCCGCAGGCAGCATCATCAGCCCGACCGATAGCAGCGTGCCGAGCGCCTGGAAGCCGCCGACCAGGTTGAGCACAACGAGGCCGAGGAAGATGAAATGCACCGGGCTGCCCAGCCGGCTGACCGAACGCAGGAACAGCGGGTCGAGACATTCGGCGACGAGCGCCCGCCAGAAGATGGCGAGGCTGACCAGCGTGACCAGCACGATGCCGCCGATCAGTGTCAGCGCTTCATTGTTGAGCGCAAGCACGGTGCCGAACAGCACATGCATGAGATCGACGCTGGAGCCGCGGATCGACACCATCAGCACGCCGATCGCCAGCGAAATCAGGTAGAAGGCCGCCATCGAAGCGTCCTCGCGCTGGATGGTGAAGCGCGAGACGGCGCCGGCGCCGAGCGCGACGATGATGCCGGCAATCAGCCCGCCGATGGTCATCGGCAGGATTTCCAGCCCATAAAACAGGAAACCGGCGGCAGCACCCGGCAGGATGGCGTGGGCCATGGCGTCGCCGGAAAGGCTCATGCGCCGCAACATCAGGAACACGCCGACCGGGCAGGCGCCGAGCGACAGCATCAGCGAGCCGGCAAGCGCCCGCTGCATGAAGGCGAATTCGGCGAACGGAGCAACGAGAAGACCGTAGAGCGTGTCCATCATGCTGCCCGCGGCCCGGAGCCGTGATGATGGTCGTGCGCATGGTTGTGCCCAGGGTCGTGCCCGGGGCCGTGACCGTGATCACCGTGTTTGTCCGGCTCGCACCAGGGCGCGTTCTCCTCCCAGGCTTCGTGGAAGCGGCGCGCGCGCAACAGGTTTTCCGGCCGCAGTGTTTCCCTGGTTTCGCCCCAGGCGATTGGCTGGCGCGCCAGCAGCAGCGTCTCGGGGAAGTTCTGGCGCACCAGTTCCAGATCGTGGACGACAACCAGGATCGTGCGTTCCTCGCCATGCCAGCGCTTGATTAGTGCGATCAGATCGCCGACGGTCTTGGTATCGACGGCGTTGAACGGTTCGTCGAGCAGAATGAGATCGGCGTCCTGCAGCAGCACGCGAGCGAACAGCGTGCGCTGCAGCTGGCCGCCCGACAGCGTGTCGATCGGGCGCTTCTCGAAGCCGCCGAGGCCGACGGCCATCAGCGCCTGGCTGACCGATTCGCGATCTTCCCTAGTGTAGCGGCCGAGCAGCCCGCGCCGTGGCCACAGGCCGAGCGAAACCAGATCAACGACCCGGGCGGGAAAGGAGCGGTCGAGTTCCGACTGTTGCGGCAGATAGGCGGCGCGCACGCCGGGCGCCCGGACAACCGTGCCGGCCATCGGCTTCAACACGCCGACGATACCCTTCATCAGGGTCGACTTGCCCGATCCATTGGCGCCGACGACTGCTGTCAGCGACCCGCGGCGGATTGTGCCATCGAGATGATGGATCGCCGGATGGCTGTTGTAGCCCAGCGTCAGGTCGCGGAATGTCAGGCAGGTTTTGGTCATGTGACGATCCGTGGGACACCACTAGTACGGCAGCGGGGTGGATATGTGATGTTATTACATTAGTCAACAAGTCAATCCGGCGGAATTGCGGCGACCGGAGCAATTTGCGTGTGCCTATTTTCGCCCCACGCCTGCTGGCTCAAGAGGATTCGCTCATGCAACCTTGCCGCCAGCGAACCGTGACTCTAAAGAGGCGCGACCCACAAAGGAAGGAAACGTCCAATGAGCATTCGTCGCATCGATGTTGGCCCACGCATGAGCCAGATCGTCATCCATGGCAACACCGTCTATCTGGCTGGTCAGGTCGGCGAACCAGGCGGAAACGTCGGCACCCAGACCAGGGACATCCTGGCGGCCATCGACGAATTGCTGGCCAAGGCCGGCACCGACAAGACCAAGATCCTGCAGGCGATCATCTGGCTGGCCGATATGAGCACCTTTGCCGAGATGAACGCGGCATGGGACAAGTGGGTGCCACAGGGCCATACCCCGGCCCGCGCCACCGGCGAGGCCAAGCTTGCCGGGCCGGAATACCTGGTCGAGATCATCGTTACCGCCGCCATTTGAGATGCGGCTCTTTACTCTCCCCCTCGAGGGCCCTCGAGGGGGAGGGTTACCCCTGCGACGGTGTGAACCGCGCGACCAGCGTGTGGCTGTCGGCCGCATAGGTGAAACGGACATGGGTGACCGGGTGCTCGGCGCTCCATGTCCGTCGCTCGACCACCAGGCAGGGGGCGCCGGACTCGATTTCGAGTGCGGTCGCAATGTGTCTGTCGGCGGCGACGGCGCGGATGCGGTGCTCGGCGGCACTCCATGGCACGCGGGCGATCAGCCACGGCCCAGGCGCGACGGCAAAAAATTCCTCGTTGGCGGCCTCGGCCACAGCGGCCAGGTTGATCAGCCGCTGTTCGTGGGCGAACGGCCGCTTGCCGGCGAAATGCCGGCATTCCAGCGCCAGCACCGGCCCGTTGCAGTCGAGTTCCAGCAAGGCGCGATCCTCGGCGCTGCTGCGTCTTTTATGTCGTGCCACACGCTCGTAGCGATAGGGCAGGCCGAGCGCCTCGACCTCGATCCTGATGTCATGGATTTCCAACACCGCGGCTTGCGACTGCGGCCGCCGGACAAAGCTGCCAGAGCGGCGGCGGCGCTCTATCAGCCCCGCCTTGGCAAGCTGCGACAGCGCCTTGTTCACCGTCATGCGCGAACATCTGTACTCGGCCGTCAGTTCGTGCTCGAACGGGATGCGGTGGCCGGGCGCCCAGGCGCCGGACAGGATTCGTTCGCTGATGTCGGACAGGATGCGTTGATGCAGCGAGAGGGGCTCGCCGCCGTCCGCATCCATTGTCTGGATCATGCTCATGCCGAAAGCGCCGTCATCACCGTGCGAAAACGCTCGGCAATAAAATCGCGCCTTGCATGCCTGCCACTGCTGACCAGTTTCTTGCCATGCACCCAGACACAATCGACCTTGGAACCGTTGGCGAAGATCCAGGTGTCGAGCACTGCATCGCCCGTCTTGCCGGCAAGCGAGGGGTGCTTGCCATCGAGCGAGATGAAATCGGCTGGGGCGCCGGCGGCGATCCGCGAGGGGCTTGCGCCGAGCGCTGCGCTGCCGCCGTCGAGCGCGGCATCGAACAGTGCGCGCCCGGTCGAACCGCCGGCGACCGCCAGCAGGTTGCGGGCACGGTGGGCGAGGCGCTGCGAATATTCGAGCTGCCGCAATTCGTCCGGCAGGCCGATCAGCACGTTGGAATCGGAGCCGACGCCGAAGCGGCCGCCATGTTGCTTGAACAAAGGTGCTGCAAAGGTGCCGTCGCCGAGATTGGCCTCGGTGATCGGGCAGAGGCCGGCGATTGCTCCGCTTTTCGCCATGGCCGCCGTTTCGGACTCGGTCATGTGGGTGGCGTGGATCAGGCACCAGCGACCATCGACCCTGGCATTGACGAGCAGCCATTCGACCGGCCGCGCCCCGGACCAGGCAAGGCAGTCCTCGACCTCCTTCACTTGCTCGGCGATGTGGATGTGGATCGGTCCGCCGGGTGCCATTGTCGCGATGTTTTCCAACTGCTCCGGTGTCACGGCGCGCAGACTGTGCGGGGCGATGCCGACGACCGCGTGATTCAAGGTGCGAACGGTTTCGTGACATTTCTCAACAAGCCGCGAGAACCGATTCATATCGTTGATGAATCGCCGCTGGCCTTCATTCGGCTCTGCGCCGCCGAAAGAGGAATGTGCATAGAAGACCGGCAGCAGCGTCAGCCCGATGCCGGTGTCGGCAGCCGCGGCGGTGATGCGGTCGGCCATTTCGGCGACGTTGGCGTAGGGCTGGCCGTCGCGGTCGTGATGCAGATAGTGAAACTCGCCGACGCGTGAGAACCCAGCCTCCAGCATCTCGACATAGAGCTGCGCGGCGACCGCCTCGACCTGATCCGGCGTCATCGACAGCGCGAAGCGATACATCACCTCGCGCCAGCTCCAGAAACTGTCGGATGAAGGGCCGCGCAGCTCGGCTAGACCGGCCATGCCGCGCTGGAAGGCGTGGCTGTGCAGGTTCGGCATGCCTGGCAGCAGAATGGCATGGCGTTCGTCGCCGGGCTGGGATGCGGTGTTGGGCTCGACCGTGGCGATGTGGCCATCACTGACGACGATCCGGGCATTGGAATGCCAGCCGTCGGGCAGAAGCGCCTGTTCCGCAAAGATCGCAGTCACGTTTTCTCTCCGATTCCCTTGTCCCGTGCAATGATACCGCTTGCAGTGCGTTTCAATATGTATATACATAATCACCGCCGATTGAAACGGAAAAGATGATGGCTGGAGAGAGCAAAAGCCGGACAGGGGAGATCCGCCTCTGGCGCAATGCGCGTCTGGCGACCATGGCCGACAGCGCCGCCGGACTGGGTATCGTCGAAGACGGCGCGATCGCCGCGCGCGATGGCCTGATCGTCTATGCCGGCCCGGGAGCCGGCATGCCGGCAGCCTTCAGCCAGAACGCCGAGAATGTCGATTGCGAAGGCCGCTGGATCACACCCGGCCTGATCGACTGCCATACTCATCTGATCCACGCCGGCAATCGCGCCAACGAATTCGAGATGCGGCTGGCCGGCGCCACCTATGAAGAGGTCACCAGGGCCGGCGGCGGCATCGTCTCGTCGGTCAAGGCGCTGCGCGCTGCCAGCCAGCAGGAATTGGTTGCGCAGTCGCTGCCGCGCCTCGACGCGCTGATCGCTGAAGGCCTCACCACCATCGAGGTCAAGTCGGGCTACGGACTCGATCTCGAAAACGAGAAGAAATCGCTGCGCGCCGCGCGGCTCTTGGGCGAAAACCGTCCAGTAACGGTTACAACGAGCTTCCTCGGCGCGCATGCTCTGCCGCCTGAAGCGAAAGGCGACAAGGACTCGTTTATCGATCTGGTCGCAAACGAGATTTTGCCGGCCGTCACCGCCGAGGGCCTGGCCGACGCGGTCGATGGTTTTTGCGAGGGCCTCGCCTTTTCGCCAGAGCAGATTTCTCGCGTGTTCGACGCGGCGAAAGCAGCAGGCCTGCCGGTAAAACTCCACGCCGACCAATTGTCCAACCTGCACGGCGCAGAACTTGCGGCGCGCTATGGCGCCCTGTCGGCCGACCATCTCGAATACACTGACGAGGCGGGTGCGGCGGCGATTGCGAGGGCCGGGACCGTGGCGACGATCCTGCCCGGCGCATACTATTTCATCCGTGAGACTAAGAAGCCGCCGATCGGCCTGTTTCGCCAGCACGGCGTCAGAATGGCGGTCGCCACCGACTGCAATCCCGGCACCTCGCCGCTGACCTCGCTGCTGCTGACCATGAACATGGCGGCGACTTTGTTTGGTCTGACTGTTGACGAATGCCTTGCCGGTGTCACCCGCGAGGCCGCCCGCGCGCTCGGACTGCTCGGACGAACCGGCACGCTGGAGGCTGGGAAATCGGCCGACCTGGCGATCTGGGACATCGAGCGCCCGGCCGAGCTCGTCTACCGCATGGGCTTCAACCCGCTGCATGCCCGCATCTGGAGGGGACAATGAGTGAACTCAAACTCAAGCCGGGCAACACGACGCTGGCCGACTGGCGCGAAATCTATCGTGGCGCGATGCCGAAGCTGGACGCGGCCTGCTGGCCAAAGATCAAGGCCAGCGCCGAGGCCGTTGCCCGCATCGTCGCCAAGGGTGAGCCGGTCTATGGCATCAACACCGGTTTCGGCAAATTGGCCAGCGTCCGTATCCCCGCCGCCGATCTCGAGACGCTGCAACGCAACATCGTGCTGTCGCATGCCGCCGGCGTCGGCGAACCGATGCCGGTCGCTGTTTGCCGGCTGATGATGGCACTGAAGCTGGCCAGCTTGGCGCAGGGCGCCTCCGGCGTGCGGCCGCAGACCATTGAGCTGCTCGAAGCGATGCTCGCCAACGACGTCATTCCGGTGGTGCCGGCGCAAGGCTCGGTCGGCGCATCCGGCGACCTCGCGCCACTGTCGCACATGACAGCGGTGATGATCGGCGTCGGCGAATGTTTTACCCCGCATGGCCGGTTCCCGGCCAAGGTCGCCTTTGTCTCGCACGGGCTGGAGCCGGTCACGCTTGGCGCCAAGGAAGGGTTGGCGCTGCTCAACGGCACGCAGTTCTCGACCGCCTATGCGTTGGCCGCCTTGTTCGACGCCGAAGTGCTCTACCAGTCGGCGCTGGTCGCCGGTGCGCTCTCGACCGATGCCGCCAAGGGTTCCGACGCCCCCTTCGATCCGCGCATCCACCTGCTCAGGAGGCATCCTGGCCAGATCGAGACGGCAGAGGCGCTGCGCAACCTGATGGCCGGCAGTGCCATCCGTGAATCGCACCGGGTCGGAGACGAACGCGTGCAGGACCCGTACTGCTTGCGCTGCCAGCCGCAGGTGATGGGTGCAGCGCTCAGCGTGCTGCGCCAGGCCGCCGGCACGCTGGGCACCGAGGCCAACGGCGTCACCGACAATCCGCTGATCTTCGCCGAGGACGACACAGCACTTTCCGGCGGCAATTTCCACGCCGAGCCGGTCGCCTTCGCCGCCGACATGATCGCGCTCGCCGTCTGCGAGATCGGCTCGCTGTCGGAACGGCGCATCGCCATGCTGGTCGATCCGGCGCTGTCGGGCATGCCGGCCTTCCTGACGCCGAAGCCAGGCTTGAATTCCGGCTTCATGATCCCGCAAGTGACGGCGGCGGCACTCGTCTCGGAAAACAAGCAAAAGGCCTATCCGGCCAGTGTCGATTCGATCCCGACCTCGGCCAATCAGGAAGACCACGTCTCGATGGCGGCACATGGCGCGCGCCGGCTGATCGGCATGATCGAGAATGCGACGGCCGTCATCGGTATCGAATTGCTGGCCGCCACGCAGGGCTGCGATTTCCATGCGCCGCTGGCATCGAGTGCGCCGCTCGAAGCGGTACGCAGGCTGGTCAGGGCCGAAGTGCCGCATCTCGACAATGACCGGCATTTCCACCCGGACATGGAAAAGGCCATCGCCATGGTGCGCAGCGGCGCTGCCGTGAAGGCAGCGGGCGCGGTGGCGCTGCCGGGAATCGCGTCGTGAGGGCGCACACCTCGATAGGTCGCGATCCTTCGCGCCGTAGAGCGCCGGCGCAGGGAGACCATTCATGACTTTACCCTCCTGGCTCACTGTAACGCCCGGCACCGCCCCGCTGCTGGTCTCGATCCCGCACACCGGCATCGATCTCGTCGGCCTTGAGAACCGGCTGGTGTCGCCTTGGCTCGGCCGCCGCGACGCCGACTGGTGGATCGACAAGCTGTATGACTTTGCCGAAGACCTCGGCGCGACGGTGGTGCATACCGCGATCTCGCGCACCGTCATCGACGTCAATCGCGATCCGTCTGGAGTCTCGCTCTATCCCGGCCAGGCAACCACCGGCCTGTGCCCGACCGAGACCTTCGACGGCGATCCGCTCTATCGTGTCGGGGAAGAGCCTGATGCCTCGGAGGTCGACGAGCGCCGCGAAAAGTACTTTGTGCCTTACCATGCCGCCATGCAGGCCGAGATCGACACGCTGCGCGCCGTGCACCGGAAGATCGTCCTCTATGACTGCCATTCGATCCGCTCGATGCTGCCGCGGCTGTTCGAAGGCACGCTGCCGGTGTTCAACCTCGGCACCAATGACGGCAAAAGCGCCGACCCGGGCTTGCAGGCAATGGTTGGCCAGATCCTCGCCGAGACCGGCGAGAGTTTTGTCGTCAACGGCCGCTTCAAAGGCGGCTGGATCACGCGCCATTTCGGCCAGCCGCACAACAACGTCCATGCGCTGCAGATGGAACTGTCCAACCGCGGCTATATGCGCGAGCCCGAGGGCAAAGGTACGCCCGACAATTGGCCGGTGCCTTACGACCCGGCATTCGCCGCGCCGATCCGCGCCACACTGAAGCGGATCCTGGAAAGCGCGATTGCCTGGGCCGGGCGCTGACGCATCGTCGCGCAGCTCATTCGAAAGGAAAAGTGACGCCATGACCGATCCTCGCCACAACCTCCGCGAAGTCCGCAGCCCGCGCGGCAGCGAGCTCAACGCCCGCACATGGCTGACTGAAGCGCCGTTGCGCATGCTGATGAACAATCTCGATCCCGACGTCGCCGAAAACCCCAACGAACTGGTCGTCTATGGCGGCATCGGCCGCGCGGCGCGCACCTGGAACGACTTTGATCGCATCGTCGCCTCTCTGAAGACGCTTGGAGACGACGAGACGCTGCTGGTGCAGTCGGGCAAGCCGGTCGGCGTGTTTCGTACCCACACCGATGCGCCGCGCGTGCTGATCGCCAATTCCAACCTCGTGCCGCACTGGGCGACATGGGAGAAATTCAACGAGCTCGATAAGAAGGGCCTGATGATGTACGGCCAGATGACGGCCGGCTCGTGGATCTACATCGGCACCCAAGGCATCGTGCAGGGCACCTACGAGACCTTCGTCGAGGCTGGCCGCCAGCATTACGACGGCAATCTCAGGGGCAAATGGCTCCTGACCGGCGGCCTCGGCGGCATGGGCGGCGCCCAGCCGTTGGCCGCGGTGATGGCCGGCGCCTGCTGCCTGGCGATCGAATGCGATCCCGACCGCATCGATTTCCGGCTGCGCACTCGCTATGTCGACGAACGCGCCGACACGCTCGACGAGGCACTGGAAAGGATCGAGCGCTGGACCAGGGCCGGCGAGGCGAAATCGGTCGGCCTGGTCGGCAACACCGCAGACATCGTGCCGGAACTGGTGCGGCGTGGCGTGCGCCCCGACCTGGTCACCGACCAGACATCGGCGCATGATCCGCTCAACGGCTATCTTCCCAAGGGCTGGTCGCTCGCCGAATGGCGCGAGAAGCGCACCAGCGACCCGAAGGCGGTCGAAAAGGCGGCGCGCGCGTCGATGCGCGAACATGTCGAGGCGATGGTGGCGTTCTGGAATGCCGGCGTGCCGACGCTCGACTATGGCAACAACATCCGCCAGGTGGCGAAGGAGGAAGGGCTCGACAATGCCTTTGCCTTCCCGGGTTTCGTGCCGGCCTATATCCGGCCACTGTTTTGTCGCGGGATCGGTCCGTTTCGCTGGGCAGCCCTCTCCGGCGATGCCGAGGACATCTACAAGACCGACGCCAAGGTGCGCGAGCTGACACCCGGCAACACCCACCTGCACAACTGGCTCGACATGGCGCGTGAGCGCATCGCCTTCCAGGGTCTGCCGGCGCGCATCTGCTGGGTTGGTCTCGGCGACCGCCACCGGCTCGGCCTCGCCTTCAACGAGATGGTGGCGAAAGGCGAGCTCAAGGCGCCGGTGGTCATCGGCCGCGATCATCTCGATTCAGGCTCGGTTGCCTCGCCGAACCGCGAGACGGAATCGATGAAGGACGGCTCGGACGCCGTGTCCGACTGGCCGCTGCTCAATGCGCTGCTCAACACCGCCTCCGGCGCAACCTGGGTATCGCTGCATCATGGCGGTGGCGTCGGCATGGGCTTTTCGCAACATGCCGGCATGGTCATCGTTGCCGACGGCACACGCGAAGCGGCCAAACGCCTGGAGCGGGTGCTATGGAATGACCCCGCAACCGGCGTCATGCGCCACGCCGATGCCGGCTATGACCTCGCCATCGACTGCGCCAGGGAGCACCAGCTCAACCTGCCAGGCATCCTCGGCTGAACCGCGCCTTGCGCATCCTCCGGGCAGCCGAATACCGGTCCATGCCGTGGAAGAACGGCGGCGGGGTGACGACGGAAATCGCCGTCTCGCCCGCAGGTGCTGCGCTCGACGATTTCGACTGGCGCGTCTCCATGGCGCGCGTCGAAAGCGGTGGGTCATTCTCCGAATTTGCCGGAGTCGACCGGAGCTTGGCCGTGCTGGAAGGCGAAGGGATCATCCTTGATTTGGCCGGCCGCCCGGCAGCTACGGTGACCAAAACGTCCGCCCCGCTTTCCTTTCCGGCCGATGTGCCGACGGAAGCGGCGCTGATCGCCGGTCCGATCGCCGATCTCAACGTCATGACACGGCGTGGACGGATGACCCATGCCGTCGAACGCCTGGTGATTTCAGCCGCGACGGACATCCAGTCAGCCGCCGATGCGACCCTCATCCTGTGTGTTGACGGCGAGATCTCGGTGGCCGGCGCGGCGCCTGTCCACATCGGACCGCGCGACGCGCTGTTGCTCGGGCCGGACGACGCTCTGTCACAGCGCCTGGAGCCTGCGCGACCAGCGACGCTGTTCGTGATCCGCATCGATCGCGTTTCGGCAAACGATTAACGCCTGTTTCGAAACATGATCACAACACCGGCGAAATATGCCGTAAGCTCAAGCCCAGATCACGAAAAAGCCTGAATCCTTCCGTCGATCAACTCCCGGCGGGAGGGAGGTGGTTCGTCTGCAGGTCTTGGTGCGAAAATAAACTTTCGGCCCTTGTTTCGATGCAACTAATTCCATTTCAATCGGTTCTAGGGACATTGCCGTGGCGGTGACGCCGGTAACGCGTCCCCCATGCGGAATTTTCAATGAATATCCAGACAGACCCCACCCAAATGGAAAAGACAAGCGCGAGCTTTCCGGCCATCACGGAAGAGCCGATACGCTCCAATTTCCTGCCGGAAGAGCGCCTGCGCACGCTGGGTGCAAGCCTCGCCAAGGGTGACGTCAAGGATCTGTTCGGCCTGGAGCCGTTCGATTTCCAGCCACGCGTCCGCGACAGCGCCAGCAAGATTCTCGAAGTCTACCGTTCGACCAATGCCGCGCAGGCGAGAGGCGAGACGATCACGCCGGCGGCGCAATGGCTGCTCGACAACAATTATCTGGTCGAAGAAACCATCTTCCAGGTCAAGCGCGACCTGCCACGCCGCTTCTATCGTCAGTTGCCGACCCTGAAACTGTCCGACGGCGCCAGCGTGCCGCGCGCCCTTGCGCTGGCCTGGACCTATGTCGCCCATTCGGACAGTTCGGTCTCGGCGACCATGTTCAAGGCGATCGTCGAAGGCTTTCAGGCCGTCGAGCCGCTGAAGATCGGCGAACTCTGGGCGCTGCCATCGCTGCTGCGCTTCGTTTTGATCGAAAATCTTCGCCGGATCGCGGTTCGGGTCAGTCGTACCCGGCAGATGCGCCAGATTGCCAACGAGGTCGCAGACCGCGTGCTGGCACTCGATGAAACCGCCGACCGTCAGGCGATCCTGTCGAACTACGTCGCCCATGCACAAGACACCACCTTTGCCACCCAATTGCTCTACCGCCTGCGCGACGGGTCGCAAAATGCCGGCAGGGCGCTGGAATGGCTGGAGGGCGAGCTTGAAAGGTCCGGCTCCGATGCCGAGGAAATCATCATCAGCGAGCATCGCACGTTGTCCAGCGGCAACGTAACCACCGGCAACATCATCCGCGGCCTCAGGCTCATCAACGATATCGACTGGACGGTTTGGTTCGAAGACGTCAGCCGCATCGACACCTTGCTGCGCGAGCGCACCGATTTTGCCGCGCTCGATTTCTTCTCGCGCGACCAGTACCGGACCGCGATCGAGGAAATGGCGCGCCGCTCCGATCGTTCCGAATTCCGCGTTGCTGAAAAGGCGATCGAACTCGCCGGCCATGCCGCTGTCGCCGATACCACCGTCACCGGTCCGACCGCTCACACCGACGTCGGGTTCTTTCTGGTCGGTCCGCGCCGGCTGGAACTGGAAAAGGCGATCGGCTATCGGCCGACGGTCAGCGTCACGATCAAACGGGCGTTCCACAAGACCGGATGGCTGGGCATTGTCGTGCCGGTGTTCGCGCTGACGGTCCTGCTTCTTGTCCTCTCCGGCAACGCCCTTGCCAGTCTCGGCCTGTCCATACCGTCGATCGTCCTGATGCTGGCGCTGTTTGCCGTGCCGGCCAGCGAAGGCGCGCTTGCCTTCTTCAACACCGTCGTATCGTTGTTCCTGAAGCCGACGCGCCTCGTCGGCTACGACTATAAACGCGGCATGCCGCCCGAGGCGCGCACGCTGGTGGTGGTGCCGTCGCTGATCGGCTCGCGCGACGACGTCGAGGAGAACATCCGCAACATCGAAGTGCACCACCTGGCCAACACGGCGGACGAAATCCATTTCGCTCTGCTTTCGGACTGGCCGGACAGCAAAACCGAAATCGATGCGGCGGATATCGAGATCCTCCAATATGCTCGCGACGAGATCGCGCGGCTGAACGCCCGATATCCCAGCGAAGGCGCGCCGCGTTTCTATGTCCTGCACCGCCGGCGGCTCTACAATGAATCCCAGGGCGCCTGGATGGGCTGGGAACGCAAGCGCGGCAAGCTCCACGAACTGAATCTTCTGCTGCGTGGCGACAGCGACACCACCTTTCTGCCGCTGGACGTGCCGTTGCCGGAAAAGGTCATCCATGTGATGACGCTGGATGCCGATACGCGCACCACCCGCGATGCCGTCGCCAGTTTGGCTGGAAAGCTTTGCCATCCGCTCAACCGCCCGCATTACGATGCGGCAAAGCGCGTCGTCACCGCCGGCTACACCATCCTGCAGCCGCGCATCACCGCTCCGCTGACCAGCGGCGACGACGCATCCTTCTTTCAGCGGGTCTTTTCTGCCAATCGCGGCCTCGATCCCTACGTATTTGCCGTCTCGGACATCTACCAGGACGTCTTCGGCGACGGCTCCTTCACCGGCAAGGGGCTCTATCACGTCGACGCCTTTGAGGCGGCGCTGAAGGGCCGCATCGAAGAAAACACCGTGCTCAGCCACGATCTGCTCGAAGGCGCGTTGGCGCGCGCGGCACTGGTCACCGACGTCGAACTGGTCGAGGACTATCCGACCCGCTATTCGGTCGACGCGTCGCGCCACCATCGCTGGGCGCGCGGCGACTGGCAGCTTCTGGGCTTCATTCTCAATCCGCGTTCCGGCGTGCCGGCGCTGTCGCGCTGGAAGATGGTCGACAATCTGCGCCGGTCGCTGACGCCGATCTTCTGGGTGATGGCCGCGATCGCCGGCTGGACGCTGCTGCCCTTCACCCAGGCGGCGCAATGGCAGGCGCTGCTGATCCTCACACTTTTCATGGCGCCCACATTCGACATCGTCCACGCCATCCTGCCGAAAAGCGGCGACCAGACGCCGCGCGGTCATTTCTCGGCGCTGGCGCGCGACGTCGTCTTCGGCACCGCCCTGGTGGCTCTGAAGATCGTGCTGATGGCGCATCTGGCCTGGATGATGGGCGATGCCATCATTCGCACGCTCTACCGCCTGTTCGTCAGCCGGAAGAACATGCTCGAATGGCGCACTGCCTCGCAGGCTCACAAGATCGGCGACAACGATCTCGGCTCCTATTACGGCATGATGTACGGCGCTGTGATCGTCGGCGTCGTCGGCCTCGCCATCCCTGTTGTGGCCGATTCCACCGGAGCTTTCGTCGCCTTCTTCTTCGCGCTGTTCTGGATCGGCTCGCCGGCCTTCGCCTTCTTTATCAGCCGCTCGGCCGAAACCGAGGACCGTTTGCGCATATCGGCGGCGGACATCCATGTGCTGCGCACGATTGCGCGGCGCACATGGCATTATTTCGAGACCTTCGTGACGGCCGAGCATCACAATCTGCCGCCCGACAATTTCCAGGAAAGCCCGGCGCCTGTCGTGGCCCCCCGCACCTCACCGACCAATATCGGCGTCTATCTCCTGTCAGTTGTTTCGGCGCGCGATTTCGGCTGGATCAGCCTGTCCGACGCCACCACCCGCATCGACGCGACGATGTCGACTATCGAGAGCATGCCGCGTGAGCGCGGCCATCTCTTCAACTGGTATGACACGACGACGCTGAAGCCGCTCTATCCGCTGTATATTTCCGCTGTCGATAGCGGCAATCTCGCCGGCCATCTGGTGGCGGTGGCGGCAGCCTGTGCCGAATGGGCGGAAGCGCCTGCAGTCCACCTTCAGGGCGACTTCGAGGGTATCCTCGATACGGTGACGATCCTCGACGAAAGCCTGGCGGAGTTGCCTGACGACCGCCGTCAGTTGCGGCCGTTGCGCCAGCGACTTGCCGATCGCCTCGATGGCATGCGACGCGCGGTCGAATCGATCAAGGCACAGCCCGAGATGGCTTCGATCCGCACCATCAATCTGGCCGTTCTGGCCGGCGAGATCCGCAAGCTCGCCATCGCCATCCATACTGAGGCCGCATCGACGCAGAGCGACACCATCGCCGACTGGGCGGCGAGACTGGAAGCCACCTGCGAAGCGCATGTCCATGACGCGCATAGCGACGACACTGCCGTCGAGGCGCTGCGGGCCAAGCTTCTGTCGTTGCGCGAGCGTACGCGCCGCTTTGCCTTCGAGATGGATTTCTCCTTCCTCATGCGCAAGGAACGCAAGCTTCTGTCGATCGGCTACCGGGTCGAGGAGCATCAGCTCGACGAAAGCTGCTACGACCTGCTGGCTTCCGAGGCGCGGCTGACCAGCCTGTTCGCCATAGCTAAGGGCGATCTGCCGACGGAGCACTGGTTCCACCTCGGCCGGCCGATCGTCGAGATCGGGTTCAAGGGCGCGCTGATGTCCTGGTCCGGCTCGATGTTCGAGTATTTGATGCCGCCGCTGGTGATGAAGGAGCCGCAAGGCAGCATCCTTAACCAGACCAGCAAGCTCATCATCAAGCGCCAGATCCAGTACGGCCGCTCGAAGGACGTGCCTTGGGGGATTTCGGAAGCGGCCTACAACGCCCGCGATCGCGAACTGACCTACCAGTACACCAATTTCGGCGTGCCCGGGCTGGGCCTGAAGCGAGGTCTCGGCCAGAACACGGTGATTGCCCCTTATGCGACCGTGCTGGCGGCGCAGTTCACCCCGCGTGAATCGGTGCAGAACCTGGCCAGGCTGCGGCGGCTCGGCGCCCTTGGCCGGCACGGCTTCTACGATGCGGTCGATTTCACGCCGCAACGCGTGCCGGAGGGCACCGACCATGTCGTCGTGCTGAACTACATGGCCCACCATTCCGGCATGTCGATCGCCGCCGTCGCCGACGCCATCTTCGAAGGACGCCTGCGCGACCGCTTCCACAGCGATCCGGTGATCGAGTCGGCCGAGTTGCTGCTGCAGGAAAGAGCGCCGCGCGACATCCCGACCGCCACCGTCAGGACCGAGGCCGACGAACGGTCGAAGGACGAAACGGAAGCCGAAAGCCCCGATACGCGCATCGTGCTCAACCCGCTCAAGGCGCTGCGTTCGACCAGCGTCATGTCCAATGGCCGCTACTCGGTCATGGTTACCGCGACCGGCTCCGGCTATAGTCGCTGGGGCGAGCTTGCCGTCACGCGCTGGCAGCCGGACCCGACCGAGGATCGGCTTGGCTCCTACATCTTCCTGCGCGACTCCGGCACCGGCGACTGGTGGTCGGCCACCGCCGAGCCGAAGCGTGCCACCCACGAAGAGGTGCGGACGCTGTTCTCCGACGACAAGGCGAGCTTCGTCAAGTCAGTGGGATCACTGCGTTCGGAGGTCGAATGCATCGTCATTTCGGAAGGAAATGGCGAAGGCCGGCGGGTGACGCTCTACAATGACGGCCCGGTCGACCGGCATATCGAAGTGACCTCGTTCGCTGAACTGGTGCTGGGCTCCGAAGCATCCGACAACGCGCATCCGGCGTTCTCGAAAATGTTCGTGGAAACCGAAATCGCTGCGAATAACGCAGCGATCTTCGCCACCAGACGTAAGCGGGAAACGGACGAGCCTGATGTCGCCATGGTGCATTTCGTCACCGACCCGTCTGGGTCGACGCGCGACGCCGAGGCCGAAACCGACCGGCGCGCCTTCATAGGCCGCGGCCGCACCATTACCGAGGCCGCCGCCTTCGATCCCGGCGCCAAGCTTGGCGGCCATTCCGGCTTCACGCTGGATCCGGTCGCGGCACTTCGCCGACAGGTGCGCGTGCCGGCCAACAAGAAGATAGCGCTGACCTTCTGGACTGCCGTCGGCGCCAACCGTGCCGAACTCGAAGAAGCCATTGCGCGGCTTGATCATCCGGAAGCCTTCGCGCGCCAGGCGATGCTCGCCTGGACCCGCTCACAGGTGCAGACCCGGCATCTCGGTCTCAGCCTTGCCGATGCCGCCAATGTGCAGAATCTGGCGCGCTACCTGATCTATCCGGATCCGTTCCTGCGGCTTCCGGCCGAATCGATCGCTTCCGGGCTCGGTAGGCAATCGGGCCTATGGCCGACCAGCATATCCGGCGACTTTCCGATTTTCCTGGTCAGGATCGGCGATGTCGCCGATCTCGAAATCGTTGCTCAGGCGCTCCGCTTCCAGGAATACATGCGCGCCCGAGGCATGATGATCGACTTTGTCGTCATCAACGAGCAGGCTTCGTCCTACGTGCAGGACCTGCAACGGGCGGTCGAGACGCTGTGCGAAAACAGCCGCCTGCGCGGCAAGGAGCTAGGACCCCGCCAGCACATCTTCGCGGTGCGCCGCGACCTCATGGACGAGGCGACCTACAAGACGCTGCTGGCCACTGCTCGCGTCGTTCTGCACACGCGCAACGGCACTATCTTCGATCAGATCGAGCGCGCCGAGGCCGCTGCGCTGCAAGCGCGGGACGCCTTGCAGCCGGCGGGTGCAGCAGCGCTTCGTGAACCGTCTCCGCCGGCGCCACAGACGTGGGCCCAAGCCTCGTTCGACGGCAGTGCCGACGGCAGCGGGCTTAACCAGTGGAACGGTTTTGGCGGTTTCGAGGGCGACGGACGCCACTATGTCGTGCGCCTTGCTGGCCGCCGCACGACGCCGCAGCCCTGGATCAACGTCGTCTCCAACGCCTCGTTCGGTTTCCACGTTTCGGCTGAGGGCGCTGCCTTCAGCTGGAGCCGAAACAGCCGCGACTATCAACTGACGCCGTGGGCGAACGACCCGGTCACCAACCGGCCAGGCGAGGGCATCTATATCTACGATCATGCCAGCGGCCGGGCGTTCTCGCCGCTGGCCGCCGTGGTCCGCGATCCCGCCATGACCTACGAAACATGGCACGGGCAGGGGTTTTCGACCTTCCGTTCGAAGCGCGGGCCGCTGTCGATGGACCTTACCCATGTGGTGGATTCCGTCGATCCGGTGAAAATCTCCCGGTTGCGCATCCAGAATTCCGGTTCGGGGCCGGCGCGCCTGCGCGTCTATGCCTATGCGGAATGGGTTCTTGGCAGCCATCGTTCGCGCACGGCGGCGACCATCGTTCCCTCGAGGGATGCTGCGACGGGCGCGTTGCTGGCGCAAAATCCCTACGGGCTCGATTTCAGCGAGCGGGTCGCCTTCCTGGCCGCCGACGGCGCGGCACACTCGGTGACGGCCGACCGCGGCGAGTTCATCGGCCGAAACGGTACCAGCGAACTCCCGCAAGCCGTGCTCAGCGGCGCAAGCCTGTCGGGCCGCGTCGAGGCGGGCGACGATCCTTGTGCGGCAATTGCACGCGACGTCGACATCCCTGCCGGCGGCGACGTGACGCTGCTCTGGCTGCTCGGCGATGCAGCCTCTGCCGAGGAAGCCAGCGCGCTGGTACAGCATCATGGCAGCAAGGATTTCGATCAGCGGCTGACTGACAACGAACGCACCTGGCGAGGGTTTCTCGACACCATCCAGGTCGAGACGCCGGACAGGGCGCTCAACGCGATGGTCAACCACTGGCTGCCCTATCAGAGCCTTGCCTGCCGCATCCGCGCCCGCTCGGCGTTTTACCAGGCGAGCGGCGCCTTTGGCTTCCGCGACCAGTTGCAGGACACGCTGGCCCTGCTTCTCCATGATCCGAAACTGGCGCGCGACCAGATCCTCAACGCGGCGCGGCGGCAATTCCCCGAAGGCGACGTGCAGCATTGGTGGCTGCCGCGAACCGAGGCAGGCGTCCGCACCATGATTTCCGACGACGTGGTCTGGCTCGCCCACGCCACGGCACACTACTTGCTGGTGACCGGCGATACCGCGATCCTCAGGGAACAATTGCCCTTCATCGAAGGGCCGTCGCTGGAAGAAGGTGAGCACGACGCCTTTTTCACGCCGGAGATATCGAAGAAGACCGCTTCACTCTATGATCATTGTGCGCGCGCACTTGACCTTGCCATCAAGCGCAGCAGCCCCGCCGGACTGCCGCTGATCCTCGGCGGTGACTGGAACGACGGCATGAACCGTGTCGGCGAGCACGGTAAGGGCGAGAGCGTCTGGCTGGGTTGGTTCCTGCTGAAAACGCTGGGCGACTTTGCAGCTGTCGCCAAGGCGGAAGGCGACGCCAAGCATGCGCAAGCCTGGACAAAACACGCCGGCGTGCTGAAGCGGGCGCTGGAAAGCACGGCCTGGGACGGTGAATGGTACCGTCGCGGCAGCTTCGACGACGGCACGCCGCTGGGGTCGCGCGGCTCGCAGGAATGCAAGATCGACTCGATTGCCCAGTCGTGGAGCGTGCTGTCGGGCGAGGGCGATCCGGCGCGATCGACGACGGCGATGCAGCAGGCGATGAAAATGCTCGTCGACGACGAGCTCAACATCGTAAAGCTTTTCACCCCTCCCTTTTCCAGGACGGAACAGAACCCAGGCTACATCAAGAGCTACCCGCCGGGTGTCCGTGAAAACGGCGGCCAGTACACCCACGCAGCGACATGGTTCGTCATTGCGCTCGCCGAAATGGGGCGCGTCGACGACGCCTACCGCTGCTTCTCGATGCTCAACCCGGTCAACCATGCGCTCGACGAGGCCGCTGCCGAGCACTACCGCGTCGAGCCTTACGTCGTCGCGGCGGACGTCTACGCCGGGCAAGGCAAGGGCGGCCGCGGCGGCTGGACCTGGTATACCGGCTCGGCCGGGTGGCTTTATCGCGCGGCGGTCGAAGGCATCCTCGGCATCGAGCGCAGGGGCGAGCGCATCCAGTTCAGGCCGAAACTGCCCAGCCATTGGGATGGCTATGCGGCAACGCTCAAGGTGCTGGGGGCCGAGCTCAGGGTTCAGGTTGTCCGCGACAAGAAGGCCAAAGCCGTCTCGCTCGAGGTAAATGGTAAAAAGACGAAGGCTTCGTCTTTCGAACCGAAAGCCGGCGACAAGGCCGATCTGGTCGTCAGGATACCGGCGTAGCTTCAAGGATTTGGAGCGTCTTTGTACATCTTGAGGATGTGCGTTATTTAAAGTTGCTCGAGCAATTCTATTGCGCATGAGATGTCCCAAAAGCCGATGCAGGCTTTTGGGATTCGTACATGCCAAGTTGCTGATTAAAATTTCGGCAGTGCTTCCGGCCTGCCACGATTTTGCCGCAAGGCTGACATTTTACCTTTTTTCTCAAACCGTTAGGTGATCACGACAGATTTCGCAGCGTCGCCATCTTTTGTTCGCGAATTGGGAACTGAAGGGGTACGAGGGCATTGTTTCGCGACACGTCAACGAGTACGAGTCAGAAAATGATGCAGTGCACAATAACAATTTGCCGGAGTAGCTGAAGTGTCCCTTCTGCAAATCTACTGGAGAGCGCTCGGTTATCTCGCTGCCGACAGAAAACGCGTCGCGTTTATCTGTGGGGCGAATGTCGCGCTTGCGATTATCGCCATCCTTGAGCCGATCATGTTCGGACGGGTGATCGATGCCATTTCCGATAGCGGCTCGGTCTTTTCGACGCTCGGACTATGGGCCGGTATCGGCGTCTTCAACGTCATCGCCTTCGTTCTGGTGGCGCGCGGCGCGGACCGTTTTGCCCATGCGCGGCGCAGCGAGGTTCTTTGCCAATCATTCGAGCGCGTAATCACCATGCCGCTTGCCTGGCATCATCAGCGCGGCACCTCCAATTCCCTGCATACGCTGCTGCGCGCGGTCGAGACCTTGTTCAGCCTCTGGCTCGAGTTCATGAGGCAGCATTTGTCCACGGTTGTCGCGCTGGTTCTGCTGGTGCCGACGGCGCTCAGCATGGACATTCGCATGTCGATGGTCCTGCTGGCGCTGGGCGCGCTTTACGTCGGAATTGGCCGGCTGGTGATGCGTCGCACCAGGGAAGGCCAGGCGTCCGTGGAGCGGCATTTTCACCAGGTGTTCGCGCATGTGAGCGACTCGGTCAGCAATGTCGCCGTGCTGCAGAGCTACAATCGCATCGGCCACGAGACCGACGCCTTGAAGCGCTATGTCAAGAACCTGCTTGATGCCCAGTATCCGGTGCTCGACTGGTGGGCGTTGGCCAACGCCCTGCACCGTCTGTCGTCGACCATTTCGATGATGGTCGTGCTGTTGATCGGCTCCTATCTGGTCATGCATGGCCAATTGCGGATCGGTGACGTCATCGCGTTTACCGGCTTTGCCACGCTGCTGATCGCCCGGCTCGACCAGATGTCGGCCTTCGCCAACCAGATTTCGGAAGCCAGGGCCAAGCTCGAGGAATTTTATCGCCTTGAGGACTCCGCGGCCGAGGCCGCCGAGCCGGACGGGTTGCGTGACCTGGTCAACGTCACTGGTCATGTGCGTTTCGAAAACGTCAACTTCGAATTCGCCAATTCGGGGCAGGGCGTGAACGACGTGTCGTTCGAGGTCCATGCCGGCCGGACCGTGGCCATCGTCGGCCCGACCGGCGCAGGCAAGACCACGCTGATCAATCTCCTGCAGCGGGTCTTTTCGCCGTCCAGCGGCCGGATCCTAATCGATGGCATCGATACCCGCACGGTGACCCGCAAGTCGCTGCGCCACTCGATCGCCACCGTGTTCCAGGATGCGGGCCTGCTCAACCGCTCGATCGAGGACAATATCCGCGTCGGGCGCGCCGAGGCGACCTATGATGAGGTCCACGCCGCCGCGAACGCCGCTGCCGCGCAGGATTTCATCCTGTCGAAGAGCAACGGCTACGATACGGTCGTCGGCGAACGCGGTGGACAGCTTTCGGGCGGCGAGCGCCAGCGTATCGCAATCGCGCGCGCCGTGCTGAAGGATTCACCCATCCTGGTGCTCGACGAAGCGACCAGCGCGCTTGACGTCGAGACGGAAGACCGCGTCAAGGAAGCGATCGACGAATTGCGGCGCGGCCGCACCACCTTCATCATCGCGCACCGCCTGACCACTGTTCGCGATGCCGATCTGGTCGTCTTCATGGACAAGGGCAAGGTGGTCGAAATGGGTGGCTTTGCAGAATTGTCGATGCGCAATGGCCGCTTCGCCAGCCTGCTGCGCGCCGGCGGCCTGCTAAACGACGAGGAAGTCCGCCGCCTCAGCCGAACCATCACGGACGCGGCCGCCTGAGTTCTTCCCTTCTCCCCTTGTGGGAGAACGTGTCGCCGAAGGCGACGGATGAGGGGTGCTCCAGCTTGGCGCCGGCCTCCCTCAGGCCAGCACCCCTGATCGGACCGAGCTTCGCTCGGCCACCTTCTCCCACGGGGGGGGGAGAAGGCAAGACCCCGCCTGCGACACGGTGCTGTAGTTGCCCCAAGCCTGTCACCGGTTTATGTAAAGCTGCATGAGTGACATGACTTCGCGCCTCAGCGGCTGGATGGATTTCGCCAACCCGACGCGGTTTGTCGGGTTGGCCGACAAGGTGGTGCCGTGGCTGGCAACCATCGCCACACTCCTCCTGGCCGCCGGGCTCTACATGAGCTTCACGGCGCCGGAGGATTTCCAGCAAGGCATCACCGTACGTATCATGTACATCCATGTGCCCTTCGCCTGGCTGGCCATGATGTGTTTCACGCTGATGGCGGTTTCCGCGTTGGGCACGCTGGTGTGGCGCCATCCGCTGGCCGACGTCGCGCTCAAATCGGCGGCACCCATCGGCGCCGTCTTTACAGCGCTCGCGCTGATCACCGGTTCGATCTGGGGCAAGCCGATGTGGGGCACCTGGTGGGTGTGGGATGCGCGGCTGACCTCGGTGTTCGTGCTGTTCCTGATGTATCTCGGCATCATTGCGCTGACGCGGGCCCTCGATGATGCCGCGCGCGCCGCCTGGGCCGCTGCAGTCATCACCCTGGTTGGATTCATCAACATCCCGATCATCAAATTCTCCGTCGACTGGTGGAACACGCTGCATCAGCCGGCTTCGGTGATCCGGCTCGGGGGGCCGACCATCGATCCCAGCCTGTTGCGGCCGTTGCTGGTGATGGCTTTGGGCTTTACCGTGCTGTTCTTCGCGCTGCATCTGATGGCGATGCGCACGGAAATCCTGCGTCGCCGGGTCATTGCCATGCGCCGCGTCGCGGCACGGCAGGCCGAACGGCAATCAGCCTGACTCACTTCAGCTTTGCCCCTCGCAGGCTCAGGGGGTCAAAGCTCGAAAGCCAAGCAATTGGCTTTCCGTCCGCTCCGCGGACCGCTTCTCATCCCATGCGGCCGCGCGCCGCCACCGGCAGCGTCTCCAGCACCTGTTCTCCGGCGATCAAGTGAACTTCGTCGAACAGATTGGTGACGACGCAGCAATGGTCGGGCACGATGCGCACGCGCTCGCCGATACGCAGCCTGGCGTCGCCGGAAAGCGTGACGTTGCCGTGCTCCTCACTGAGGCTGGTGACGGTGGCGCCGGGAGTACCCAGCAATTCGCCGAAATCGGGCAGCCCCAGCGTATCGCTGGACAAGGCCTTGCTGCCGGCATCGAGGATGGCCCGTGTCGGCGTCGGATGGCTGACCACCGTCGACAGCACCGTCAGCGCGCAATCGTCGAGGCTGCCGACGCCCTTGGCGACCTGGTAGCGGTCGAGATAGATGTAGGTGCCAGGGCGGTACTCGGTGACGACGGAAGCCTCGCTTGCGCGCCACAAATCCGGCGTGCCGCCGCTGGAGATGCGTTCGCAGGCGAGGCCGGATGCGGCGAGCGCCTGGCGCGCATCGGCGAGCCAAGTCTCGGCCTCGGCGGCGCGGCCTGCCGCCGGATAGGTCATCAGCCCGCCGAAGGCGAGCCCCCTGGCCTTGTCGATCTCCCTGGCCAGCGCGACAGCCTCGCTGGCCGACTGGACGCCGCAGCGGCCCATGCCGGTATCGCACTCCACCAGCACCTGTAGCGGCCGGCCTGGATCGGTGAAGGTGGCGGCGAGACCCGCAAACGTCTCCATGCTGTCTGACGTCACCGACAGCGTCACGCGGTCGTGCAGCGCCTTGAGGCGCTCCAGCTTGGCCCTGCCCAGAATGTTGTAAGGCAGAAAAATGTCGGTGAGCCCAGCATCGGCCATCACCTCGGCTTCACCGATCTTTTGGCAGGTGATACCGACCGCACCCGCTGCGATCTGCTTCTTTGCCCAGTAAGGCAGTTTGTGGGTCTTGATGTGCGGCCTGAGCTTCAGCCCTTGGCGGTCGGCGTGGGCCTGCGCCCGCGCGATGTTGGCTTCGGCGCGGTCGACGTCGATCAGGATCGCCGGCGTATCGAGTTCGTCTATGCTCAGCATGGAATGCCACCATCAGGAAACTGGTTGCCGTTATGACCTTGATCGGACCGGATGTCATGAGGCCAGCTCATGCAGTTTACGTCGACACCGTACCGGCGTTCGGCTATTCGGTTTGGAGATCGCCTAGGCCGACTGGAAGGAACCACGACCATGAAACGCTCCGCTATCAACGACATCATCCGCGACGCCGATGCCTTCATCCGTTCGTTCGGCTACATCATGCCGCCCTTCGCCTATTGGTCGCCGGAAGAGATGAAGGCTCGCCGGCAGGATTCGTCGGCCATCTTCTCCTCCCGGCTCGGCTGGGACATCACCGACTACGGCCAGGGCAAGTTCGACGAGCTCGGCCTCTTCCTGTTCACCGTTCGCAACGGTCGCTACGAGGACATGAAGAAGGGCATGGGCATGCTCTATGCCGAAAAGATCATGATCTCGCGCAAGGATCAGCTGTCGCCAATGCATCGCCACAATATCAAGGCCGAGGACATCATCAACCGTGGTGGCGGCAAGCTGGTGCTGGAACTGTTCATGCACGATCGCGATGGCGGCATCGATCCGAAGGCCGAGGTGTCGGTGCCTGTCGACGGAACCATCCACAGGCTGCCGGCGGGCGGGCTGCTGAAGCTCGATCCGGGCGAGAGCGTCACGCTTTTGCCAGGCGTCTGGCATGCGTTCTGGGCCGAGGGCAAGGATGTGCTGATCGGCGAGGTGTCGACCGTCAACGACGATCTCACCGATAATGTCTTCCGCGAACCGATCGGCCGCTTCGCGGACATCAACGAGGATGTAGCGCCGCTGCACCTGCTCGTGTCCGACTATGAGAAGTGGGTGGGCTAGGAGGCAGCCTTGCTGCTCTAATTTGCTCGATTGAGGAGCGCGCGCAGTCTGCGCACTTCGGCGATCAGGCGAGGAACATCCTGGCGCGCGGCTGCCATGAAATCCTGGTCCGCGACCGTCGCGCCGGTCATTTCGATGTCTTCGCCGCGATCCGCCCCTTGGCCGGTCTGGATGAAATTTGAGCCGCCTAGAAAGTCCCGGCCCTCGACCCATGATTTCCACGGGCCAGCTTGGGCCGCGGCAGCTCGGGCTTCCATCCCTTGAAGTTCAAGCTCGGATAGAGATGTGTTCATGGCAGCCTCGTTGGTCCAGCGTTGCTACCGCGCGCGTGCTTGTCGGCCTTGCGGGTGCCGAGAAGAAGCTTGCGTTCGAGATGCGCCCTGAGATCCGCGTAATACGCGGTCAGGAACGGACGGGCGTCATGCGCCTGCGGCGTTGAGCCGATCTTGCGTCCGATCGTCTCAGCCACCGCCCGCAGCGCGAAATAGTCGTCGCGGCGCAGCACCTCCTCCAGCTTGTGCAGTTCGGCGATGCCATAGGCATCGAGCTGGGCGTGGCTGAACTGAAAAGTCCTGGCGACCGGATCTTTTCGTGCCGACAGATCCTCCATCAGCGTGCGCTTAGGCGCCTCGACGACCCAGGTTCCCGCCAGGAGGTCGCCAATCCGCAACCGGTCGCGATTGAAGAGCGGGAACAAGGCGAACAGCAGCGCCCATATCAGTCCGAAGACTGTCGTCAGCGTATCGGCGACGCCCATTCCACTCCGTCCGGCGATAATCGACAGCGGCAGAAAGACTTCGATCTCGCGCATCAGATTGCGGGCGATGACCTGATCGACCGACAGGCCGGCTCCGTTGCGTGATGCCACCCTGATGCCGATGATCCGCTTGCCGGGCGTGGACGCACGCCGGCCCGCCTCGAAGGCGATGAAGTAGACGTTTCGCAGAAAAAAGATCACGATGATCCAGACGATGAAAAGCGGCTGCAATTTATCGGTGCCGAAACCTGTTACTCCGAACAGCGCAACTATCGTGACCGCGATTGCAGCCGTGGCGATAAACACGACATCGAGCAGGAAAGCGGCAGCGCGGGTGCCGGCGTCGGCCAGCTTTATCTGGAGATCGACACCTTCAGGCGTGATCAGCGAGCGCATCGTCGCCAGCGCAGCGCGCCTAGCGGTCGCCATTGCGCACCACCTGGAACAGGTAGAAGTAGCCGATCCACAGTGCGAGCATGCCGGTGCCAATGGCATAGCGGGTGACGTCGCTGGTGATCGTCTGCCTGCCGATGCCCTCGAGCAGTCCGGCAAACAGCAGCATGACCGAAACGCCAACCATCGCGGTCGCCGCTATGCGTCCGGCATGGGCGGCTGCCGTCATGCGGGTCAACTCGCCGGGAAAGGCGATGCGCGTGCCGATCCGCATGCCGGCAGCGCCAGCCAGTGCGATGGCGAACAATTCGGTGGTGCCGTGAATGGCCAGCCAGCCGCCAAGCTCCATGCCAAGCCCCTTTGCCCAATAGACCTGGAACAGCGCACCCAGCATGCAGCCGTTGAACAGCATCAGCAGCACCGTCGGCACGGCGAAAGCAAATCCAAGCGCGAAGGCGAGGATTGCGACCTGGACGTTATGGGTGAAAAGATAAGCGGCAAAGCCTGAGAGAAAGCCATTGTCGCCATCATAAAGCATGCTGCGCAGTATCTCGGCCGAAGCGTCGGGACCGCGGCCGGCAGCCAGGCCTGACGGGATGATCGCGTCGAACCAGCCCTTGTCGGACGCTACCAGCCAGGCGCCGGCGCCGATGCCGACAATCATCAGCGCCACCGACACCAGCGTCTCGCGCCACAAATCGCGGATGGCACCCGGCCAGTCGTGCAGGAAAAAATCGGCGATGCGCTGGCGCAGCCCGCGGCGTGCCCCGTAGAGATAAAAATAACCCCGCAGCGACAGGGATTCGAGATAGGCGATCAGTGCGCTGTCGAGGGATGTCGCTCTCGCCACCGAAAGCGAAGATAATGCCGACCGGTAGAGCAGCGGCAGCGACAGCAGCTCTTCTTCCGACAGTGTTCGCGGCGCGCGTTTCTCGACGCGGGCGAGTAGCGCCTCGAACGCCTTCCAGTCGGCCTCGCGCTCCCGACGGAAGCTGGCCAGCGACTGGCGTACGGCATCACCGCGTCCAGCATCGCCGGGAACTGGCGCAGTCACAACAAATCCTCGCGCTTGAACTGCAGGTAGCGCTCGACCAGCGCCGGCCCCAGCCTGTGATGGTCGGCTTCGATCACATGCGCGCCGAGCAGCCGCAACCGGCCGATGACGACCTGCCTTTCGCGCAAAAGCCCGCCGGCGACGACGGCGCGGGCGACATCCTCGCCTGATGAAGGCGGCATGTCGGCCAAGCTCTCCAATTCGACATCTCTGATCATCATGAACAACACCAGATGCCGCTCGGTGAGCCGGCCGACGGTACGCAGCATCAATTCCGCGCTGATCGGATCGACGAAGTCGGTGAAGATGATCACCAGAGAGCGCCGGTCGAGCCGTGCCGCAAGCGTGGTCAGCGCCAGGGTGAAATTGGTCTCCTCGTTGGAATAGTCGATCTCAACCGCCCGCTTCTGGATCATTGCAAAGCTGGCCGAGCCGCGCACCGCGCCGCTGGCGACGCGCGGCCGCGCATCGAAGCTGAACAGGCTGACCATGTCGCCGCCCTTGAGCGCAATGAACGCCGACAGCAAGGCGGCAGCCACCGCCCGGTCCACCTTCGGGAGGCCGTCGACCGGCTCGCACATCAGGCGTCCGCTGTCGATGGCCAGCACGATGTTGTTGTTCTCCTCGATACGGAACTCGCGCGCCAGAAGCCTGCCGTGGCGGGCGCTGCGCTTCCAGTCGATCATCCGCCGGCCCATGCCGGGCTGATAATCCTTGAGCGCCTCGAATTCCCGGCCGTGGCCGGCCCGGCGCTGCGCATGCCCGTCGGGCAGGGCGTTGCGCTGCAGCAGCGTGATCGCCTGGTCGCGGGCGCTGCGGACGTCGGGCAACACTGCCACCTTGCTTTCCATCGGCAGGACGACCTTGTTCCAGACCAATCCGAACGGCCCGCGCCAGCGCAGCCACAGACGATCGAAGCTGGCGATGCCGCGCCGCAGCGCCTGGAACCGCAGGTCGAGAGATCCGCCATCTCCGGTGGCAGCCAGGGGACCGCCGGTACCGCCGATCGGCGCCAGGCGCGCATCATGACCGACGCGCGCCTCCAGGGTTGGCATCCGGCCTGAAAAACGGGCGGCGACGTGGACGGTGAACTGGCCGCCGACGCCGACCTGCGGCGGCGCGTGGAGGCTGGCGGCCAGCGATTTCCGCCCGCGTCCCGCCGCGGTGTCCACCGCCAGGAAGGCCAGCAGCAGGCAGATCCACAGCAATCCGAGATACCACAGCGACGGCAGCGCCAGCGCGACCAGGAAGGCCGGCACCGCGCCCGCCGCTGCCGCCCACACCGCTCGGCCGCTGGGATAGATCAACGCGGCGCTTCCGTCTGGTCGACCAGGTCGGAGACGATCTGCTCGACCAGCCGGCCATCGATCTGCGCGGCCGGCGACAGGATGACGCGATGGCGCAGCGCCGGCACCGCCAGCGCCTTGACGTCGTCTGGGATCACATAGGCGCGCCCGTCGAGCGCTGCCCGCGCCCGCGCCGCCCTGGCCAGCATGGCGCCCGCGCGTGGACTGGCGCCAACCTCCAAATCGGCGGTGTCGCGTGTGGCGCGCACCAGCGCCGCGATGTAGCCGACGACGTCGTCGACGAGGGTGACGGAGCCGACGGTTTCGAGTGCCTTCTCCAGCGTCTTGCGATCCGTCTGGGCCTTGATGCCGTATTGCGCGATGTCGTGCGAGGCGGAGCCGCCGCCGTGATGGATGATGATGGCCCGTTCCTCCTCGGGACCGGGATAGCTGACCCGATGCTTGAACAGGAAGCGGTCGAGCTGTGCTTCGGGCAGGGGATAGACACCCTGATGCTCGATCGGGTTCTGGGTCGCGACCACCATGAAGTTGCGGCCCAGCGAATGCGTGGTGCCGTCGAAAGTGACCGCATGCTCCTGCATCGCCTCCAGAAGTGCTGCCTGTGTCTTGGGCGGCGTGCGGTTGATCTCGTCGGCAAGCAAAAGATCGCAGAAGATCGGACCGCGCGTCAGCGTGAACTGTCCAGTCTGGAAATTGTAGATGTTCGATCCGACGATATCGCCAGGCATCAGGTCCGGCGTGAACTGGATGCGCCCGTAGGCGACACCCAGAGCCTGCGCGAAGCAGCGAGCGGTCATTGTCTTGGCCGTGCCCGGAGGGCCTTCCAGCAGGATATGCCCGCCGGCGAACAGGGCGGTCAGCATCAGGTCGACCGTGTCGTGCTGTCCGGTGATCGCCTTGGCCACTTCTTCCCTGATCCGTGTCGCCAGGGCCTTCACATCACCGACGTTCACCGAGCCTCCTTGCCGTCCAATCGTGCAGCCGCTCGGCTGCCTCGTGCATTTGTGTCAGGTTTTTCGCCTCGCCGGCGGCTTGCGCCCGCGCGGTGAATCCGCTGACTTCGTCCTTATCGCGAGAATCGAGCCAGCGGTCGAGCGCTTCGCCTTGCAGCCCCTGCGGCGCTCCCAGCAGTGCGCCGGCGCGCACCCGCATCAAGGCCGCGTAACGGCCTCCCAGTTCCTCGAGCCGCCCGGCGCGCCGCAACAGCATGGCCGTCGTATCCACCAGCGCACGCTTGCCGAAGGCAATGGCGCGCTGCTCGGCGCGCGGCGGGCCGAAACGGCCGAGGCCGCGCAGGAAAGCCAGCGCCGCCGCGGCCAGGATCGTCAGCGTCAGCGCCAGAAACGGCGGTTCGACCAGGAGCTTGGCAAGGTCGTATTTTCGCCCCGCGCCATGCAGCGTGAGATCGAACATGACCTGGCCCTTCTCGGGTTGCAGCAATGCAATCAGGTCGAGCGCGGCTGCCGCCTTGTCGGGATTCCCAATCGCGGCGTTGTTGATCAGGTCGGGGTCAGTCAGGACATAAAAGGGCTTGCCGTCCACTTCGGTGAGCACAGCCTTGTTGTTGCCGGCTACTATGATTGGATGCTCGTCCGCCACCCACTGCAATTCATCGGGGGCGGCAACAAGCTGGCCCTCGATGTCGAGTTGCTGCACCGTGCTTTGGCCGACGCCGATCTTTGCATTGGCGATCCGGCCGAGCCATTGGTTCACCACGGGATCGGGCAATCGCCCGAATTTCATCTTCCAACCTTCGTGCTCTTCCAGCGGCAGGGTTTGCCATTTCGGCAGCACGAAGAGGGTATTCAGGTCCTGCCGAAGTTCGAGGATGTGGTCGAGCGCGGCGGGATCGCTCTCTGGCGAAATGGTGACGATCAGCAGCATGTCGGTGCCGAGATCCTGATCGGTCCGCGCCATGGCTGGCGTCTCGCCGGTGAGCCGCAACCATTCCGCCAGGCCGGCATAGCCGACGCCGCTTTTCGACAGCGGCGTGGCGCTGCCATTGCCGGGTTGCCGGAAGTCGGGCGCATAGGTGGACAGCAGGAAGAAACCCGCTGCCGCAAGCAGGCTGGCGAAAATGCCCCAAAACAGCGTTCTTCGATTGAACGGTTCCTGTGCCGCTGGTTCGACCGTCGCAGCGCTCATATCCAGGCATCCCGGAAGACGAACCGCTCATAGGCGCCGCGTGCTTGCCGCCAGCCTTCGGCGCCGACCGGCCGGCGCGCGAACAATGCGGCTTCAACGATGCGTGCGATCTCGGCAAACGCCGCGCGGGCCTTGGCGGGAACCGAAGCAGCAGCGGCGATGTCGCGCGCCGTGAGCGACGGGCGCAAAAAATCCGGCAGCCGGCCGGCAATATCGGCGACACTGCGGCGAAGCAGGAGATGAACCGCTTCGTCATAGTCGCCTCGCGCGGCCAGCGCGTCGGCTTCCGACAGCAGGATCTGCGCGGCGCCGGCGTCGGGACGCCATGCTTCCTCCGCGTCGGTTTCGCGCCGTGCGCGCTGCCAAGGCAGGCGCCAGGCGATACCTTTCATCTCGAGGAAGACCAGGAGCAGGATAATCGCGACACCTGATAGCACCGCGCCCCAGAACAGATAGATCATATAGGGACCGAGCGACGACAACAGGTCCAGCAGCGGCTTCAGCCAGTCAGGCGGCTGAGGCGGTACATAGGCCGGCAGGTCGAACTGGATCGACTTATCCGAGATCAACTGCTCATGCGCTCTTGCCAGCCATTCGGCTTCCGCTGTGCCTGGCTGTGCCACTGCCAACTGTCCCCTGCAACCTGTGGTCCCCAGTCGACACTGGCAATGCACAACGGCAATTGCAAGTGGGCTAGACGTCGATCTCCAATGTTGGCACATTTGATGCGGGGATCACCAGCCGATATGCGGTGATTAAGCGGGGGACGCATCATGGTTTCAACGACATTGGAACGGCCGGACAAGTTTCGCATCGGCAGGGTTTTCAACGACAGCTTTGCTGTCATCAGCCGCAATATCGGTCTGTACCTTGGACTCGCGCTGCTGTTCTCAGGTCTGCCGGCGACAGTTCTCCGACTCTGGACCGAATCGACCTTGAGCGGGACTGCACTGGGCGACCCGACCGCGGTGGCCGATCCTAGTATGATGTTTTGGAATTCTTCCGTCGGCATTGCCGGCGGATTAGTATCCTTTATCCTGTCGCTGCTGCTCCAGTCGGCACTCGTGCGGGCGACGATCGAGGATTTGAACGGCAAACGGCCGTCCTTTGGCGACTGCATCCAGATAGCCATCCGCTATTTGCTCCCAACCCTGGGGATCGGCCTGCTCGTAGTGCTGGGGGCGGGCCTTGCTTCATTAGCTCTGCTGGTCCCCGGAATCATATTGTGGCTTGGTTGGTCGGTGGCTATTCCAGTTCTGATACAGGAGCGCCTAGGTGTGCTCGGCAGCATGTCGCGCAGCCGCGTCCTGACCAAGGGCAGCCGCTGGGCGCTATTTGGTCTTTTCCTTATCCTTATGATCATCACGATGGTCATTCAGTCGGTGATGGCGGCTATCGTTCTCCTGCTAGACGGAATTGTCGCCGATGTGGCGGCAACCATGCTGTCGACCGTGGTTTCTATGGTGCTGTCGGTAGCCACGGCGGTCAGCTATGTCGAACTGCGTCAGGTCCAGGAAGGCACCAGCGTCGACGAACTGGCGGAAATCTTCTCATAGCGGCAAGGCCGCGTTCATCGCATCAGGATCCGCCTGGACTGGACGGGTTACATCATGTCTTCAACGACACTGGAACGACCGGACAAGTTTCGCATCGGCAGGGTTTTCAACGACAGCTTGCCGTCATCGGCCGTAACGCCGTTCAGGCGTCACTGGTGCGCGCCACCATCGAGGACCTGAACGGCAAGCAGCCTTCGTTCGGTGACTGCATCGCGAGAGCAGTCTCCTTCCTCCTGCCGACGTTCGCCATTGCCCTGTTGGTTGGTTTAGGCGTGGGCCTCGGTTTTATCCTGCTGATTGTGCCTGGCATCATGTTGGCGCTCCGTTGGTCGGTCGCGGTGCCGGCACTGGTGCAAGAGCGGCTCGGCGTATTCGGCTCGATGGCCCGCAGCCACGATCTGACCAAGGGAAGCCGCTGGGCGCTGTTCGGCCTGTTCATTATCCTGATCATTATCGCCATTGCCATCGAGTTGGCGCTCGGCACTGCAACCGCGCTGTTTGGAGGGGGGATAGTGGGTGCGGTGGTGGATGCATTGGTGACGAGTGTAACGTCTATGGTGATGTCGATCGCCACCGCAGTCAGCTATGTCGAGCTGCGGCAGGTTAGGGAAGGCACCAGCGTCGACGAACTGGCGGAGATCTTCTCCTGACGCGAGAGGTCGCCTACCACATCATGAACGAACCGATCCGCGTCGGAGACCTTGCCGGCGCTCACGTCGGCGATTGCCTGATCGACGATGGCCGCGCCCTCTCTCCCGGATGTCCACAACGATTACCCGGTGCTGCTGTCGGAAATGACCCCGACGAGCCGAGCGACCTGTTCGGGATGCTGCTCAGGGCGGCATCGGCGAAGACTGCGCAGCCGGCGTTGTAGTGCCGGCGGGTAGCATTCCCGGCGGCAGGGGTGACAGCAGCAGACAAATCCCGTATATTCACATAAAGATGTCTTTATGTCGCTTAAGCGCGACCGTCGCCCTGAGGACGAAATATGTCGCAAAACCCATCGTCGTTGGACGACCTGTTCGGCCCCGTCGCGGCCAAGCCCGACGGTTCGGAAGTGCTTGCTGCGCTGACGGCGGCGGCGCGCGAACGCATCCTCATCCTCGATGGCGCCATGGGCACGCAGATCCAGGGCCTGGGCTTCGACGAGAACCATTTCCGTGGCGACAAATTCGCCGAGTGCGCCTGCCACCAGCAGGGCAACAACGACCTGCTGATCCTGACGCAGCCCAAGGCGATCGAGGAGATTCACTATCAATACGCCATCGCCGGGGCGGACATTCTTGAAACCAACACCTTCTCCTCGACCTCCATCGCCCAGGCGGATTATGGCATGGAGGACGCGGTCTACGCTCTGAACCGCGACGGTGCACGGCTGGTGCGCAGGGCAGCGGCAAGGGCCGAGCAGGAGGACGGCAAGCGTCGTTTCGTCGCCGGTGCGCTGGGACCGACCAACCGCACCGCCTCGATGTCGCCCGACGTCAACAATCCCGGCTACCGCGCCGTGACATTCGACGACTTGCGCCTTGCCTATGGCGAGCAGCTGCGCGGTCTCATTGACGGCGGTGCCGACATCATTCTGATCGAGACCATTTTTGATACGCTGAATGCCAAGGCGGCAATCTTCGCCTGCAACGAGATCTTCATCGAGAAGGGCGTGCATCTGCCGGTGATGATGTCCGGCACGATCACCGACCTGTCCGGCCGCACGCTGTCGGGCCAGACGCCGACGGCTTTCTGGCATTCGGTCCGCCACGCCAACCCGTTCACGATAGGCCTCAATTGCGCGCTGGGCGCCAAAGCCATGCGCGCGCATCTGGACGAAATATCCGGCGTCGCCGACACCTTTGTTTGCGCCTATCCGAATGCCGGCCTGCCCAACGAATTCGGCCAATATGACGAAAGCCCGGAGTTCATGGCTGCGCAGATCGAGGATTTCGCGTGCGACGGCCTGGTCAATATCGTCGGTGGCTGCTGCGGCTCGACGCCCGACCACATCCGCGCCATCGCACAGGCCGTGAAGAAATATCCGCCGCGCGCTGTTCCCGACATCGAGCCGCAGATGCGCCTTTCGGGGCTCGAGCCGTTCACGCTGACCGACGAGATTCCGTTCGTCAATGTCGGCGAGCGCACCAATGTCACCGGCTCGGCGAAATTCAGGAAGCTGATCACCGCGGGCGACTATGCCGCGGCGCTCGAAATCGCCCGCGACCAGGTCGCCAACGGCGCGCAGATCATCGACATCAACATGGACGAAGGCCTGATCGATTCGAAGCAGGCAATGGTCTGTTATCTCAACCTGATCGCCGCCGAGCCGGACATCGCCCGCGTTCCCGTAATGATCGACAGTTCCAAATGGGAGATCATCGAAGCCGGCCTGAAATGCGTGCAGGGCAAGCCGCTGGTCAATTCCATCTCGATGAAGGAGGGCGAGGAGGCTTTTCTGCATCATGCGAAGCTCGTCCGCGCGTATGGCGCGGCGGTGGTCGTCATGGCCTTCGATGAGGACGGCCAGGCCGACACCCAGGCGCGCAAGGTCGAAATCTGCACCCGCGCCTACAGACTTTTGACCGAGCAGGCCGGATTCCCGCCCGAGGACATCGTTTTCGATCCGAACATCTTCGCCATCGCCACCGGCATCGACGAGCATAACAATTACGGCGTCGACTTCATCGAAGCCGCTAGGCAGATCACCGCGACGCTTCCGCATGTCCACATATCGGGCGGCGTGTCGAACCTCTCCTTCTCGTTTCGCGGCAACGAGCCGGTGCGCGAGGCCATGCATGCCGTGTTCCTCTACCATGCCATCCAGGCCGGCATGGACATGGGCATCGTCAACGCCGGACAGCTTGCCGTCTATGACACCATCGATCCCGAACTGCGCGAAGTCTGCGAGGACGTCGTCAACAATCGTCAGCCGAAGGGCGGCGGCAGCGCGACCGAACGCCTGCTGGAACTCGCCGAACGTTTTAGGGGCACGGCGGGCAAGGAAGCGCAGGAACGCGATCTCGCCTGGCGCGACTGGCCGGTCGAGCAGCGCATTTCGCACGCACTGGTCAACGGCATCACCGAATTCATCGACCAGGACACGGACGAGGCGCGGCGCGCCGCCGAGCGTCCGCTGCATGTCATCGAAGGTCCTCTGATGGACGGCATGAATGTCGTCGGCGATCTGTTCGGCGCGGGAAAGATGTTCCTGCCGCAAGTGGTGAAATCCGCTCGCGTCATGAAACAGGCCGTCGCCGGCCTGCTGCCGCACATGGAGGCGGAGAAGCTGGCGAATGCCGCCAAAGGCGTCGACACCGGTGAACGCCAGACCGCCGGCAAGATACTGATGGCGACGGTGAAGGGCGATGTCCACGACATCGGCAAGAACATCGTCGGCGTGGTTCTGGCCTGCAACAATTACGAGATCATCGACCTCGGCGTCATGGTGCCGGCGGCAAAGATCCTGCAGACGGCGCGCGAGCAAAAGGTCGACATCATCGGCCTGTCCGGCCTGATCACGCCCTCGCTCGACGAGATGGCGCACATGGCCGCCGAGATGGAGCGCGAGGGTTTTGACATTCCGCTGTTGATCGGCGGTGCTACGACCAGCCGCGTGCATACCGCAGTAAAGATCCATCCGCGCTATATCAGTGGCCAGACCGTCTATGTCGCCGATGCCAGCCGCGCGGTCGGCGTGGTGTCGGCACTTCTGTCGAACGAGACCAGGGGCGGTTATGTCGACAACGTTCGCGCCGAATACAAGAAGGTCGCCGATGCGCACGCGCGCAGCGAAGCCGACAAGCAGCGCCTGCCGCTGGCCAAGGCGCGGGCCAACGCCCACAGGATCGACTGGTCGGCCTACGCGCCGCCAAAACCGTCCTTCCTCGGCCTGAAAACCTTCGAAGCCTGGGATCTGGCCGAGCTCGCGCGCTATATCGACTGGACGCCGTTCTTCCAGACCTGGGAGCTGAAGGGTCGCTATCCCAAAATCCTAGACGACGAGGCGCAAGGGCCGGCGGCACGCCAGCTCTTCGACGACGCCCAGGCGATGCTGGCCAAGATCATTGCGGAAAAATGGTTCGCGCCAAAGGGCGTCATCGGCTTCTGGCCGGCAAATACCGTCGGCGACGACATCAGGCTGTTCACCGACGATGCTAGGTCGCAGGAGCTGGCGACCTTCTTCACGCTGCGCCAGCAGCTGACCAAGCGCGACGGCAAGGCGAACGTCGCGCTGTCGGATTTCGTCGCGCCGTTGGACAGCGGCAAGGCCGACTATCTCGGCGGCTTCATCGTCACCGCCGGCATCGAGGAAGCGGCGATCGCCGAGCGCTTCGAACGTGCCAATGACGACTACTCGTCGATCATGGTCAAGGCGCTGGCCGACCGTTTCGCCGAAGCCTTCGCCGAACGCCTGCACGAGAAGGTGCGCAAGGAGTTCTGGGCCTATGCGCCGGATGAGGATCTGGCGCCGGACGAGCTGATCGGCGAACCCTATCGCGGTATTCGCCCGGCGCCCGGTTATCCGGCGCAGCCCGACCACACCGAGAAAGCGACGCTTTTTCGACTGCTCGACGGCGAGCGCAACGCCGGCGTCAGCCTGACCGAGAGCTTTGCGATGTGGCCGGGCTCCTCCGTGTCGGGTATCTACCTGTCGCACCCCGAAAGCTATTACTTCGGCGTGGCCAAGGTCGAGCGCGACCAGGTCGAGGACTATGCGCGCCGCAAGGCCATGCCGCTAGCCGAGGTCGAGCGCTGGCTCGGCCCTATACTCAACTATGTGCCGACCCCCTTCGCCGAAGCCGCGCAGTAAGGCAGCAGCTTTGACCTGACATCGCGGTCGATGACCAGGTGAATCGCTTCGAGAGCAACGGCCTGGCCCACTCATCATGCGATGAAAGGAGAGGCTTGCCGAATTCGCTGACCAATCGATCAGCCCCGGTGGTGCATCGTACCGCCACGGATTGACGCGCGACACTTTAGCTGCAAGGTATATTAACGTCCTGTTTACCATATATATTGGTCTCGGCAGGGACTTGAGGGGGCAATTTGGAACCGTTTCTGGGCGCGAACCGCCTTAATTGGGATGATCGAGCCGAGCTGCATTCGACCGACACAACGGGCAGCTACCACATAGAAAATGTACTGGCTGGCGGATCCAATCTCTATGAGCTGGAAACGCGCGAGGTCGGTGACATTGTCGGCAAGGATATCGTCCATCTGCAATGCCATATCGGGCTCGACACAATCAGCTTGAAGAATCTGGGCGCGGGCAGCGTGACCGGCCTCGACTTTTCACCGACGGCGATCGCAGCGGCGCGGGATTTCGCTGCAAAGGCAGGCACTGACGTGCGCTTCGTGGAGGCGCCACTGTTCGAGGCAGTCGAAGCGCTTGGCCGGACCTTTGACATCGCTTACGTTACCTGGGGTTCGGTAAACTGGCTTGACGACGTGTTCCGCTGGGCGCGGGTGGTTGCCGATCTCCTGCGGCCCGGCGGCCGGCTCTATCTCGCCGAGGGCCATCCGTTGATGTTCCAGTGTGACCGCAAGGCTGCGGCGCTGGAGTTCAAGCATGACTGGCGAACGCCAATAGCTCGACCACTCGCATGGAACGAAGAACTCACCTATACCGGCGACGACCGCATCTTGAAACATCCGCGCTACTATGAGTGGATTCATCCGGTCAGCGACGTGGTGAACGCGCTGATTTCAGCTGGGCTGACGCTGGATTTTCTCAATGAGCATGACACGGTTTCGTGGCAGCACTTTTCATTTGCCGTGAGGGCCGGCAAGGATATGTACGGCTTGCCAGAGAACTCTCCCAAGATTCCAATGGCCTATTCCATTGGCGCGACGAAGCGTAGCGTCGGCAAGATACCCTACCTGGTTACCGCCAAGGCGATTGAGGGCCACTAATGCATGTCGCGCAAAAGCATGCCATCGGGCTTGAACCGAGGGTGTGCGGCGGTTTTGCAGTAACGACATGCATAAAACAAAACTTGAAGCGCGCATGAATCCATTCAGCCGCGACGCGCTTTAAGTCGTCAGCCGGAGCCGCAGGTCCGTGTCAGCCACTCCGGCCACCTCAGGCGGTTGGAGGGTGCAAAATTTTTTAGGACCCGTGAAGGTCAAAATTAAACATTGATAGCTAATATACCTTGGTCGGGTTGGCCCAGAACCTGAATAGTATCTGAGGAATCGCCTATTGGCTCCTTTCCGCGCTAGGTTCGGCGGTATCAAGAAGGCCGTTTTCTCGTCGGCAAATATCCCGGCGGCAATGGCGGTGATCGTTATTGCCGTTGGCACAGCGTTCGCGGACCACCAGAACAAAGTCGTCTCGGATCAAGCCGCCCGAGCGGATGTCCTGGCCAAGGTCAATCTTATCCGCGCCAAGCTTGAAGGCAACATCAACGGAAACCTTCAACTGGTGCAGGGACTGGTCGCGGCGGTCGTGACTGAGCCCTATATGGGACAGCAACGCTTCGCCTCGCTGGCGAGCAACCTGTTTGGCAGGGGCTCGCAATTGAAGAATATTGCCGGCGCGCCCGATCTGGTCATTTCTCTGATGTACCCGATGAATGGCAACGACAAGGCGATAGGCCTCGATTACCGCAAGGACGAGCGGCAGCGTCTGGCCGCGCTCAGGGCGCGAGACAAGCGCGAGCTAATTCTTGCCGGTCCCGTCGACTTGAGGCAGGGAGGGCAAGGCTTCGTCGGCCGTATTCCCGTCTTTGTACGCAGTGCGGGCAACACCGAAAGGTTCTGGGGCATCATTTCGGCCGTCGTCGACGTTCAGCGCCTCTATAAGGCGAGCGGCCTGCTTGACGATGATCTCGGGATTGACATAGCGCTGATCGGTAAGGACGCTCTCGGTCCAACCGGAGAGCAATTCTTCGGCAATGAGCGCGTCGCCAAAAGCAATCCGGTGACAGCCGACGTTCTGCTCCCGTCCGGTTCGTGGCGGATCGCAGCCATTCCCAAAAACGGCTGGCCTTCGACGCCCGACAACGCGTGGTTCTTGCGCGCCATCATGGCGGTGGCCGGGGCATTGGTTGTGATCCCATTCCTGGTGACCGGTCGCCTGATTGGCGAGAGACAGCGCAACTATGCGGAACTGAGTCGATTGTCGAGACGCCTGGAACTCGCTCTGGAAGCGTCGGCTATTGGCGTTTGGGAACACGATCTCGCGACCAACGAACTGACGTGGGACGACCGCGTCAATGAAATATACGGCAAACCAGCTGGGGAGGGCCGCGGCTACCTGGACTGGGCGGGAGCAATCCACCCGGATGATTTGGCTGGCGCCAACGCCGATTTCGACCGCGCGATGGTCGACGGCGGGCCATATTTGTCGGAATACCGGATTATTCGGCCGGATGGCGAGATACGCCATGTCCGATCCAAGGCGATAATTTACCGGGCCGCAGACGACACCCCAAAAATGATTGGCGCCGAATGGGATGTGACAGCCGATGTCCTGTTGAACAAGGACCTGGTACGCGCAAAACAGCTTTCCGAGTCGAAAAATGCAGAACTCGAGTCGGCCAAGGCGCGCATAGAGCACATTGCGCTCCACGATTCGCTGACCGGTTTGCCCAACCGGCGTTACCTCGACCAGGTGCTGGAAGACTACGCGGCAAACGCCAGGCGGACCGGCGGGTATGCCGCACTGCTCCACATAGATCTCGATCGGTTCAAGCACATTAACGATACGCTTGGCCACGCCGCAGGCGACGCAATGCTTGTTCACGCCTCGACCGTGCTCCGATCCAAGGTCGATGGCGAGGGATTCGTCGCTCGGATCGGAGGAGACGAATTCATCGTCCTGTGCGCGGTGCATGACGATATCGAGCAACTGGCGCTGCTCGCTGACCGCGTCATCAGCCAGATGCGGGAACCGGTCTACTATCAGGGCCATCGATGCCGTTTTGGCGTGAGCGTGGGAATTGCAGTCGATAACGGAAAAGATGTCGAAGCCAAACACCTGCTGGTCAACGCTGACATCGCGCTTTACCGGGCAAAGAGTCGTGGGCGCAATCGATACGAGTTCTTCACCGAGGCGATGCAAAGCGAGATCGTCGAGACAAAACGGATTGCCGACGAAATTCTCGGCGGCCTTGAGCGCAACGAGTTCATTCCCTTCTACCAGCCGCAATTTGACGCAAAAACCCTTGAAATTGTTGGGGTTGAGGCGCTGGCGCGATGGCGGCATCCGGAGAAGGGCATTTTGGCGCCCGACGTCTTCCTAAGGATTGCGGAAGAATTGAATGTCGTCTCGATCATCGATCGAAACATATTAGAGCAATCGCTTTTGGATCTCGAAGGGTGGTCTGCTGCGAATCTCCATATTCCGCGGGTGTCAGTCAATGTTTCGGCACGCCGCCTTCAGGATGAGGAACTCATAAAGAGTCTTAGGGAACTAAATATCAAGAAGGGAACAGTTGCCTTCGAGCTCGTTGAGTCAATTTTCCTTGACGAAAATGATGATTTTGTTACCTGGAATCTTGAGCAGATAAAAGAGCTCGGCATTGACATAGAAATAGACGATTTTGGCACGGGCTACGCCTCTATAGTCAGCTTGCTCAAGCTGCAGCCTCGCCGGTTGAAGATAGATCGCCAATTGGTCATTCCTATTGTCAAATCGCCGCAACGAAGGCAGGTCGTCTCATCGATCATTGAAATCGGCAAATCCCTGGGTATCGAGGTCGTAGCCGAGGGTGTCGAGACGATGGAGCACGCACAGACACTCAAGAGCTTGGGCTGCGACATATTGCAGGGTTATGCCTTCGGGCATGCGTTGGATGCCGACGGACTAAAGGCATTTGTTCGATCTCGGCGTCTGCGCCCGAAACGGGTTTTGGATGAACCGCTCCGGTTGGGGAGAGTATAAGCGCATAAGCCTCACGTCACAGAGTAGCGCTTCGCTTGAGTCTTGGGATTTGGAGATTGGCCGATCACGGCAGCGAAGTTCTGGGGGCCTATGCACCCGATGAGACCTGGCCCCGGACAGCTGATCGGCGACCCCTATCTCGGCATCGGCCCGGCAACGGAGGCAGGACCAAACGCACAATGGCAGCCTTGGCGGTTGTCCAGGCAATGGCGCGGATATGTCGGCAGACGATCGATGATCTACCGGATTAACTGGTGAAACGTCCGGCTCTTCTGCAGGACGTCGTTGCCGATCGCCCGGCAATCGCAGCGGCCGGCGAAGCAGGCCGAAGTGCACTTGTCACTGACCAGGGAACGATATCGGCCCCCATGTGTTAGAAATCCATGGACACTTTGGAACCCCAGGGCCACGGGACGGTGGCCGACATTTTGACATCGGAAGTTGCCAATGCCAGGCAGCGCATCCACCGGACCGAGCTCGCGCTTCAACGTACTGAAGAAATGCTGGCCGAGAACCTCGCGTTGCGCAACAGGATACGAACTGCGGTCGAGGCCGCAGACCGCTTGGTGAAGATCGATCCCCCCAGCTTTGAAGGACGTCGCGCGGGTTGAACTGGGCCGGCGTTTCATTCGTCGCGCCCTTCAGGCCACCGGCGCCACCACTCTCGCTCCAGAACTTTGCCAACCACATCTACGTCTGGGCTGCACGCTCGCGAACAGCCGGAACCAACGGCGACCACAAGCGGTTTACCAATCGAAGGGACCGCAATGGATTCGGAATAATGGAACTTTTAGATATGGAACTGGCGCGAGCCCGACAGCGGCTTAATCGGGCCGAGCGCTCCCTTGAGCGTGCGAACGAGATGCTGGATGATGACTGCGGTGTCGGCATCAATATCGCGCTGTGCAGCAGGATACGGGCTGCGCAACAGCGCGTAATTGAGGCCAGATCGCGGTTGACGAAGATCGATCCCACTAGCGCTGACGGAGTTCGCACGGGTTGATCCGGCCCGTCGACGTGCCGCCTCGGGCATATAGGACGATCGGTTCGGCACTCCGGCGGTCGCGCACCAAGCAAGCCAACGCACTGCTTGAGGCGACGCGTTCGGTCCTAAGGCCAACCATTTTGCTTGGCGATCTCAACGAATGGCGGGTGCACAGCAGATCCTCGTTGCTGGCGCTACTGCCGCATTTTGGTCCAATTCACACCGTGCTGTCCAGTTTCCCTTCGCGATTCCCTTTGCTTGCGCTCGATTGGATCCTGGCCAAACCACCAAGTCTGATTTCCAGCCTCGAAGTGCACCATACATCGCTATCTCGGATCGCCTCCGATCATCTACCGATCATGGCACGATTAAGTCTCCAGGGGATTCGACAGCTACATTTGCAACCAGATTACCTTTGAAGGGTTCTTGCTACGATTTTGAGCGAGGCCGGGTTTCTATCGCTGAAGGGTAGAAAATTTTATGGAAGTATCCATTACGCGGATTGCACACGACAACATCAAAGCAGGCAAGAGCGGCTTGCTGCTGGTCCCGGACAATTATGACGCCTTCGCCGGGCGCGTTCTGGCGGCAAGGAGTGCCGTTCGCAGTCTCGATCTCATGTACTACCTTTGGCACGATGACCACACTGGCCGCTTGCTCTTGCAGGAAGTTTTCCGGGCCGCTGAGCGCGGTGTGCGAGTTCGCATGCTCCTTGATGACGCCAATCCGCGAAAGAACGATGCGGCCTATCTGGCCTTGAGCAATCATCCAAACATCGAGTTGAAGTTGTTTAATCCGAGCGGCGTCAGGCAACGCAGCGTCATGCGCGCTGTGGAAATTGTATTGCGACTATTTGCGTTGACCCGGAGGATGCACAACAAGGCATGGATCGCTGACGACAACGTTGCTATCGTAGGCGGGCGCAACGTTGGCGATGCCTATTTCGACGCAGCAGAAACCAATTTTCGCGACTTAGACGTGCTGCTCCTCGGTCCTGCCGTGCAGCAAACCGCCGAAATATTTGAGGCATTCTGGGCTTGCGAGGACGCGAAATCAATCAGTGTCCTGGGTCCAGCCGCGGAGAACGAGCATTCCGATTTGTTTTCGGGAAGCGATCTCGAAACCGAATCAATGCTTTTGAACGGGATCGGTGACCGAGGGTCCATCGCAGAGTTCATCGCGGCCAGCAACGACGTGCATTGGGTGGATCGAGTTCGGGTGATTTCCGATCCTCCAGAGAAGGTGAGAGGTTGGAGACGTCGCAGCTGGCTTACCAAGGAGTTGCTTCCCCTCATAAAGTCGGCGCGCAACAATCTGGAAATTGTATCTCCCTATTTCATCCCTGGCAAAAGGGGCTCCGCGGTCCTGATGGACCTCGTCAGCAATGGGGTTGACGTTTCCGTTTTGACCAATTCCTTGGCCGCTACAGACGTCGCCGCGGTTCATGGGGCTTATGCAAACTATCGCAAGCGATTGCTGAGGAATGGCGTAAGACTGTTCGAGCTCCAGCCCTTCACTCGCGGTCAGGGAATTTCGGTGTTTGGCTCCAAGGGTGCCAGTCTGCACACCAAATCGTTCACGGTTGACGACAGGGCTGGGTTCGTCGGTTCCTTCAATTTTGATCCCCGGTCAGTGTCTTTGAACTCGGAGATGGGCGTGCTCTTTGAGGATGCCGAATTAGTCGGTGAACTTCGGCGCTTTTTTCAAGCGGAGATATCACTAGAAACCAGCTATCGGCTGGAACTAAAGAACAATGTGCTGCACTGGCATGGATGCGAAGAAGGCAAAATCCAAGAATACACACACGAACCAGAGGCCGGAATTTTTCGCCGGGTTCTGGCGGCCTTGGTCCGCCACCTTCCGGTTGAGTCTCAGCTTTAGCCAGACCCACGGCGGGATCGACGCGGCGTTCTTGCCGCGAGCCGGGTACGGCATACCTGAAGAACGGCGACGTGAATGTGCCAAGCACAGCGCCCCGGGGCCGCGGTGGAAAGGCCGGGAGCATGCAGCATCCGCCCTCTGGCAATTGTCAGCTTGCTGCCGCCGATCGCGTGAAGACGATGGTGACCTTCGTCCCTTCGCTGGCGCTCGAGGCGACGTTGAACTTTGCCTTGGCGTTCTCTGTCAGCGAGCGCGCGATCAGCGCGCCGAGCTTGCCGGGCTTGGGCCATGTCTCCCCTTCCGGCAGGCCGATACCGTCGTCCGCAACTATCACCAGGCAGCCGTCGCCATCGGCGATGCTGTGCAGCTTTATCGTCCCGCCTTCACGCCCTTGGAATGCATGCTTGAGTGCATTTGTGAGCAATTCGTTCACGACCAGTCCCGTTGGCATGGCGACGTTGATCGATACCGGATAGGTATCCACCTTCATGTCGAGGCGGATCCCCTCAACTGCATGCGACCCCATCACCGCGGAGGCGATCTGGCTAAGATAAACGCCGAGATCGACCTCATCCTTCTGCTCGTCTGCCGATAGCGTCTGGTAGAGGATCGCCAGAGCGTCGACGCGGCCGGCGAGCCTCTCAAATCTTTTCTGGTCGGGCTCGGTCGCGTTACGGGTTTCTAGACGGATCAATGCGGTGATCATCTGTAAGTTGTTCTTCACCCGGTGCTGCAGTTCGCGCAACAGGGTGTCCTTCTCACGGACGCGCTCCTCCACCAAGCGCGCTTCTTCAGATTCGCCATGGGATGAGACGTCGACCAGAGCCACCAGTCGGAAGCAGTTCGTGCCGTTATCGTCCACGATGATGTTTGAATAAACGTCGACAAGAGCCGGGTTGGCCCCGACGGGCTCCAGCCGGAAAGTGCCGACGAAATCGGTTTCCTCGACCAAGGCCTCGGGCAGAGGCCGGCCCTTCTGCTGGTGGATGCCAATGCCGGAAAGTGCTCCCCAGTTTTGCCGGGTAAGCTCGGCTGCCTTCAGGCCTGACACTTTTTCGAATTCTGGATTAGCATAGACGACGCGCTCCTTCGCGCCTAAGTCCGACACGGCGATAGCGATCGGCACCTGGTCAAGAAATTTTTTGAACTGCTCGCTTTCCAGCGCGGTGGCAAGGTCCGGTGTATCGAGCAATTGCTCAACTGCCTCAGCCTTGTCTGAATCTGATGTCATCTTGGTCGCCTGTGCTTTGCGTGGGAGCCTCAGTCTCAGTCATGCACTTTGCTCGACACCGACAACGCTGGAAGCGGCTGCGCGATGTCAGGAGTAGGACGAGCCCGCGTCACGGAGCGGCAGAGCCATGGGCAACACAGGCCGTCTTGCTGAGAGTTCAGTCAACCTTGCGTCACTTTGCACGGCCACGACCTTTTTTCCAACAGCGTTGTGCCAAAATCCCGTGTCTGCCAATCGAAATTGACGATCTGCACGTCGCCGGAACTGCCGACGGAATATTTCCGCCATTTGCAATGGGCTCACCTGGCAGCGGCGGCGCCGGTGGCGGCATGCGGTGGCCAAACCGCACCCCGCATGTGCTCATCCAGGTCTGGCTGCTTCGCCGCGACACGATCGGGCGAAACGGTATGCTGCGCCGGTTCCGGCCGCTTTGGAGTTGCCCGGGTTGGCTCGCGGGACCTATCGGGTCATCGCCTGGGATACCGCGGCCGGCAGGCAAACGGGGGAATGGCAAGCGAATTCCGACATGGCTGAAACTTGATGTGCCGCCGTTCTCTGCCAATGTGGCGCTTGCCATTCGCCGAACCTGAGCAGGATGGAGACTGCGCCTGAAGGTATTCATTTGCTCGCTGATCTGACTTGTCATTGCCCAAGGTCTTTGCAACTTCGTCGCCAATGCCGATGTCAGTGATCTGCGCCAAGCGAAGTTGCGCGGAGATCTCACGAGATCTGCGCATTAGGTGTTGCGCTCGCCCGAACGCGACTGCTGGTTTGTGGCATCGGCCGATCCGCCCAGCGTGTCGGCGACCGTGGCACCTCG
>NZ_JBVVQZ010000030.1:60599-71732 GCF_055811635.1 Mesorhizobium sp. WSM4806 | reverse complement strand
CATTTTTTTATACCCCCCGGGGCCAAAGGGTAATAGGGGGAATAGGGGAATAGGGGAATAGGGGATGTGTCCCCTACTCCCCTACGGCCCTAGGCCGAAATATCGATGACGCCGCAGTCGCCGGCGGCGCTGCCGAAGGCGACGCGGCGTTCCTCCTTGTCCCACATCATCGAGGTAATGGCGCCCTTGCCCGGTCGGCGCAGAAGCACCTCCTTGGCGTCCGCGAAACGCACCGCCATCACCATGCCGTCGTCATAGCCGACGGCGACGACATCCTGGCTCGGATGGCAGGCGACCGAGGTCACCATGGCGTTGCCGCGCGTGCCGAGTTCCAGCGGCGCCTTGCCCATCGGCCCGTCCTTGCCCGAAAACGGCCAGACGATCGCCGCCGGGGCTCCGGAACTGGCCAGCCATTTTCCCTTGGGCGCCCATGACAGGCTTTTGACTTTGCCGGGATAGCCGCTCATCCGCATGTGCTTGCCATCGGCGAGCTTCCAGCCATGCAGCGCGTTCTCCTGCATGGTGGTGACGAGGAAGGCGCCATCCGGCGAGAACGTGATGCCGGTATGGGCGCCGGCCCATTCCAGCTCGACCGGCTTGCCGTTCGCCGCCGGGAAATGCAGCGTCGCGCCATTGTAGCGGGCGACGCCGAAGCGCATCCCCTTGGGCGAGAACGCCAGCCCCTCGACCGAACGCGGATGCAGGAATTCCTTGGTCTTGCCGTCGGAGAAACGCACGAAGGCGATCTTGCCCGAGGCATAGGCGACGGCGCCTTGTGGTCCGGCGGCAACGCTGGTGATCCATTTCTTCCCGGCGCTTGCCAATTCTGCCGCATTGCCGCCGGCGGTAACGGAAAAAATCTTGCCGTCCTCGCCGCCGGTGATCAGCCGGTCGTTGGCCGCATCGTGGAAGGCAGCGAGAAGCCCGTCATTGGCCTGCGCCGTCTTGTGGCCATGGTCCAGCCGATGGATTGTGCCGTCGGCCAGTGCGAAATGCGGCACGTCGCCAAGGAAAACGGCGGCGATGCAATGTCCCTGGAGATCAAGCGGGGCGACTGTGGGCATGGCTATCGTGGTTCACGGCTGGACAAGTTTACAGGGAGCGGCTTAGGCGGCTTACTCGACGTTTGCGGTTCCGGCAACCATGAGGATCTGCATCGAAACCACAATTGTGGCGACAGGCGATCGTCAAAGCAGTCCCTTGGCCCGCATACCAGTTGCGAAGGTGGCCAATGGCATCACCAAGGTCAAATCCTGGCCTTGGAGGCTCTCGGCACCATACCTGGCATACCACCGTGCTGCCCGCTCGTTCTTGGCATCGATGATGAGCAGGATGCCGCCGCCCTCACCTGCAAGCCGCAGGCAGCGCAACGCGGCGACGGCTAGCAGCTGACCTCCGAGCCCTTGCCCGGCGACGGCCCGGTCGGATGCAAGCCGGCCAAGCTTGAAGCCGGAAACCTCGTGTCGCGCCAAGCCTCTCGTCATGGCGTCGGGCACTGCTTCATGAGCTACCGCGGAAGGGGCAATTGTATAGAAACCGAGGACCCGGTCCGAAGCCACGTTGTCGATCGCACAGAAGGTCTTGGCCGCGTTCTGATCGTGGCTCTGCCGTGCGAACCGCCGCAGAAAATCGTTCATCTGCGCATCACCGCAATCGAAAGAAGCCCGATCGTGCCGTTTCGCAATCGACTTCTCGTGCCAGAACGGAAGCGTCACAGAGTATCCGGCAAGGCGGCAATCGCCGCTCGCAGCCTGGCATTGGGTTTCGGCGGGTTCTCAAGTAGGTCAAGGATGCGTGTGAAGTCGCGGTTGGAAACCCTCATCACCTCGGCAGCTTCGATCACGGCCTGCGCTTCGGGTACGATCTTGTCGAGGATGAAATCGGCCATGTCCTTGTGCGACAGCGCCGCAGCGCGGGCGATGATCGCCTTCTGCGCCGGTGGAATGCGCATCTGAAAACGTTCGGTTTTATTGTCGGCGGATCTGGACATGACCTGTCCTCTTTTGTGCCACTCACGTACACATGATATGTGTACACAAGGCAATAATCAATCCTTATTCGGTCCGTTACGCCTGGCAGGCATCAAAACTCTTCTTCAGCCGCTCGGCGTCGAGTTCGCGGCCGATGAAGACCAGCCGGCTCTCGTGCTTCTCGCCGTCCTTCCAGGCGCGCTGGTGGTCGCCCTCGATGATCATGTGCACGCCCTGAATGACGTAGCGCTCGTCATCGCCTTTAAGCGCGATGATCCCTTTCAGACGCAGGATGTTGGGGCCTTCCATCTGGGTGATCTTCTCGATCCAGGGGAAGAATTTTTTCGGGTCCATCTCGCCGCCCCGCAGAGACACCGACTGCACCGTCACGTCATGGATATCGGACGGGTGCGCGTGATCATGGTGATGATGCCCGTCATGATCGTGATGATCATGGTCATGATGGTCATGGTCATGATGGTCGTGGTCGTCACGCGCCTCAAGGAAATGCGGATCGTTCTCCAGCGCCCGGGAAAGGTCGAAGGCGCCGCGGTCGAGCACCTCGGACAGCGCCACGCCGGCGCGCGTGGTGCGATGGATCCGGGCCGCCGGGTTGATCGCGCGGATCGTCGCCTCGACCTTGCTCAGTTCGTCCGGCGTGACGAGATCGGTCTTGTTGAGCACGACGACATCGGCAAAGGCGATCTGGTCCTCGGCTTCGCGGGAATCCTTCAGCCGCAACGGCAGGTGCTTGGCGTCGACCAGCGCCACCACCGCGTCGAGCCTGGTCTTGGAGCGCACGTCGTCGTCCATGAAGAAGGTCTGCGCCACCGGCACCGGATCGGCGAGGCCGGTCGTCTCGATCACGATGGCGTCGAAGCGGCCTGGCCGACGCATCAAGCCCTCGACGACGCGGATCAGGTCGCCGCGCACCGTGCAGCAGACGCAACCATTGTTCATCTCGTAGATTTCCTCGTCGGATTCCACGATCAACTCGTTGTCGATGCCGATCTCACCGAACTCATTGACGATAACGGCGTAGCGCTTGCCGTGGCTTTCCGAAAGGATGCGGTTTAGCAGCGTCGTCTTGCCGGCGCCAAGATAGCCGGTGAGAACGGTTACGGGGATTTGTATCGTCTGTGCATCGCTCATGTTGGGCCTCGAAAAGGATTGTTGGCTCCATATAGGATGCACGCCCTGCTTTTGCACGTGGCAACCGATGGGCCAAACAGGTCGCCAACATTGCCGGGTTTTCCCAACATTGCTGGGTTTCCATTGGCGTTGGCTGGCCTCACTGACTAGATAAGACCAAGCCAGCTTGCTCGACAGAAACCAAAAAGAGGCGCCGGATGTCCGACAAACCGTCCTCCTTGCCGTTGAGCCGGCGCCAGGCGCTTGGCCTCATTGCCGTTAGCGCGGTCGGCGGTGTCTTTCTACCGGGCATCGCGCTGGCGCAGCAGGCCTCGCCCTATGCCGGGCTTGCCCTGTTCGATAGCGGCGCCGGCGTCTGCGCGATCACACCGGAAGCGACCGAGGGCCCGTTCTATTTCGACCCGAAGCTCGAACGCGCCGATATAACCGAAGGCAAAGCGGGCATTGCCCTCAATCTGCGGCTGCAGGTCATCGACGCAGGCTGCCGGCCGCTTGCCGGCGCGCGGGTCGATATCTGGCATTGCGACGCGCAAGGCCATTATTCAGGCTATCCGGGACAAGGCGACGGCCAGGATGTCGATACGTCAGGCCAGAGTTTTCTGCGCGGTTGGCAAAAGACCGATGACAGCGGCATCGTCTCGTTCGCCACCATCTATCCCGGCTGGTATCGCGGCCGCACCACCCACATCCATTTCAAAGTCTTCCCCAACGACAATTCGGTGATGATCGGCCAGCTGTTTTTCCCCGACGGCCTGAGCGAACAGATATTCACCACTGTCGCGCCCTACACCGACCGGTCCGGCAAGCGGGATACGTCGAACGCCAGGGACGGTATCGCGCGGCGCGCCGGGCCGCTTTCGCAGGCGGCGCTGCGCGAGGTGGCGGACGCCTACCAGGCCTTGATGATCGTCGCGGTGAGGGGCTGATTGAGACCCGCATCGGTGCGGCGCTCCTGCCGAACCCGTCCACCTGCGCTGAAAACTCGTTTGTCATGTAACTGAAATAAACATCTGGCATTAGCCACGGCGGACACCACATCGCTTGCCGGCAAAGCTGTTTTGCAAAGCCGGATCTTTTGATCGTCCATTGCCAACCGGGCGGCTGCCTCTATGCTGTCCACACCGGTTGGGCCGAAGAGGGATAACCATGGCCAAGGCGGACAAGACTGCGACAATGAGCCGGCTGCATTCGGCGGCGCGGCTGGCGCGTACGGCACTCGCCGCGCGGCTTTTGGCGCACGGCTTCTATGCCGGCCAGGACCAGATCATGCTGGCGCTCGACCGTGAGGACGGGCAGACGCCCGGCAATCTTGCCGGTCGCCTCGGTGTTCGCCCGCCGACCATCACCAAGACCATCAACCGGCTGCAGGCGCAGGGCTTTCTGGAAAAACGCGCTTCCTCCGCCGATGCCCGCCAAGCCCATATCTTTCTGACCGACACTGGCCGCGAAATCATTCATGCCATCGAGAAATCGGTGAAGAAGACCGAGAAGCAGGCGCTGAAGGGGCTCGATAAAAAGGACCAGAAGGCGCTGTTCAAGCTGCTCGCCCGCGTTGAGGCGAACCTCTCGAACGGAGAGATGGTTCTCGTCGATGACGAGATCGACGCCGACGAATGATCCGCGGCTGACGCCATCAGGCAGCGGCTGCTGACGATCCATGCACCAATGCCGACCAGCGGCCCGGCGTGACACCGAACGCCTTCTTGAAGTGCCTGCTGAAATGACTTTGGTCGTTGAAACCGGCCGCTATTGCGATCTGCGCCAATGACTCGCTCGCCTCGATCATGCGGCGTGCTCGCTGAAGCCGGCGCATCAAGAGAAAGCGGTGCGGACTGGTGGAGAAAGCGGCACGGAAATGCCGCGACAGGGCATAACGATCGAGCCCAGTGATCGCCTCCAGTTCCTCGGAACGGACGGTACGGAAAACATTTTCTTCCAGATAGTCGCGTGCCAGGCTGACAGCCCGCCACGCTGTCCTTGGGATCGGTTTCGCCGGCAGGCCTGAATGCCGTGCCAGGCTTTGCATCAATTGCGCAACGAAGTCGGCGACAAACAGATCGTCCAGCTTCTGGTCCAACGGCCCCAGCGCCGAAAGCAGCCGCGTGCGGAAAACAGGATCCGTCACCACGGCATTCCTGACGAAAGGCAGCGATGCGCCTGTCTGATCGAGGCAGTCCAGCACGATGGACGGCTCCAGATAAAGCATCCTGTAACGCAAACCGTCTTCAGTGCCGGCGCCGCCATCGTGCAATTCGTCGGGATGGAGCACGATAATCTGGCCGGGCAGGCTGTGATGCGTCGCGCCCCGATACCGGAAAGTCTGGACGCCATGCAGCGTCACGCCGATGGCGTAGGTATCGTGACGATGGAGATCGAAGGCGCTGCCGTGGAACCGGGCCTCGATACGCTCCATTCCGACGCAATCGGGCGCCGAGATGACGCAGTTCTCAGCCGCGTCAACGCACAAACGTCCAAGACCCTGAAAGGCCTCGCCATCTAGACCGTGCGACATCGCTTCATTCACAAACCTCGAATGGCAAATGTCTCATGTTCGACACGAAATTTGCAATCGTGCTGCAGGATAACCTTCCCGTCTGGCAAAAGCTCAACGTAACCGCGTTCCTGACCAGCGGCATCGTCGCGCAGTATAGCGAGATCATCGGCGAACCCTATCGCGACCGCGCCGGCAATATCTATAATCCGCTCTCGATCCAGCCGATCATCGTGCTTTCGGCCGAACGCTCGACGCTCACTGCGATCCACCGGCGGGCGCTGAAGCGCGGTGTGACGACCTCGCTCTACGTCGACGAAATGTTTTCGACCGGCCACGACGCGGCGAACCGCGCCGTCTTTGCCGAATTCGCACCCGACGATGCCAAGGTCGTCGGAATCGCGCTGCGCGCCGAAAAGAAGCTTGTCGACAAGATCACCAAAGGTGCCCGCATGCATCCTTGATCATATCGACACTGGTTCATCCTGTTGACGCTCGGTGTCCTAGGTGCTCGTCATCGTCGCCAGCGGCTTTTATATCATTCATCGCGAGCACCGGCTTCGCGTGCGCAACCGCGCTGCCCTCGACGTCGAGGTGGATGCGCTGGCAAAAAAACTTTGATTTGTTTCGGAAGGGTGGCATAAGGCCGCGTTTAAACTGTTTAGACCATGATCCCGAAAACGGGCATCCGGTTTCGCTGGAGATCATGGATCAGCTCTGGATCGTCGGGGGAGCGCAAGGCGCTGGCACAGAAGATCAAGCTTTCGACGATCGCGGATGCGCTCGGTGTGTCCACGGCCACGGTCTCGCTGGCCCTGCGCGACAGCCCGCTGGTTGCTGGAAACACCCGCGATCGCATCAAGGAACATGCCCGCGCCATCGGCTATATCTACAATCGCCGCGCCGCCAGCCTGCGCACCTCGCGTTCGGGTATCGTCGGCGTCGTCGTCCACGACATCATGAATCCTTTCTTCGCCGAGATCCTGCGCTCGATCGAAAGCGAGCTCGACCGCAGCCGGCAGACCTTCATCCTGTCGAACCATTACGACCAGCTCGAAAAGCAGCGCACCTTCATCGACACGCTGCTGCAGCTTGGCGCCGACGGCGTCATCATGTCGCCGGCCATCGGCACGCCGCCCGAAGACATCTTCATGGCCGAGGAAAACGGCCTGCCGGCGGTGCTGATCGCACGCACCGTCGAAGGCGCTGACGTGCCGGTGTTTCGTGGCGACGATGCCTATGGCACCGGGCTAGCCACCAACCATCTGATCTCGCTCGGCCATAAACGCATCGCCATGATCGGCGGCACCGACCAGACCTCGACCGGCCGCGACCGCTACCAAGGCTATCTCAACGCCATGGAGGCGGCAGGGCTGGAGGTCAGGCCGTCCTGGCGCATTCCCGGCCCGCGCACCAAACAGGCTGGCTTCGAGGCCGCCGGGCAGTTCCTGGCGCTGAAGGACAAGCCGACCGCGGCCTGCTGCTGGAACGACCTCGTCGCCATCGGCCTGATGAACGGCATTGCACGCGCCGGACTCGTGCCGGGCATTGACATATCCGTGACCGGCTACGACGATCTCGAGGAAGCAGCGATCGCAACGCCGGCGCTGACCACCGTGTGGAATGGCCAGCGTGAAGTTGGCCGCCGCGCCGCCAGCGCGCTGCTCGACAAGCTCAATGGGCAGATGGTGCGACCGTCGCAGGAACTGATCAAGCCGGAACTGCATGTGCGCCAGTCGACCGGCAAACCAGTGGAACGTGCATGACAAAAGCCGAACAGCAGCAAGCAGTCGCCATTCTGGTGCCGGGCCAATTCAACGACCACGCGGTCGGCCGCATCGACCGGACGTTCAGCCGTGCCTGGATCGAACGGCCTGATGCGTCGCTGGTCACCGACGAGATGCGCCGGACGGTGCGCGGCATTGCCGCCTTTGGCGGGATCAACGCAGCCCTCATCGACGCGCTGCCGAATCTCGAGATCATCGCCAATTTCGGCGTCGGCTATGATTCGGTCGATGCCCGTCACGCAGCGCAGCGCGGCGTCATGGTCACCAACACGCCGGATGTGCTGACCGAGGAGGTCGCCGATACGGCGATCGGGCTTTTGATCAACACCGTCCGCGAGCTGCCGCGCGCCGAGACCTGGCTGCGCGACGGCAGTTGGGCACGCAATGGCAACTATCCGCTAAGCCGGCTGACCTTGCGCGGCCGTCGTGTCGGTATTTTCGGCATGGGCCGCATCGGTCTCGCCATTGCGCGCCGGCTGGAGGCCTTTGGGCTGCCGATCGCCTACCATAACCGGCGCCAGGTCGAAGGCTTGCCCTACGAATACCACGGCACGCTGAAAGGCCTTGCCGAGGCGGTCGATACGCTGATCTCGGTGGCGCCCGGCGGCGCCTCGACGGAAAAGGCGGTCAACGTCGAGATCCTGTCGGCGCTCGGCCCGAATGGCGTCTTCGTCAACATCGGTCGCGGCAGCACGATCGACGAGGCAGCTCTTGCCGCGGCGCTTGCCGGCGGCACCATCGCCGCTGCCGGGCTCGACGTCTTCGCTGACGAGCCGAACGTGCCGCCGGCGCTGCTCGCCGCCCCCAACACTTCACTTTTGCCGCATGTCGGCTCGGCTTCGGAACATACCCGCCGCGCCATGGCCGATCTGTGCGTTGACAATCTGATTTCCTGGTTTTCGAAGGGGAGGGCGTTGACGCCGGTGCCGGAAACGGAAAAGCTCAAGGCGCGCAGCTGAGCGGCACGCTTTCCTATTTGTTAACCACGGTTTAACGCTTTGAAATCATCTTTATCTATCGCCAAACACCCGGAGAACGCAGATGAAAGCACTTGCTGCATTGATAGCGGTGGTCGCGCTGTTCGGCAGCGTTCAGCTGTTTCACAGCGGCGGAGGCGAAGGCCGCACAGCCGATGAGTCAGCGCAGTCGCCCGGCGACTACCGGCTGGTGGCCAATGGCGACGAAGCGTCCTGCGCGGTCAAGCGCGGCACTGAGGTTGCGCATGGCCTGTCGCTGTTGACAGTCACTGCGAATTGCCACCGGGTCTTGCCCGGCATCGAGCGCGCGAAATTCTGGCGCGAGCAGGATGACGGCACGGTCACCTTCAGCGCGAACGGCATCGACCCGATCGTCACTTTCGGCGTCGCCGACGGCGACGGTTATGAATCCTACGCACCAGCCCTGCCGCTGCTGTCGCTGGCGGCCAGCAGCGATTGACGTTGACGTCCGACGAACTATTCCGCGGCGGCCCACGCGCCGGATTTCGCCGCGGCGTGCAGGCGCACCGCATCGCCGAAGGCGCGGAATATCCTTGCTGAGACGCTGTCCGACTTGACCCAGTATTCGGGATGCCACTGGACGCCGACGGCGAAAGCGCGGGCGTCGCGCACCGAAACCGCCTCGACCGTGCCGTCGCTGGCTACCGCCTCTATCTGCAGCTTCGGGCCGAGCCGGTCGATGGCCTGGCGGTGCACCGAATTGACCAAGATGTCGCCTGCCCCGAACACGCCGGCGAGGCAGCTTCCGGGCTTGATCGAAATTGTCTGGCGGATGGCGAAGCGTTCGTCCTGATTGTCGCTCGCCGGTGCGCGATGATCCAGCGATCCCTCGCGCTCCTGGATTTCTGTGGCCAGCGTGCCGCTCAGCGCCACATTCATCTCCTGGATGCCGCGGCAGATGGCGAGCAGCGGCACGCCGCGCTCCACTGCCTTGCGGATCAGCGGCAGCGTCGTGGCGTCGCGGGCCGGATCGTAGGGGCCGTTGGCCTCGCTGGCATCGCCGCCATAGTGCGAGGGATGAACATTGGACTTCGAGCCGGTGATCATGACGCCGTCGACCGATGACAGGAGCTCATCGAAATCGAGCCGGTCGCCGAAGGACGGCACCAGCACCGGGAACACGCCGGCCGCCGAAAGCGCCGCCTCCAGATATTGCTGCGGAGCGGCATGCCAGGTGTAGTTGTCGAACTGGCGGACATCGGTCGATATGGCGACTAGCGGCTGCTGCATTTTTGATCCGGGTCCATTCAGTGCAAGGATATGTTCTGCCTTTTAAAATAGGCGATCCGACGGCGCTTTGCCATGACAAGTTCGGCATCTCGCATGAGCCACGGAAAGGGCGTTAGACTTAAGTTGCAGGAGGCGTGTTCGCGCCCGCGTATTTCGCGAAAACGCCGCCGGCAAAACCGGCTCCCATGGCTGGACTCGACTTCTTGCCCGTGTATTGTTTGCCGCGAAGCCGATCCGGGGCACAGAGCATCTCCCGAACGTCGGTCTGTTGATCCAATAGGGAGGACTTCATGGATCGTCGATCATTCATCCGCAAGGCCGGCGTCACCAGTGTCGGCGCTACGGCGGCGCTTGCCGCGCCGGCTATCGCCCAAACCAACCCGAAAGTGACATGGCGCCTGGCGTCGTCCTTCCCGAAGTCTCTCGATACGATCTATGGCGGCGCCGAGGTCTTTTCCAGGATGCTCTCGGAGGCGACCGACGGCAACTTCCAGGTGCAGGTCTTCGCTGCCGGTGAACTGGTGCCCGGCCTGCAGGCCGCGGACGCCACCACCGCCGGCACCGTCGAGGCCTGCCATACGGTGGCATATTATTATTGGGGCAAGGACCCGACATGGGCACTAGGTGCCGCGGTTCCGTTCTCGCTCAACGCGCGCGGCATCAATGCCTGGCATTACCACGGCGGCGGCATCGACCTGTTCAACGAGTTTCTCGCCACGCAGGGCCTTTTTGGCCTGCCTGGCGGCAATACGGGCGTGCAGATGGGCGGCTGGTTCCGCAAGGAGATCAACACCGTCGCCGACCTTTCGGGCCTCAAGATGCGCATCGGTGGCTTTGCCGGCAAAGTGGTGGAAAGGCTCGGCGTCGTGCCGCAGCAGATCGCCGGCGGCGACATCTATCCGGCGCTGGAAAAAGGCACCATCGACGCTGCCGAATGGGTCGGCCCTTATGACGATGAGAAGCTCGGCTTCTACAAGGTCGCGCCCAATTACTATTATCCCGGCTGGTGGGAAGGCGGGCCGACCGTCCATCTGATGTTCAACAAGGCGAAATACGAGGAGCTTTCGCCGGCCTACAAGGCGCTGGTGCGCACCGCCGCGCAGGCCGCCGACGCCAACATGCTGCAGAAATACGACTTTCTGAATCCGGCGGCCGTGAGGCGACTGGTGTCCGTGGGCGCCAAATTGCGCCCGTTCAGCCCGGAAATCCTGGCAGCCTGCTCCGAAAAGGCAAACGAGGTCTATGCCGAGATGGAAGCCTCGAACGCGCCGTTCAAGAAGATATGGGACTCGATCAAGGCGTTCCGCAAGGAGCACTATCTCTGGGCGCAGGTGGCCGAGTACAACTACGACACCTTCATGATGGTCCAGCAGCGCAGCGGCAAACTCTGACAACAGTTTCGGGGGGGGGGGGGGGGGGGGGGGGGGGGGGGGGGGGGGGGGGGGGGGGGGTTGGTGGGGGGGGGGGGGGGGGCCCGCCCCGCCACCACCCCGCGCGCGGGGGGG
>NZ_JBVVQZ010000030.1:0-60589 GCF_055811635.1 Mesorhizobium sp. WSM4806 | reverse complement strand
CCGCTCGGGGGGGGCGTCCCCATATAAAAAAAAACCCCTACTTTTTCGGCGCCCCCCCCCCCCTCAAAAAACACTACACCCCGCGCCCCCCCGCGGCGCTGCGGGGGGGGGCCCCCCCCGAAGCGATTCTATTTTCTGATCAGCCCGGTACCACCAGCACCTTGACCTCGCCTGGCGCAGGCGGATTGGCGATCACCGCAGCCGCATCCTCAAGCGTCACCTGCCGGGAGATGAGCTTGTCGATCTCGATCGCACCCGAGGCGATGAGATCGGCAGCCCGGCGATGCGTAAACGGATTGAGGAACGACCCCAGCACCCTCAATTCCCGGAACAACAGGTCGAAAGGCTCGAATTCGGCCTTCATGCCTTGAGGCATCACGCCGACGACGACAACCGTGCCACCGGCCCTGGCGAGCCGCATCGATTGCTCGACCGTGTCCCTTACGCCGGCACATTCGAACACCACATCGACACCACCCGGCAGGAGGCCCGACGGACCGACGACCGTGTCGATGATGTCGCAAACGGTTGGATCGACCGTCGCTGTTGCGCCCAATTCTTCTGCAAGGGCACGCCGCGAGGCCTGGCGCGTCGACAGGATGATTGTCGTCGCGCCGGCAAGCCTCGCCAGTTGCACGGTGAGCAGGCCGATCACGCCGCCGCCAAGCACGGCGACCGAGGAGCCGGGTCTGATCTGCGCCAGGTCCACGCCATGCAGGCAGCAGCCAAGCGGCTCGCAGAACGCGCCATGCGTCGGCCTCAGGTCTTTCGGGAGGAGGAAGGCCTGCTTGTGAGGCAGCACGACATATTCGGCGAAGCCGCCGTCGCGGCGGATGCCGACGGCAACCAGATTATGGCACAGATTGATGCGACCGGCGTGGCAGTGCGGACAGTGCCCGCAGGCGATGTTGGGATCGCCGGTGACGCGATCGCCGACCGAAAAGCCGGACACGGCGGTTCCAATCGCCTCGACGATCCCGGAGAATTCATGTCCGAGCGTCACCGGCGGCGTACAGGGAAATTCGCCATGGAAAAGATGCCGGTCGGTGCCGCAGACGCCGCAGGCCTCGATCCGTACCAGGAGATCGTCCGGCCCGGCCACGGGCTTGTCGACCTCCCGAAGGGCGATGCTGCCGACGCCCTCCAGCCGCACCGCTTTCATGTCTGTAGAGCCTCCGGCGTCAATTGAAACTCGGTGGTTGGGACAGATTGGGCGCTGGCGCTGCCGGCTTGGCAGCCGGCGTTTCACCGAAATTCGGCGGCTGCGACAGATCCGGTGCAGGCGCAGTCGGCGCCGTGCCGCCATCCGCAGGCGGAACGCCGAGCGGCGACAGGCTCGGCGTTTCCGGCACCTGGTAGTCGATCGTGCCCGGGTCCGCTGCCGTGCCCTTGTAGTGCATCACCATTTGCGGGAAGGCGATGGTCAAGCCGATCATGATCACCTGGATGCAAACGAAGGGCACCGCCCCCCAATAGATCTGGCCGGTGGTTACCGGCGCGATCTTTTTGCCGGTGAGGCGATCGAGATAGGGCACCCGGGCGGCGACCGAACGCAGGTAGAACAGCGCGAAGCCGAATGGCGGGTGCATGAAGCTGGTCTGCATGTTGACGCCGAGCAGCACGCCGAACCAGATCAGGTCGATTCCGAGCTTGTCGGCGGCCGGCGCCAAAAGCGGCACGATGATGAAGGCGAGCTCGAAGAAATCGAGGAAGAAGGCGAGCAGGAAGACGAGGATGTTGACGCCGATCAGGAAACCGATCTCGCCGCCCGGCAGCGATGTCAGGAGGTGTTCGACCCAGATATGGCCGTTGACACCGTAGAAAGTGAGCGAGAACACTCGCGCGCCGATCAGGATGAACAGCACGAAGGAGGATAGCCGCGTCGTCGACGCCAGCGCCTGCTTGATCACGTCCAGCGACAGCCGTCCCTTCATCGCTGCCATGATCAGCGCGCCGACAGCGCCCATGGCGCCGCCTTCGGTCGGCGTGGCGATGCCGAGGAAGATGGTGCCCAACACCAGGAAGATCAGCGCCAGTGGCGGGATCAGCACGATGATCACCTGCTGAGCCAGCCGCGACATCATGTTGATCTTCAGGCGCTGGTCGGCGATTGCCACGACATAGATGGAGATCACGCCGATGGTGGCGCCGAGGATGTCGGCGTTTTGGCCCTGCGAGGGCGCCAGATAGCGATAGGCCGCGTAGGAAACCACGATTGCCGCCAGCACCGCGACCAGCAGCGACAGGACACCGTGGCCGAGGGTGCGGGCCTCAAGTGGCAGCGCCGGCATCGAGTTCGGCCGAATGATCGACATGATCACGATATACATCGTATAAAGGCCGGTCAGAACCATCCCCGGGATCAGCGCACCCGCATACATGTCGCCGACCGAGCGGCCGAGCTGGTCGGCCAGAACGATCAGCACCAGCGACGGCGGAATGATCTGGGCGAGCGTGCCCGACGCGGCGATGACGCCGGATGCCACACGGCGGTCATAGCCGTAGCGCAGCATGATCGGCAGCGAGATCAGGCCCATGGCGATGACGGAGGCAGCCACCACCCCCGTGGTTGCGGCAAGCAGCGCGCCGACGAAGATCACGGCATAGGCGAGGCCGCCGCGGATCGGCCCGAACAATTGGCCGATCGTATCGAGCAGGTCCTCGGCCATGCCCGATCGTTCGAGCACGATGCCCATGAAGGTGAAGAACGGGATGGCCAGCAGCGTGTCGTTCGACATTACCCGGCTGCCGTAGAAATTGTCCGGCAGCGCGTGCAGCAGCGGCCAGGCGAGATTGATCGATCCGCCCGAATAGGGTGACAGCACAACACCGATGAAGAAGAACAGCAGGCCGTTGGCGGCGAGTGAGAAGGCGACCGGGTAGCCGATCAGCAGGAAGATGACCAGCGAGGCGAACATGATCGGCGCCATGTTCTGGGCGATGAACTCGATCACGAGCGCACCTCTTCGGCAAGCGCCTTGGCTTCGAGTTCGGCCTGCTCATGCACCGATATGAACGGGGTGGGATCGTCCATGTCGCCGCGCATGATGGCGATCTTCTTGATGATCTCCGAGACGCCCTGCAGCGCGAGCAGGAAAAAGCCGGCCAGCAGGATCGCCTTCGCCGGCCAGATGATCAGCCCGCCCGAATTGTTCGACATTTCGCCGCTGCGAAACGACAGCGACACATAGGGAACGAAATAGATCACCATCAGCGTGACGAACGGCATCAGGAAAAAGAGGTGACCGAAGAGGTCGATCCAGTGCTGCACGCGGCGCGAGAACATGCCGTAGACGACGTCGATGCGGATATGGTCGTTCTGCTTGAGCGTGTAGGCGGCGGCCAGCATGAAGGCGGCGCCGAACAAATACCACTGCAGTTCCAGCCAGGCGTTCGACGACATGTCGAACGTCTTTCGGATGACCGCATTGGCGGCACTGACCAGGACTGCCAGCAGGATCAGCCACGACACCCATTTTCCGATGAACTCGTTCACACGGTCTATGGTTCTGGATAGAGTGAGAAGCCCTGCCATACATTCCTCCCTTTACGCATCGGCCCGAAAATCGGTCTCGATTTTCGGAAAGCACGGTGCGTGACTCAAAGAATTAGCGGCGCGTCGATTCCCGCTTGTTTTCCGCCGCTTTGATGTGGCCCAACGGTATGCCGTGCGTGGCCCGGCGGGTCAACACAGGGCAGACCGAGTAAAACAATCTTGTGGGATGGGGAAGGGGCGAAACAGCCGCGGAAGGGATCATGCGCAAAAATCAAAGTGGCAGCCAACGCTAGCCGGGTTGGCGCAGTCAGACGATCTTGCTCTGGTCTCGCCCGGCGCCGATCAGCACCAGCATGGCGACGAGGAACAGATACATCCAGGCGTCGCGCCACTCGACCGGAAAATAGCCGGCCCACAGCGATTCGGCCATGCCGAAAGCGGCAGCGCCAAGTGCTGCCCGCAACGGCGAGAGATAGCCGCCCACCGCCGTCACGAACAGGATTTTCAGCCCGTAGACCAGGCCGGAGCCGAAGCTGATGTTGCCATAGTAGAGGCCGGCGAGCACACCGGCCAGCGCCGCGCAAAGGCCGCCGGCGAGCACCGCGTGCCGAAACACCGCGCGCACGTCGACGCCGCACATGGCGGCGGCTTTGGGGTCGTCGGACACGGCGCGCCAGCGCCGGCCGAAACTCGAGCGGGCGAACGCCCAGGAGGCGAGCACAATGGTTGCCACGACGATCCCGCAGTCGAGCAATTGGATAAGCGTCAGGGTGGCATTGAAGTTGGCCCCGTTCGCAAAAATGATGGGCTGGGCCAGCATTGGCGGCAGCCACAGATCATGCGTGTCAGCGGCGATGCGGCTTGCCTCCGACAGCAGCAGCAATATGCCCAGCGTCGTCACCACGATCGCATTGGGCGTGCGGTCGGCCAGCGGCTCGAAGATGCTGCGCGACAGGACATGGCTGATCAGCCCCGCATACAGGAACGCCGCGACAATACCGAGCGCGACGGCCGCGAACAGGGTCAGCCACAGGGCCTGATAGCCGAAGGCCGCGGTGAGGATCATCGTCTGTCCGCAAAAGGCGAACAGCGCCCCATAGGCGAGGTTCGTCCGGTGCAGGATGCCGTTGGTCAGCACATAGCCGAAGGCGAGCAGGGCATAGAGCGCGCCGGAATGCAGCCCGTTCAGCACCTGCTGGATGAAATAGAGCATGCCAATGTCCTTGGATCGCGGAGAACCGCGTCCGTGCGGAGCAGATTTGCATCGGCAATCTAACTTGTCAAACGCAGCTTATCGGTTAGAAATAGCGCCCATGACGGTTTCCTGGACCCCGCACCGCTTCACTGGCGGCCTTCTTGCGCTCGACACGGCGAACACCGTCGTGCTGCGCGGCGATCCCCGGAAAACCTTCGACCGGTTCAAAGATCCGGCGGAGATCGCCCGTTTCGCCGACACGGCGAGCGTCTTTCGCGCCGCCGAGCTTGGCGGCAGGCGGCTCGAAGCGCCGTTCCCGGACAAGATCGCGCCGGTCGTGCTGGCGATCCGCGAGACGACCGACCGGCTGTTTCGTCGTGCGGTGTCGAAGGGCGCGGTCACTACAGGCGATCTACCGGGCTTCCTGAAGGCCTGCGCCGACGGTCTCGCGGACGGCCGCACCGAGATCGGTGCGCCGGGACGGCCGTTCGGCGAGCCGGCGACGCCCATCGCCTTCGAGGCGGCACTGGCGGTTTCCGCACTGTCGCTGCTGCAGGCTGACACCGTCGCAAGGCTGAGGATCTGCCCCAATTGCAGCTGGTTGTTTCTCGACCGAAGCCGCAATTCCAGCCGTCGTTGGTGCGACATGGCGGTGTGCGGCAACCGCCAGAAGGCAAGTCGCCACTATCGCCGCCGAACGGCAGCCAGAGGGACCGCCAATGTCTAGGAAAATCTTGCGCCTGATCGTTGTCGGCGCCATGCTCGTGGCCGCGGCAACGCTCGGCGCCTGCCGCGATACCGGGAAGGACGGCGAAGGCAGATTGTTCGAGATTTCCGGCAGGCTGGTCGTCTTCAATTATCGCCTCGCAAGGGCAACCTTTGTCGTCACGCTGAGACCGCTGCAGCCGATGGGAGAAGGACAGGCGGCGGTCGCCAGCTTCCAGAACCCAGCAGGCGGCGAGCCGCTGATCGTCGAACAGAAAGTCTGGCCGAAGCTCGGCAAGGTGTCGCTGGAGAGCCCGGCGCTTTCCTGCATCGTCAAGGACAAGCTCTATGCGATATCGATCAGCATCAAGGATGCCAACGGTGCAATCCTCCAGAAGATCGACACCACGCTGATGTCGACGCAGGACCAATCGGTCCTGCCCGACCGGCCGCTGGTCATCGATCAGCTCTATACGCCCAATCCAGAGCTTGCCGGCCATCCGGACGGCAAGCTGCCGGGCGCGCCCAAGCCCGACTGTTCGAAGGCCGGCTGACGCGACATCGCCGGTATCGGTCGCGGCCGGAATATTCTTGGCGCTAACGGACCAATTGGTGCGCGTTTCTTACAGAATCGGGCGTGGACCGGATCGTTTGTTGCGCTTCGCCTGGCATCTTCGATTTTGTTTGACCTGCCCGGCAAGGGGAGAAACACTGCAGCCTCCAACTCCGACGTTGGCTGCGCTCGAACTGCGGCCTCCGCAGAGGAAATGCCTGATGACGCTGCATGATGTCGCGCTCGACGACAAGTTCGACCTGCGAAAGGAGCGCATCTTCCTTTCCGGCGCGCAGGCGGTCATCCGAATGCTTTTGATGCAGCGCGAGCGCGACCGCCGGGTTGGCCTGAACACCGGTGGCTTCGTCTCCGGCTATCGCGGCTCGCCGCTCGGCGGCCTCGACATGCAGCTTTGGAAGGCCAGGAAGCAGCTCGCCCAGTCGGACATCGTCTTCCAGCCCGGCCTCAACGAGGAACTCGCGGCCACCGCCTGCTGGGGATCGCAGCAGGCCGAATTGCTGGGCGAGGGCACGCATGACGGCGTCTTTTCGGTCTGGTACGGCAAGGGACCGGGCGTCGACCGCTCCGGCGACGTCTTCCGCCATGCCAATCTTGCCGGCTCGTCAAGACATGGCGGCGTGCTCGCCCTGATGGGCGACGACCACATGGCCGAATCCTCGACCAACGCGCACGCGACCGAGTTCCTGTTTGTCGACACCATGGTGCCGATCCTCAATCCGGCCGGGGTCCAGGAGATCATCGACTATGGGCTCTATGGCATTGCCATGTCGCGCTTCGCCGGCACCTGGGCGGCGATCAAATGCGTCAAGGACAACATCGAATCGACGGCTTCGGTCGATGCCGCGCTCGAACGGCTTGATATCGTCGTCCCAGACTTCGAGATGCCGCCCGGCGGCCTCAACATCCGCAACGAGATCGACATGCTCGGCCAGGAGGAGCGACTGCATGAATACAAACGCGCCGCCGCTTCGGCCTTTATCCACGCCAATGGGCTGAATCGGATCGTCTATTCCGGCGGCAGTGGCCCGAAGCTTGGCATCGTCACCGTCGGCAAGAGCTATCTCGACGTTCGCCAGGCGCTGGAAGACATCGGCGTCGACGAAGCCGCCGCCAACCGCATCGGTATCAGGCTGTTCAAGGTTGGCTGCCCGTGGCCGCTCGACCTGCAGCACATCGCCGACTTCGCTCGCGGCCTCGACACCATTGTCGTCGTCGAGGAGAAACGCTCGCTGATCGAGGTGCAACTGCGCGAGAACCTTTACGGCACCGCCATGCAGCCGGTCATCGTCGGCAAGAGGGACGAGCGCGGCGACGGGCTGTTCCCGGCCAAGGGCGCGCTCGATCCCAACGACATCGCCATCGCGCTCGGCGAGAGAATCTTGCGGACGATCGGTCCGTCGGACGAGATCGCCGCGCGGGTGGCGAAACTTCGCCAGTTCCAGGCGATGCTCGCCGAGACAACAGACATTGCCTCGCGCACGCCCTTCTTCTGCTCCGGCTGTCCGCACAATTCCTCGACCAAGGTGCCCGACGGCTCGCTCGCCGCCGCTGGCATCGGCTGCCATTTCATGGCGCTGTGGATGGATCGCGACACCGTAGGTTTCACCGCCATGGGCGGTGAGGGCGCGCAATGGGTCGGCCAGGCGCCGTTCTCGAAGCGCGACCACATCTTCCAGAATCTCGGCGACGGCACCTACAACCACTCCGGCGCGCTGGCGATCCGCTTCGCGCTGTCGACCGACGCCAACATCACCTACAAGATCCTCTACAATGACGCCGTCGCCATGACCGGCGGCCAGCCGCACGAGGGTGGCCTGACCGTGGACATGATCGCCAGGCAGGTGCGGGCCGAGGGCGTCGGGCGGATCGCCATCGTCACCGACGAACCGGCCAAATATACCGGCAAGGTCGAATTCCCCGCCGGCGCCACCATCCATCACCGCGACGACCTCGACCTCGTGCAGCGCGAATTGCGCGCGGTCAGAGGCACATCCGTGCTGATCTACGACCAGACCTGCGCCGCCGAAAAGCGCCGCCGCCGCAAGCGCGGCACCTTCCCCGATCCCGACAAGCGCGTCTTCATCAACGAACTGGTCTGCGAAGGCTGCGGCGATTGTGGGGTGCAGTCGAATTGTGTGTCGATCCAGCCGGTCGAGACCGAATTCGGCCGCAAGCGCAAGATCGATCAGTCGAGCTGCAACAAGGATTTCTCCTGCATCAACGGCTTCTGTCCGTCCTTCGTCACCGTGCATGGCGCCAAGATCAGGAAGGCCGAGGGTATGGCCGGCACCACCGATCCGCTCGACGGCGTGCCCGCGCCCGCGGAATTCCCGCTCGGCGACCAAGGCTGGGCGGCGATCATCGACGGCGTCGGCGGCACCGGCGTCGTCACCATCGGCGCGGTGCTTGGCATGGCGGCTCATCTCGAAGACAAGGGCTGCGGCATGATCGACATGGCCGGCCTTGCCCAGAAGGGCGGCTCGGTGTTCACCCATGTCCGCATCGCGCGCAACCCGGACGATATCCATGCCATCCGCGTTTCGGCCGGCAAGGCAGACCTTGTGCTTGGCTGCGACCTCGTCGTGTCGGGCGCCCAAAAGGTGCTCGCCGCGGTGCGCGAAGGCCACACGATCTTCCTCGCCAACACCGCGGAGATCATGCCCGGCGAGTTTACCCGGTCGGCCGATTTCTCGCTGCCCGTTGAGCGGCTGAAAAAGGCGATCCGCACTGCCGCCGGCGACGACAAGGCGCATTTTTTCGATGCCACCCGCACCGCCACCGCGCTGTTCGGCAGCTCGCTCGGCGCCAACATGTTCATGCTCGGCTTCGCCTTTCAGCATGGCGGTTTGCCGCTGTCTGCCGAGGCAGTCGAAAAGGCGATCGAGCTCAACGGCCAGTCGGTGGCGATGAACGTCTCAGCCTTCCGCTGGGGCCGCCGCGCCTCCCACCAGCCGGATTTCGTGCGCGCCCTCGTCGTCCAGCCGGGCACGGCTGCACAGAACACCGCTGTCGCCGAGACGCTCGATGACGTCATCGCCCGCCGCGTCGCCTTCCTCACCGCCTATCAGAACGCCGCTTATGGCAAGCGCTATGCCGACAGAGTGGCCGTGCTGCGCAAGGCCGAAGCCAGCGTGGCGCCCGATTCGACTGATGTGACCGAAGCCGCCGCGAGGAACCTGTTCAAGCTGATGGCGATCAAGGACGAATACGAGGTCGCAAGGCTCTACACCGATGGCTCCTTTGCCGCTGAACTGGGCAAGCAGTTCCAGAGCTACGATAAACTCGAATTCCATCTCGCGCCGCCGATCATGGCCAGGCGCGGCAAGGACGGCAAGCCGAGGAAGTCGAGCTTCGGTCCCTGGATGATGAAGGGATTCCGCCTGCTGGCAGCGATGAAAGGCTTGCGCGGCACGGTCTTTGATGTGTTCGGCTACAGCTCCGAAAGGCGTATGGAACGGCAGCTTCTTGCGCAGTACGAGGCCGACCTGGAGCTTGTCGCCGGCGCGCTGGCGCCAGGCAAGGTCGAGGCCGCGGCAGCGCTTGCCTCGGTGCCGGCACTCATTCGCGGCTATGGTCACGTCAGGCGGGCCAGCGCCGAAAAGGCCGCCGGCGAGCGCCTGAGGCTGCTCGATCGGCTGGCGAAGACACCGGCTCGGCCGGAACTCCAGGCCGCCGAGTGATCGATCTGTCTTGTTTACCTGAAGGGTAGCTTCCCTGGCGTTAGCCGACCTGATGGTGAGGCCCGGAACCGCCTCTCTAAATCTTTCTTAAGGCTGATGTGACACAGCTTGCCTCCCCAGGGTGGGACTCAGGCGTGAATCTGAAAAGAAAAAACGAGATCCCGGTCGACGTCTACATTCCGTTCGTGGAAACTCTGTTCCGCGACAGCCTGACGCTTTCGATTGGATTCTTTGCCCAAACCCTGCTGGTCGCCCTGGTCTACTGGAAGACCAGGGATCCGATCTACATTGCGGTGGTCGCCGGATTTCTGATCGTCGCATTTCTACGCCTGCGTAACATCAGAAAATACCGCCACGCCCCGTCACCCAGGAATTGGGAGGAGGCGCGCCGCCGCGAAAATGATTACATTTTCTACGGCTCCATGCATGGTTTCATGCTGGGCGCCTTCTGTTTCGCCGGCATCTACTTGGCGCATGACAACTATGCCGAAATCGCCGCTGTCTGCGTTACGCTGGCGTCCGCCACGGCGATCGCCGGCCGCAATTACGGCTCCCCGAGGATGGTCATGATCTTCATCATGACCATGACGTGGTCGATCTCGCTGGGCTTTATCCTGCGTGGCGATGTCTACCATGTGATCCTCGGTCTGATGTCGGCTCCCTTCCTATTCGCGATCAAACGCTTCGCCGATGTGGTCAGGGAGGTGCTTTTCGCCGCTTTGTCCGAAGAGAAGAAGGCGAACCGCCTCGCCCAGCGCTTCAATCGGGCGCTGAACACCATGTCGCACGGGCTTGTCATGCTCGGCCCTGACGGCCGGGTGGTGGTGGCCAACGCCGAAGCCGCGCATCTGATGTCGCTCAAGTCGCCCGACGCGCTGCTCGGGCGATCGATCCACGGCCTGCTGATGCGCGGCGTTGCCGGCGGCATGCTGGCGCCGAAGGACTGCCGCTACATCGAAGCCCAGCTTACGCGCGCCCTGCGCGAGGGCCGCGACCGCAAGGTTCTCGTCTCGCTCGCGAACGGGCAGCACTATGAGTTCTCGGCGCGTGAGGGCAGCCAGGAACTGGGCGTCATCACCTTCGAGGATGTGACGGCCCGCGTCGAGGCAGAAGGCAAGATCCGCTTCATGGCGCGCTACGACAGCCTCACCGGCCTGCCCAACCGCGCCTATTTCCACGAGCTGATCGGAGAGGCCATGGCATCCGGTGACCTCGAGCGTCTCTGCGGGCTCGCCGTGCTCGACCTCGACGACTTCAAGAGCGTCAACGACACGCTTGGCCACCCGGTCGGCGACGGATTGATCTACGCCGTCGCGGAGCGGCTGGCAGCGATCGCCGGACCAGGCGTCACCATCAGCCGTTTCGGCGGCGACGAGTTCATGGCCTTCTTCGACCGCGTTGAGGACGAGAGCCACCTGACCAGCCAAATCGACGGGATTTTCATTGAACTGCAGGGCGAGGTCGACGTCGCCGGCCACGGACTGCGTATCCAGGCCAGCGGTGGCGCGGTGCTGTCGCGGGTCAGGGATACCGATGTCGACGCCATGATCGTCAAGGCGGACCTGGCGCTCTACAAAGCCAAGGAACTCGGCAAGAACACCTGGCGGCTGTTCGAGGCATCGATGGATGCCGCTTTCCGCAACCGTCAGCTGATGAAGGCGGATCTGCGCACTGCGGTGGAAAGCAAGGGGTTGCGGGTGGTTTACCAGCCGATCGTGGCGATGAGCACGATGCGCATAGCCAGCTGCGAGGCGCTGTGCCGTTGGGACCACCCCGATCTCGGACCGATCTCGCCCAGCATCTTCATTCCGCTGGCGGAGGAAATGGGCATCATCTCCGAGATCAGCACCTTCGTCCTGCATGCGGCGTGCGTCGAATGCGCCAAATGGCCAGCACGGACCAGTGTCTCGGTCAATCTCTCGGCCAAGGACTTTCGCAACCGCGACGTTGTGCAAAAGGTTCGCGATGCGCTCGCCAGCTCCGGCCTCGCCGCCGGCCGCCTGGAGATCGAGGTCACCGAGACGGCGCTGCTCGACGACAAGTCGCTGACGCGTCAGTATATCGAGGAATTGAAGCGGCTTGGCGTGCGCATCGCGCTCGACGATTTCGGCACCGGCTATTCGAGCCTGAGTTATCTCCACAAACTGCCGCTCGACAAGATCAAGATCGACCGTTCATTCCTGATGGACGTCACCCAGAACAGCCGTTCGCTCGAACTGCTCAAGGGCATCGTCAATCTGTCACGGCCGCTGGGGCTTTCGGTGACAGTCGAGGGCGTCGAGACTTTCGAGCAGCTCAAGATCCTGGCCTTGCAGGTCAAGCCGGACCTGGTCCAGGGATTCCTGTTCGGCTCGGCGCTCAGCGCATCCGGTATCGAAACGATGGCGAGCACGGTCTGGCCCTTCGCCAAGGACATCAAGACGGCCAGCAAGGCGACGCATCGCTGATTTCGCCGGAAGACCTGGTACTTTAGTATAATTCTTCCGATTATTAACCTTAATAGCCGGTAAATGATTTCTATCTTGTTTTCATCTTTACAACATACGGCCCTGCCGTAGTGTTGATCGCGGCGGCAGTTGCGGGGAACGAGTTGATGATTGTCGAGTTGACTTCACCTCGCCAAGCGGCGGGTGCGGACGGGACTAATGCGTCTGACGATATGTCCGGCTTTGCCAGGAACGTCTCGGCGATGCTCGAGCGGACGGAATATCGCCGCTGCGACAAGGGCGAAGATCTCGAAGACATTTACAGGTTGCGCTACAAATCTTACCGTCTGAGCGATATGGTCCCGGAGAATCCCGACCATATTGTGCATGACGAGCTCGACGAAGCGGCCAATTGTTCCAAGTTCGGAATCTATATCGACGGCGTTCTGGTCAGTACGCTGCGTATTCACCATGCCTGCAGCGCCACGCCGCAGTCGCCTTCCACGACGGTTTATGGCGACATATTGCGCCCTATGCTGGCGTCTGGTCTGCATTTTGCCGATCCCAGCCGCTTTGCCGCCGATCCGGACTGGTCGCGGGTCTATCCGCAAATTCCGTATCTGACGCTGCGCCTCGCTGGCATGGCATGCTTCTACTTCGACGCGCCTTATTGTCTCTCCACCATCCGCCCGGAACATGCAGGCTTCTATCGTCGCATTTACTGTTCCGAGCAAATTGGCGAGTTACGCAATTATCCGGGCCTGAATTACAAGGTCGTGCTCTACCGAGCCGACGTCAGCGCCATTCGCGAACGGTCTTTCTCCCGGTTCCCATTCTTTCGGTCGACGCCGATGGAGCAGCGCATGCTGTTTGAGACACCCAGTGCCGGTGAACTCGCGCCGCTGACCATTCTGCCGACCGCCAAATACTACCGCGAAGCCGCCTGACAATTGGCAAATTTAGAGCGCGGCTGGAGCTTTCAGGCCGCTTCGGCGTTCTGGGAGGCGCGCCGGTGGTGCGCGGACGACGTCAATCTGGATCGCTTCGGCGGAAATTCTACCGAAAGGAACCCGACATGACCATTCCCACGCTCGCACTCACTCCGTTGATCTCGCTGATTGCCGGCGTGCTGATCCTGGTGATGCCGCGACTCCTCAACTACATCGTCGCGCTCTACCTGATCGTCGTCGGCCTGCTTGGGCTGTTTCCGCAACTCGCCGGCTGAAAATGTCGGCAGGCGCGGCGCGTTAGCCGGAAAGCAAGCGCGAGGCGGCAGCCGCGAGCGCCTCCGAAACGACATCCTGCATCTGGCGGCTCCAATTTTCTTTTGAGGCTGTTGTCTCCAGCGATGCGGCAATAGCGCCATTGCCCTCGGCCTGGCTTTTCGCTATGTGCCTGAAAGATGTCTTCGAAGGGGTATTCCTATGGCTGATCACTCGCCGACCGGTCCTGTCGAACTAGGCGCGAAGATGGACTATGCCGAGCACGACCGCACCTATGCCGGCTTTATCATGCTCGCCAAATACGGGTCGCTGTTTTGCGCCGCCGTGCTTCTGGCAATGGCTTTCGGTTTCTTTGCGGGCGGCTTCTTCTCGGGCTTTGTCCTGTTCGTTCTGATCCTCGCCGTCGGCGCTTTCATTCTCCGGTAAAATTCTTCAAAACCCCCTTGCCCGCGACATCGCCGGAAGTTCGGTCGGCGTCCTGCGCAGACAGGTTCCAGCCGAAAGGATCATGCGGTGGGACAGACGGTTTTCATCCCTCGTGAGCTCGATGCGAACGAGCCGCGCGTTGCTGCCTCGCCCGACACGGTGAAGCGGCTGGCGGGGCTGGGGTTTGACGTCATCGTCGAAAGCGGCGCCGGCACGGCATCGCGCATTCCCGACGAGGAGTTCGCCAAGGCCGGCGCTGCGATCGGTAAGGCCGGCGATGTCGCCAAGGCTGATGTGGTGCTGAAGGTGCGCCGGCCTGATGAGGCGGAGCTGAAGGCCTATCGCCCGGGCAGTGCCGTCATCGCCATCATCGATCCCTATGGCAACGATGCTGCGGTCGATGCTCTGGCAAGGGCCGGCGTCACGGCCTTCTCGATGGAGTTCATGCCGCGCATCACGCGCGCCCAATCGATGGATGTCCTGTCCAGCCAGGCCAACCTCGCCGGCTATCAGGCGGTGATCGACGCGGCTGCCGAATATGACCGGGCGCTGCCGATGATGATGACGGCGGCGGGCACGGTGCCGGCGGCGAAAGCTTTCGTCATGGGCGTCGGCGTCGCCGGCCTGCAGGCGATCGCTACTGCGCGTCGTCTCGGTGCCGTGGTCACCGCCACCGACGTGCGTCCCGCCGCCAAGGAACAGGTCGCCTCGCTCGGCGCAAAGTTCCTGGCAGTCGAGGATGAGGAGTTCAAGGCGGCCGAGACGGCTGGCGGCTACGCCAAGGAAATGTCTAGGGAATACCAGGCCAAGCAAGCCGCGCTGACTGCCGAGCACATCGCCAAGCAGGACATCGTCATCACCACGGCGCTGATTCCCGGCCGTCCGGCGCCGAAGCTCGTTTCGGCCGCGATGGTCGCCTCGATGAAGCCGGGCTCGGTGATCGTCGACCTGGCGGTCGAGCGCGGCGGCAATGTCGAGGGCGCCGTGCCCGGGCAGGTGGTGACCACGGTCAACGGCGTGAAAATCGTCGGCCATATCAACGTGCCGGGCCGCGTCGCTGCCTCCGCCTCGCTGCTCTATGCCAGGAACCTGTTTGCGTTCCTCGAGACGCTGGTCGACAAGACCACCAAGACGCTTGCCATCAACCGCGACGACGAATTGGCCAAGGCGACGATGCTGACCGATGGCGGCCAGGTCGTGCATCCGGCCTTCGCCGGCAAGCCGGCGGTGATGATCGCCTCGGCCGAGCCTGCGAAGCCCGCCGCTGCAAAAAATCCAGCCCTGCCAAAGAAAGCTGCCGCATCCAGGAAAGCTGCCGCACCCAAATCGCCCGCTAATAAGTCGAAAGGGATCGCGTGATGGACCAGACCTTGCAGAAAGCCCTCGACCAGCTCGACCAGGCTACCGCCGCCGTCCGGCTCGCTGTGCAGGATCTGGCCACAGCTCCAGGCGGCACCGATGCGGCGGGCGACGCCGCGCACGCGCTGTCCGGCGGGGCAATCGATCCGTTCGTCTTCCGCTTCGCCATTTTCGTGCTGGCGATCTTTGTCGGCTATTACGTCGTCTGGTCGGTGACGCCGGCGCTGCACACGCCGCTGATGGCCGTCACCAACGCCATTTCCTCGGTCATCGTCGTCGGCGCGCTGCTTGCCGTCGGCATCTCGGCGTCCGGCATCGCCACCGGCTTCGGTTTCGTCGCGCTGATGCTGGTCTCGGTCAACATCTTCGGCGGCTTTCTCGTCACCCAGCGCATGCTGGCGATGTACAAGAAGAAGGACAAGTAGAGCGCCATGAACGCCAACTTCGCCTCCTTCCTCTATCTGGTCTCCGGCATCCTGTTCATCCTGGCGTTGCGCGGCCTGTCGCACCCGACCACGAGCCGCCAGGGCAACATGTACGGCATGATCGGCATGGGCATCGCCATTGCCACCACGCTGGCGCTGGCGACCCCTTCGGCGGGAGGCTTCGGCCTCATCGTGCTCGGCCTTTTGATCGGCGGCTCGGTCGGCGCGGTCACCGCACGGCGCATCGCCATGACCTCGATGCCGCAGCTGGTCGCCGCCTTCCATTCGCTGGTTGGCCTTGCCGCCGTCATGGTGGCGGCTGCCGCCGTCTATGCGCCGGAAAGTTTTGACATCGGCACGGTCGCCGACATCCACGCCCAGGCGCTGATCGAGATGAGCCTCGGCGTCGCCATCGGCGCCATCACCTTCACCGGCTCGGTCATCGCTTTCCTCAAGCTCGACGGCCGCATGTCGGGCAAGCCGATCATGATCGGCGGCCGCCATTTCATCAACGCCGCCCTCGGCATCGGACTGATCGTGCTGATCGTGCTGCTCGTCACCACCGAGTCCAAGCTGGTGTTCTGGCTGATCGTGGCGGCATCGCTTGTCCTTGGCGTTCTTCTCATCATCCCGATCGGCGGCGCCGACATGCCGGTGGTCGTCTCGATGCTGAATTCCTATTCGGGCTGGGCGGCTGCGGCACTCGGCTTCACGCTCGGCAATCTGGCTCTGATCATCACCGGCGCGCTGGTCGGCTCGTCCGGAGCGATCCTGTCCTACATCATGTGCAAGGGCATGAACCGGTCGTTCATCTCGGTCATCCTCGGCGGCTTCGGCGGCGAGACGTCCGCCACTGCCGACGACGGCATCGAGCGCACGGTCAAGCAGGGTTCGGCCGACGATGCCGCCTATCTGATGATGAACGCGCAGAAGGTCGTCATCGTGCCTGGTTACGGCATGGCGGTCGCCCAGGCGCAGCACGCGCTGCGCGAGATGGCCGACAAGCTCAAGGCCAATGGCGTCGACGTGAAATACGCCATTCATCCGGTCGCCGGCCGCATGCCCGGCCACATGAACGTGCTCCTGGCCGAAGCCAACGTGCCTTACGACGAAGTGTTTGAGCTCGAGGACATCAACTCCGAATTCGCGCAGGCCGACGTCGCCTATGTCATCGGCGCCAACGACGTCACCAACCCGTCCGCCCGCGACGACAAGTCGTCGCCGATCTACGGCATGCCGATCCTCGATGTCGACAAGGCTCGCACCTGTCTGTTCGTCAAGCGCTCGCTCGGCTCCGGCTATGCCGGCATTGACAACACGCTGTTCTACAAGGACGGCACCATGATGCTGCTCGGCGACGCCAAGAAGATGACCGAAGAGATCGTCAAGGCCATGGATCACTGATCCGGGTTGGCGACCCCGACAATCGTCGCACTGCGAGCGTTGCCTTTCACCGGAGTGCCACCGTTCCATAGTCTGAAGCGGCGATTGAACTGCAAAGGTCAAACCACTCGCACCCGCCGCAAGCACCCCGGGTGCGGCCCGAAGAGAACGCATCGCGCATAGTTCGCAGAAGCGAGGGATGGAGCTGAAGTTCCATGTCCTCGGCAATCGAGTACCCCAGAAGCGTACCAACACTGGCCGCCGCCTGACGGTCGCGCTCCGTCACGCTGTCGCGAAGGCAGTGCGGCTCCGCCTCACCGAGCAGGGGCGCGCAAATATCGTCAGGCCCGGAGACGATCAGGATGTGTTCGCCTGCGGAGAGCCGAGCCGCGATCGCGTCGAAATTGGCGACGAACGCAGCGCTGTAACCCTTGCCTGCGTAAGTCAGCAGGCAAAGGAGATGGTGCGGCCGCAGCCAGACGGTCATTTTTGCGCGCGGGTCATGAGCTTGAGCGTCACCGCGGCCAATGCCGACTTGAGCGCCCCGCCGATCAGGAACGGCGTGACGCCGTGGACAATTGCCTGTTCGATGCCAATGGCGATGGAAAGCCATGCTGCGCCCAGCACGAGGCAAAGCGCGTTGCCCAGGAGCATGGAGACGAACGCCAGCCAGGGGCGGTTGCCGTTCCAGCCGCGCTCCGCCAGCCATCCCGTGAGCGCGCCGACCACGGGGAAAGCAAAGAGGTATCCGGCGGTCGGGCCGACAAAGTGATGCGCACCGGCAGCGCCCCCAGATAGAACCGGCAACCCGATCGCGCCTTCGACCAACCATGCAACGATCGTGGCCGCGCCGAGTCTCCAGCCATAGACCGCGCCGATCAGGGTGACCGCAAAGGTCTGCATGGTCACGGGCACCGGAACCATAGGCACTTCGATGTAAGACGCCAATGCCAGAAATAGGGTTCCCAGGCCGACCGCCCCGATCTGCCAGGACAGCGACCAGTCGCGGATGCGCGGCGCGCTTGAAGCCGCGTGGCTGGCGGAGGTGGGGTTATGAGGCATATGTGTTCTCTTTCGTACTGGCTGTGAAGCAGGCGCTATGCCTGACTTGCGGGATTGAACGACGTGCTGCCCGGGAGGACGGAGTAGCGGATCAGGCGGCTGTCGGCAACGGCGGCTTGCCGATGCTTCATGGCGGCGCGACAAACGGCGCCGGATGTCACAGTCCTAAGTTTCGCGACAAAATCGCCAGCGTTGAACTCTTCAACAAATTCCTGTCGCAAAACCCTCCCGCAAAAAGTCGGCGATTTGCGACAGATATCTGCGACGCTTTTTGCACTTGCTTCGGATTCAGCACTACGATGGGCAAGTTCTGTTCCGATGGACGGATTTGTCACCAACGGAGGCACCGGTGTCTGGCCCCCAGCCTGTCGCTTCGCCGACCAAGTCCGGCTCGCCCGCGAAGGCCAACCTGCCGGCCCCCGGAAAGGCGCCGCGCAAGCTCAGCCAGGCCGTGGTCATCGTGCATGGCATGGGCGAACAGCGACCGATGGGCACGCTGAGGGAATTTGTTCAGGCTGTTTGGAGCCATGATTCCGCCCGCGCGCCGTTTTATGCCCATGTCGCGGATCCGGCCAACCCAGGCGGCGACAAGATCAACCAGAGCTGGATCACGCCTGACAGCCGGACGAACTCGCACGAACTTCGCCGGATCACCACCCCTTATGATGTCGATGGCCGCCGCACTGATTTCTACGAGCTTTACTGGGCCGACATCACGCAAGGCACGACGCGGGGCCGGCTTGCGGCCTGGGTGACAAATCTGCTCTGGCGCAAGCCCGCCGACATTCCGCGCGACGCCCGCGGGCTCTATGTCGTTACGCTTCTGGCAGTCATAACAGTCTTGGTCGCGGCGTTCGTGCTCGCGACGTCGGCCTTGCAAGGGTGTATTTCCTGGATCACGGGCATGCTCGCCACGATCCTGGCCTCGTTCGTCGTCTGGGCGGTGGACCGGTTTGGTCTTCCTTATTTCGGTGATGTGGCCGCCTATGTGCGGGCTGAAGCGGCAACGGTCGAGAAGCGCGCGCTTGTCCGCGACCGTGGCCTGACACTGTTGAGGCGCCTCATGGTGGACGACGGCTACGACCGCATCGTACTGGTCTCGCACAGCCTGGGGTCAATCATCGCCTATGATCTGCTGCAGATATTGTGGGCCGATTTCAGGCCACGAAAGCTGGAAGCCCTCCGCGACAAGGCGAGACTGAAAGCGATCCGCGCCGTCGACAAGGCTACGCTCAAGTCAGATGGTTCTGCGTGGCCCGACAAATTGGATGATTTTTCCGGATTCCGGCGCGCCCAATGGGAGCTCTACCGCCACCTCCGCGCCGGCGACGCCCCTTGGAAGATCAGCGATTTCGTCACGCTCGGCAGTCCGCTGACCCACAGCGAATTTCTGGTGACCTACAATCTCGCCGAATTCAGGCGCAGCATAGCTGAGCGGCTGTTCTCGGCATGCCCGCCGATCGCCGAGACGGCGGCCGGTGGAACCGTCCTCTATCAGGAAGGGCGCAGCCGTTCGGGCAAGCCGCAGCGGGCGGTGCATCATGGTGCGGTGTTTGCCGCGACGCGCTGGACCAACATCTTCGACAGGGGTAATGGCTGGCTGACCGGCGACCCGATCTCAGGACCGATGGCCGAAAATTTCGGCCCCGGCGTGGAGAACATTCAGGTCGAACTGCGCAGTTCGCTTGGCCGCATCTTCACGCACAGGCTCTACTGGTCGCTGGAGGCGACCGGCGTCGAGGTCGCGGCAGCCGCCGGCACCCCGCCGCGCTCGCATATCGGCGTGCTGCGTGACGCCGTCGATCTCGGCCGAAAACTGGAACGACCCGAAGCATAAAGCGGATTGGCGCGCCGGAGCATGCCAATACCGCAAATATCCGGTGCGCAGTCTCACAAAAAACCGAAAGAGTTCTCAATAACCTCGATAAGCTGGTGCGATCAATGTCAAGCGGCTTTCGAAAATTGCCCTACCGCAAACCGAAAATTGCGACGGTTCTGTCGCTGAAAAGCGGAAACGTTTGAAAGCACGCATGAGGATCCTGATCCTGGGCGGATACGGCGTTTTCGGCGGGCGCCTGGTGGAGCTTCTATCCGACATACCGGAGATTGAACTCATCATCTGCGGCCGCGACTTCTCTCGCGCCGAGGCGTTCTGCGCGCGTTACAGAGGGCGGGCCCGGGTTCGGCCGCTTGCGCTTGATCGCGCAGAAATTGTGGCCGGCCTGCGCGCGCAACGGCCCAATCTGGTCGTCGACGCGTCCGGGCCGTTCCAACATTATGGGACCAATCGCTATCGTGTGACTTCGGCCTGCATCGACGCTGGCATCGACTATCTCGACTTTGCCGACGCCGCCGACTTTGTGTTCGGCGTGCCTCAGTTCGACGCGCAAGCAAAGGACGCAGGCATATTCATTCTATCGGGCATCAGCAGCTTTCCTGTGCTGACCGCCGCCGTCCTGCGCGAGATGGCGAAGACGATGGACATCGTCTCTGTGAAAGGCGGCATCGCCCCTTCGCCGTATGCCGGAATCGGCCTCAACGTCATGCGTGCGGTGGTGGGCTATGCCGGCGCTTCGGTGAAGCTGCGACGACATGGGGTGCAATCGCATGGCATCGCTCTGGCTGAAAGCATGCGCTTCACCATCGCGGTGCCGGGCCGGCTGCCGCTCCGGAACATCCGTTTCTCGCTGGTGGACGTGCCGGACTTGCAGGTCATCCCGCCCGAGCATCCCTCAATGACCGATATCTGGATGGGAGCCGGGCCAGTCCCGGAAATCTTGCACCGGACACTCAACCTCCTGGCGAAGGCGCGCGCGAGGTTCAGGCTCTCGTCGCTGGAACCTTTCTCGCGTCTCTTCTACGCGGTGCTCAACCGAATGCGTTTTGGCGAGCATCGCGGCGGTATGTTCGTCAGCGCGTACGGCACCACGGATGGGCAGGACGCCGAACGGAGCTGGCATCTTTTGGCCGAAGGGGATGACGGACCATACATCCCATCGATGGCCATCGAAGCGATCATCCGTAAATTGCTGGCGGGCACTCGTCCGGAGGCCGGAGCACGGTCCGGGGTTCGCGCCCTTGAGCTTGCAGACTATGAGGCGCTGTTCCAAAGCCGGAAGATATTCACCGGGTTTCGGGGACACGAGATCGTTGCGCCCCTGTACTGCGGGATTCTCGGATCCGCCTTCTCCTCACTTGCTCCGCGCCTTCAGGATCTGCATGGCAGCACCGCCACCCGCCAATGGACGGGCTTCGCCGAGGTACGACGCGGTCGCCGCCCGGCGGCCGCGTTCGTGGCGGCGCTTGTCGGCTTCCCGAAAGCTGCGCCACGGGTGCCGGTCACGGTGACATTTTCGCCCGAGAACCGCTCTGAACACTGGATCCGTAGTTTCGACGGCAAGTGTTTTTCTTCGATTCAGTCGGCCGGCACTGGGAGGGACCAGCATCTTCTGGTGGAACGGTTTGGGATCGCGTCCTTCGCGTTGGCTGTGGTGGTGGACGGCGATCGTCTGACCCTGGTTCCGAGACGATGGTCGCTGCTGGGTATTCCAATGCCCGGCTTCCTCCTTCCCAAAGGCTCGAGCTTCGAAACGGAACGGGACGGGCAATTCTGCTTCGATGTGGAAATTTCGATGCCGTTGATCGGCCTGATCGTGGCGTATCGGGGGAGGCTCAGCCCAACCTGAATAGGTTGAGCCAAAGACAGGTAACGGAAACGGTGTGCCACCCGCACCTGGGCAAAAAAATCCTGGATTCGGTGTGGAGGACCAGCAGCCTGCCGCCGGCACCCCGCGGCGCTCGCATATCGACGTGCTGCGTGACACCGTCGATCTCGGCCGCAAACTGGAGCCAAGCCAGCCGGCACCGACGACTTCTGCCGGAAGATAGGGCACGCTCGTTTGGGCGAATCAGCGCGCAGTTCATGGCGATGACGTCGTCAAAACAACCGGCCGATGCCGGGGAAAGTCTCGGCGTCGATGGAACCCCTCAAGCACCGATCAACGGTTGGTCAGGAAGACCGCCTCCTCATCGTCGCGCTGCCTGCCTCCAAGTGCTGCCGCGGCGCTTGCGATGAAAGCGCCGACGACCAGGGACAGCGCGCCAAGCAGCGCGAAGGTGGCACCGGCTTTCCTGGCGGTATCGGCAGCCTGCTGGGCCTGGACCTTCGCCTCTTCGACTCTGGCAAGCACGGCATCGACACGGGCCCTGGCATCGGGTTCCGACAGCCCGGTGCGGGCGGCTACCAACTGCGACAGATAGGTCTTGTCGTCGGCTGACACTTCGCCTGCTGCTGCGCTCGCGATCAAAATGCGCGAGGCCTGCGCCGTCGCCGCCGCATCGCTCTCCGGGTTGGCGGCCGCAAGCCTGGCCGCATCGGCCGGGCGGAACAACGCATCGACGAAGTACGACGTTGCGGTGTCGGTCGCGGCGTCTCCGGCGTTTGCAGTAGCACCTGCCGAAGCGCCCATTGCCGCGCCCGACGCGACTGTCGAAGCGGCGTGGACGCCGGTTCCGACAGCTGCGGAGAGCGCCGAGCCGAGCACACCGGCGACGAGCAACGTTGCAAGCGCCCAGGCGAGGAAGCCGTGTGCGGTATCGCGGAAAAAGACCTCATCGGTGTGGACGCCGACCCATTTGGTGCGTAGGCGCCCGGCAAGATAACCGCCTACGGCCGACGACAGCCACTGCACGATGATCAGCCACGCAGCCGTGGAGGCCGCGAAAGTTGTGACTGAGGTGCTCAAGCCGGACCACGGCGAAACCATCGTCAGCCCGAGCCCGGAGCCGAGCAGCATCAGGATCAATGTTAGCGTCGAGGCAGCAAAGGCGCCGGCCACGATTGGCCCCCAGCTGACAGCGGTAGAAGAGGATTCCGTCGGTGCGGAAGCGTCGACAGCTGTTAAGGTTGACTGCATGTCAGCCCCCTAACGTGCGAAAAGCATGATGAGAATAATGATCGGAATCGGGACTCCGAGAAGCCAGAGCAAAATGCCACGTCCCATGAGTGCCTCCTGCGGCGATTGTGATCGATTACAATGCCTTGGATGCTCTTCCGTTCCGACCGGCCCTCATGATCCTTTTGTTGCGACGCAGCAGGGATCGTTGGTGGGCCTGGGCCTACCAATGCCTCAAGTGTCCGAAGCTGAGCAGCTGCTTGGGCTTTAAATGTCCAGGTTGGCGACCGACAGCGCGTTTTCCTGGATGAACTCGCGCCTGGGCTCGACTTCGTCGCCCATCAGCCGCGAAAACAGGGAGTCGGCGTCCGTTGCGTCATTGACCTTGACCTGCAGCAGCGAGCGCACATTCGGGTCGAGCGTGGTCTCCCAGAGCTGCTCGGCGTTCATTTCGCCAAGGCCCTTGTAGCGCTGCATGGTCAGGCCCTTGCGGCCGGTGGCAAACACGGCATTGAGCAGCGCCAGCGGTCCCGAGATAGTTTCCGATACATCCTTGCGGCGCAGCACCGGCGGCTCGCCGTAGACTTCTGCGAGGCGCGGCGCATAGCGGTCGAGTTGGCGGGCGTCGGCCGAATTGATCAGCGCGAGATCGAGATGCGCGAACTCCTTGACGCTGCGCACCGTGCGCTCGAACACATAACCGCCGACCCCTTCGTTTGAGGTCGACATGCGGCCGGTCCAGCCGCGTTCGGTGTCCTCGGCGATGATGTCGAGGCGCCGGGCGACACGCTCGGCCATCGCGTTGGCCCGGCCGAGATCGACGAAGACATCCGGATTGAGCGCGCCGGCGATCGCCGCCTGCTCGACCACGCCTCTGTTATAGCGGGTGTGCAGCCCGTTGATGAGCTGGCGCACCGCCAGCGCATCGTCGATGGCGCTGCGCAGGTCCTGCCCGGCCCGCACCTCGCCGGTGCTGAGCGCAAGCGACGCCTCTTCCAGCCCTGAGCCGATCAGGAATTCCTCGAAGGCGCTTTCGTCCTTGATGTATTGCGAGCTCTTGCCGCGCGTCACTTTGTAGAGCGGCGGCTGGGCGATGTAGAGATGCCCGCGCTCGATCAGCTCCGGCATCTGCCGGAAGAAGAAGGTCAGCAGCAAGGTGCGGATGTGGGCGCCGTCGACGTCGGCGTCGGTCATCAGGATGATCTTGTGGTAGCGCAATTTGTCTGCGTTGAACTCGTCCTTGCCGATCGAGGTGCCGAGCGCGGTGATCAGCGTGCCGATCATGTCGGAGCCGAGCATACGGTCGAAGCGGGCCCGCTCGACGTTGAGGATCTTGCCGCGCAGCGGAAGAATGGCCTGGTTCTGGCGCGAACGGCCGCCCTTGGCCGAGCCGCCGGCGCTGTCGCCCTCGACGATGAAGATTTCGGACTTCGCCGGGTCGCGTTCCTGGCAGTCGGCCAGTTTGCCGGGCAGCGAAGTGACGCCGAGCGAGCTCTTGCGGGTGATGTCGCGCGCCTTGCGCGCGGCTTCGCGCGCCGCTGCCGCCTGGATGACCTTCTCGATGACCACCTTGCCCTCGGTCGGGTGCTCTTCGAGCCAGGTGCCGAGCGCCTCGTTGACGAGCCCTTCCACCACCGGGCGGACTTCGGACGAGACCAGCTTGTCCTTGGTCTGCGAGGAGAATTTCGGGTCGGGAACCTTGACCGACAGCACGGCCGTCAGTCCTTCGCGGCAATCGTCGCCGATCAGCGCCACCTTCTCCTTTTTGGTGAGGCCCGTGGATTCGCCATAGCCGGTAATCTGGCGCGTCAGCGCGCCGCGGAAACCGGCAAGATGCGTGCCGCCGTCGCGCTGCGGAATGTTGTTGGTGAAGGCCAGCACGTTCTCGTGGTAGCTGTCGTTCCACCACATGGCGACTTCGACGGTGATACCGTCGCGCTCGGCCTTGATCGCAATCGGCTTGTCGATCAGCGGCTTCTTGACGCGGTCGAGATATCTGACGAACTCCTCGAGCCCGCCATCATAGTGCAGCTCATGGCGCACGACGTCGGCATGGCGGGCATCGGTCAAAATGATGCGCACGCCAGAATTCAGGAAGGCGAGTTCGCGCAGCCGGTGCTCCAGCGTGCCGAAGTCGAACTCGACCATGGTGAAGGTCTCGGTCGACGGAAAGAAGGTGATCTCGCTGCCGCTGCGCCCCTCATAGGTGCCGGCAACCTTGCGCTGCTCATAGCTGCCGGTGACCCTCAGCGGTCCGTCGGCATTGCCATGCGAGAAGCTCATCTCGTAGATCTGGCCGTTGCGGCGGATTTTCAGCTTCAGCCAGGCCGACAGCGCGTTGACGACCGAGACGCCGACGCCGTGGAGGCCACCGGACACCTTGTAGGAGTTCTGGTCGAACTTGCCGCCGGCATGCAGCTGCGTCATGATCACTTCGGCCGCCGAAATGCCTTCGCCGGTGTGGATATCGGTCGGAATGCCGCGGCCATTGTCGATGACCGTCACCGAACCGTCGGGATTGAGCGTCACCGTGACGAGGTCGGCATGGCCGGCCAGCGCCTCGTCGATAGCGTTGTCGACGACCTCATAGACCATGTGATGCAGGCCCGAGCCGTCGTCGGTATCGCCGATATACATGCCGGGCCGCTTGCGGACGGCGTCCAAGCCCTTCAAAACCTTGATGGAATCGGCGCCGTACTCGGCCTCAGCGCCGCTGGCGTTGTCGATCTGATCGCTCATGAAAACCTGTCTGATTGATGCCGCACATCCAGCGCAAAAAATCGGCTCCGAATCGCGCGTCCTTGATGGCCCAGATATAGGTGCAAAAGGCGGTTTTTCCAAGGTTTGCAAGCATTTCCGAATGGAAGAAGAGCACGCCTGGCGGGCCACGGCATCGGACCCAAAAAGTGGAACCGGTTTTGGGAACAGAGCGGCCGCACAAGAGCGGGCCGACCTGTTCCCGACGATCATCTACTCTCCTGTGCGCCCTGGTGACATTTCCGGAGAGCGGGCCCTTCGCCCTTGCCGTTCAGCAACATGGACGCTTGGCTTGCCAGCCACTACATTGAGTTCACCAGCGGAGCACGCCATGGACAGTCAGCCCGCCCCCTTTGTCCCACCGGCGCCGAAGCCGCGCACGTCGCCGCCTTCGACGCTGGAGATGATCCGCATCGTCTATCGCAATCCGCTCGAACTGTGGGGCGAGCCGACCTACAACCAGCCTTGGATTTCGGTGACCGGCATCGGCGGGCCGCTGGTCATCGCCAACGATCCCGGCCTCATTCGCCACGTGCTGGTCGACAATGCCAAAAACTACAAGATGGCGACGGTGCGCCAGATGATCCTGCGGCCGATCCTGCGCGACGGCCTGCTGACCGCCGAGGGTGAGGTCTGGCGGCGTTCACGCAAGGCGATGGCGCCGGTGTTCACGCCGCGCCACATCTTCGGTTTTGCCGAGCCGATGCTGAGGCGTACGCGGGAGTTCGTCACCCGCTACGAGGGCGGCGGCACGTCGGACATCGCCCACGACATGACGCTGCTTACCTTTGACATCCTGGCCGAGACACTGTTTTCCGGTGAGATATCGGGTGAGCCGGGCAGCTTCGCCAAGGAGATCGACCGGCTGTTCGAAACCATGGGCCGCGTCGATCCGCTCGACCTGTTGCGGGCGCCAGACTGGCTGCCGCGCCTGACCCGCATCCGCGGCCGCAAAACCATGGCCTACTTCCGCAAGATCGTCACCGACACCGTCAAGATGCGCGAAGAGCGGGTCAAGCACGATCCGGACAAGGTGCCGCAGGATTTCCTCACGCTTTTGCTCAAGGCGGAGGGACCGGACGGGCTGACGCGCGCCGAGGTCGAGGACAACATCATCACCTTCATCGGCGCCGGTCACGAGACCACCGCGCGTGCGCTCGGCTGGACGCTCTATTGCCTGGCCGAAGCACCTTGGGAGCGCGAAAAGGTCGAGCGCGAGATCGACGCCGTGCTGGCGCGCGAGCCCGACCCGACAAAGTGGCTCGACGCCATGCCGTTCACCCGCGCCGCCTTCGACGAGGCGCTCAGGCTCTATCCGCCGGCGCCGTCGATCAACCGCGAGCCGATCGAGCCCGAAACCTGGAACGGCCTCTACATACCGAGGCGTGCCGCGGTGCTGGTCATGCCCTGGGTCGTCCACCGCCATCGCAAGTTGTGGGACAGGCCCGACGCCTTCATGCCCGAACGTTTCCATCCGGGAAATCGCGAGAAGATCGACCGTTTTCAGTATTTACCGTTCGGCGCCGGTCCTCGCGTCTGCATCGGCGCCAGCTTTGCCATGCAGGAGGCGATCATCGCTCTGGCGATCATGCTGTCGCGCTTCCGCTTCGATACCACCGCCGAGACCAAACCGTGGCCGGTGCAGAAACTGACGACGCAACCACAGGGCGGCTTGCCGATGCAGGTCACGCGGCGGCTTTAATGCATGTCGCGCAAAAGCATGCCCTCGGGCTTGAACCGAGGGTGTGCAGCGGTTTTGCGAAAACGACATGCATGAGACAACAACCTAAAGCGCGTCGCATGAGGCCGGTCAAACGCGACGCGCTTTAGCGAGCCGCCTGATTGGCTATTCCGCCGTCTTGCGCTGGAACTGGCCGGCGGGCCGGTAGCGCCAGAGATAGCTCGGCAGGATGCTGCCGATCGACTGTGGCTGGATATCGAGACCGGCGAGCGTCCGGTTTTCCCTGATGGCCGCTTCCGAGACGATGTTGTCCCCGCGCAACTGCAGGACCTGATCCTTGGTCAGCAGCGGATTGGGCAAAAGCCCAAGGATCGATGCCTGCATGTTCGCCACCCACCACGGCACCGACACCAGCAACCGCTTGCGGTCGATCATGGCAAGCATTTCCTGCATGCATTGCTTGAAGGTGAGCACCTGAGGTCCGCCTAGCTCGTAGATCCGGCCACCCTGGACTTTGCCGTCGACCGAGCGCGCCACCGCTTCGGCGACATCGCCGACATAGACCGGCTGGAATTTGGTCCGCCCGCCGCCGATCAGAGGCAGGACCGGCGAATAGCGCGCCATGCTGGCGAAGCGGTTGAAGAAGCTGTCCTCGGGGCCGAAATTGATCGAGGGCCGCAAGATGACCGCATCCTCGATCGTCTCCAGGACCGCTTTTTCACCGAGCGCCTTGGTGCGCGCATACTCGGATTGCGCGTTCAGATCGGCGCCCAGCGCCGAGATATGGGTGAGCCCGGCGTCGACGGCGCGCGCCGCTTCGGCGATCGCGTGGGCGCCGAACTCGTGGACGGGCGTGAACTTCTGCCGGCCGCTCTCATGCAGGATGGCTACCAAATTGACGACATGGTCGGCGCCCTGCACGGCGCGGTCGACCGACCAGCGCACGCGAATATTGGCCTGCACCGGCTGGATCTGGCCGACATTGCCGAGCGGTTGCAGATGGCCGGCGAGATCGGGCCGGCGGCAGGCGACCCTGATGCGATAGCCACGCCGGGCCAGCGCCCGCACCACATGGCGGCCGACAAAGCCGGAGCCGCCGAACACGACAACGAGCTTTGGGGTCTGCAGGATTTCGGTCATGGCTGGCTCCGGCGCGCTTTCCAGATCTACTGGGCTTGGCTGAAGCCGTTCATAATCCGTTTCGCGCCGAAGGCAAAGGGCGATCCTTTGTCGCCGTTTGCCGCGGTGTCGCTGGTTCAGAACGCCCTGCCGATGCGCGCGTCGACCGATTGGCGGTTGCCGCCGCGGATGACGAAGAAGAACAGTATCGCCGCCCACAGCAGCGATTTTTCGGCACCCGAAAAGCCCTCGCCCAGGGTGACCCAGTGGAACCAGACGGTGACCAGGAGCACGAACATTCCGGCGAAGGCGGCCGGGCGGGTCAAGAGACCGATGGCGATGAAGATGCCGCCGAAGAACTCGGTGCAGGCCAGCAGCACCGACCAGAACGCGCCAGGATAGAAGCCGAGGCCTTCGACCATCTCGGCGGCGCCGAGCGGGTCGATGATCTTGCCAGAGCCATGGATGGAGAGGAAGATGCCGGCCACGGCGCGCAGGATGGTTTCAGAGGTGGTGTTCAGCGCCGCATAGAGGCTGCCAAGGGCCGGAACGAAAAGATTGGTGCTGGGATTGTGGGTGCTTGCGGCCATTGGGGTTCCTCTTTTGCTGCTCCGCGCAAACAGCCGCCACCCCAGCCAAAGTCAAATGAACAAAAGTTGACCGGGAAATGCATGTTACGGGTCAGATGCGGAGAGCCCGGATAAACCCAGCCGACGCGAGGGTTTCCGGCTGTTTCCGAAACGTGGTTCGACGAGGCAGCCTGGGCGTAACGGCAAGTACGCCCGCTGTCGACGATCCGAAAGATGTGACCGTCTTCAGGAAGAATACCGGGCGGCGAATTCGGAGATGCGCTGCACCACGGCTTTCGGAGCCGTTATACCCCGTGCCGCTGCCTTCTCCGCCGCTTCGGCCCGGGCACGGCCGGGGACATGCACGCCGTAGCGGCGGCGCAACCGGTCGAGTTGATCTTTCATGCGCTTCTCGAAATTCGGATCGAGCAGCTTGGGCTCGACGGCCAGCACGAAGAGGCCGGTTCCAGGACTGTCCGGTCCGCCACTGAACCATGGCGCATCGAGCGACCAGTTGGCGCCCGACAGGCCCGCCGCCAGCACTTCGACCATCAGCGCGATGTTGGCGCCGCGTTGGCCGCCGAAGGCAAGCATTGCGCCTTTCATGGCGGCGGCCGGATCGGTGGTCGGGTTGCCGCTCGCATCCAGTGCCCAGCCTTCTGGAATTTTCTTGCCGTCCTCGGCTGCCTTGCGGATGTTGACGAAGGCAGTGGCGCTCGATGACTGGTCGATGACCAGCGGCGCTCCGTCGGCGGCGGGCGCGGCGAAGGACATCGGGTTGGTGCAGTAGACCGGCTTGACCGAGCCCGAGCCGGCAAGCACGGCCGGTCCGTTGGTCGCGGCGAAGGACACCAGTCCCTGCGCGGCCAGCCGCCCGGTGAAATAGCCGAGCGCGCCGCATGTATAGGCGTTCTTCTGCGAAAAGATGGCAACGCCGAACAGGCGCGCCGCCTTGGCGAGATCGTCGATGGTGCGGTCGAAGCCGGTATGCGCCAGACCGCCGCGCGCGTCGGAGAGATAGATCGCCAAAGCCGGCCTGGTGATGACCGGCTCGGCCTTGCCATCGATGCGGCCGGCCTCCAGCGCTTCGAGATAGTCGATGAAATGCGACAGTCCGACCGTCGACAGACCTTCTGCCTCGGCCGCCACGACGGAGGCTGCAAGCGACTGCGCCGCTTCCTCATTGGCGCCGGCGCCGAGCGCCGCCATCCGGCACAGCCCTGTCGCCTGGTCGAGACTGAGTTGCATCTTTAGCTGCCCTGAAGCTCTAGCGAGTAGCGAATAGGGATTAGAGGAAATCAGCGAACTATTCGCTATTCGCTACTCCTATTCGCTCCTCACTAACCAATTTTGTTCGGGATCCGCGCCTCGATCTTGCCGAGGGCGAAGACCAGGATGCCGGTGATCGCCATATAGATCAACGCCAGGAGCAGCAAGGGTTCATAGGTGAGGAACGTGCTCTGCCGCACCTTTGACGAGACGGCGAATATGTCGATCACGCTGATGGTCGCCACCAGCGGCGTCGATTTCAGTTGCAGCACGGTTTCGCCGGTCAGCGTCGGCAGCGCCCGGTAGAAGGCTTGTGGCAGCCAGATCCGCCGCAGGATCTTCCAGCGGCTCATGCCGAAGGCGCGCGCCGCTTCCAACTGTCCTTTCGGCACGCCGGCGAAGGCACCCCGCATGACTTCCCCCTCGTAACCGGCGAAGGACAAGGTCAGCGCCAGGACGCCATAGGGCCATGCTTGCCTGAGATACGGCCACATCCAGGACTCGCGTACCCATGGGTACTGTGGAAACAGCGAGCCGAGCCCATAGTAGAGCAGCCAGAGCTGCAGCAGCAGTGGCGTTCCCCTGATGACGGTGCAGAAGGCCTTTGCAGGCGCCGCGAGCCAGAACGGGCCGGCAGCCTGCGCCAATCCGAGCGGCACGGCGAGCAAGAAGCCCAGTGTGCAGGTGACGGCGAGGATCCAGAGCGTGCGCCAGAGGCCGACAAGCGCCATTTCGTAATATTGCGGCAGCCAGTCCCAGCGCATGAAAAAAGCGGCCGCGAAAACCAGCGCAAGTCCAGTCACAATCAGCACGATGCGGTGCGGCTGCAACCACAGCGACGCGCGGGCGGCTACGTTGACGATGGTCGTTTCGACAGCCATCAACGCGCCTCCTTGAGCGAGGGCATGCCGCGCCGAGCCCAGACCTCGATGCGGCCGATGATTAGATTGGAGACCAGCGTCAACAGAAGATAGATCACGCCCGCGGCGAGGAAGAAGGTAAGATAGGCTTTGGTTACGCCCGCTGCTTGCCGCGTCGCCAATGTCAGTTCGAAGAAGCCGACGACCGCCAGCAGGGCGGTGTCCTTGGTGGCGATCAGCCAGAGATTGGCAAGGCCCGGTATGGCGAAAGGCAGCATCGCCGGCAGCGTGATGCGTCGCAGCAGCAGGCCGGGAGACATGCCATAGGCGCGCGCGGCTTCGATCTGTCCCTGCGGGATGGCAAGGATCGCGCCGCGCATCACCTCGGTCGAATATGCGCCCTGGACGAAGCCGAGCACGGCAATGCCGGCCACCAGCCCGCTGATATCGATGCGCTGATATCCCATTGCCGTCAGCAACTGGTTGATCAAATCGGTGCCGGCATAATAGAGCAGCAGGATCAGCACTAGCTCCGGCACGGCGCGGACGATCGTCGTATAGACTGCCAGCAGATCGCGCACCACAGGCCCGCCATAGAGCTTGCCATACGCACCGCAAATGCCGATGACGAGGCCGAGACCGAACGCACCGGCAGCGATCTCGACCGAGTGGAGCAGTCCGACCAGAAGCGTTCCGCCCCAACCGGGTGGCGTCGGCGAAAGCAGTTCGATGATGCGGGCCACAGAGGCCGGAAGAAATGCGTCGATCAGCGTCGCCCCCGAATTGCTGGCGCCAAAACCACCGGCGATGCCGTCAGCGGAAAGCTTGCATAGGTAGAGTTCGACGAAGCCACACGGCGCGCTGTCTGCGCCGCGTGGTTGTTCGCTCGGGGATGCACGCCGTCAATTCGACTGTGGGTCGGCGCCATAGATGTCGAAATCGAAGTATTTCTTCGAAATCTCGTCATATTTGCCGTTGGCGCGGATCGCCTTGATGCCGGCGTTGATCTTCTCCTTCAACTCGGTGTCCTCCTTGCGGACACCCGCGCCGACGCCGGGCCCGAGGATCGCCAGATCCGGCGCGACCGTGCCCTTCAGATCGCAGCATTGCTTGCCCTGATCCGATTTCAGGAAGGCATCGAGCGCGATGGAATCGGCCTGCACGGCATCGACACGGCCGGCGGCAAGATCCTGATTGGCTTCGTCCTGGGTCTGATATTCCTTGATTTCCGCGGCTTCGGTGAAGTGCTTCTTGACGTAGTCGGCATGCACGGTCGAAACTTGCACGCCGATGATCTTGCCCTTGAGATCTTCCGGGGTAGCGCCGAACTTCTGCTCCTTCGGTCCGATGATAGCTGTCGGGGTGTTGTAATATTTGTCGGAGAAGTCGATCGTCTTCTTGCGCTCGTCGGTGATCGACATGGAACTGGCGATGACGTCGATCTTCTTGGTCGTCAGCGCCGGGATGATTCCGTCCCAGGCGACGGGGGTGATGACGCAATCGAGTTTCTGCTCGGCGCAGACCGCGTCGATGAATTCGATCTCCCAGCCAACCCATTTGCCGGAAGCATCCGGCGAGGTGAACGGCGGATAGGGTTCGGCAGCGACGCCGATCTTGACCGGCTCGGCCTTTGCCATGCTCATCGCGGCGCCGAGCAGAAGTGCTGCGGCAAATGTTTTCAGAACGGTCTTCATGCCAAAAACTCCCAGTTTGTTGTTGTTCCCGTTTTTCGTCCGCCTCGGCTTAACCGATGTTGCGGATGAATTGCTTCAGCCTTTCGGACTTCGGTGCGCCGAAGATCTGCTCCGGCGGCCCTTCTTCCTCGACCACTCCGTTGTAGAGGTAGACGACATGCGTCGCGACCTCGCGGGCGAACTTCATCTCATGGGTGACCAGCACCATGGTGCGGCCTTCGCGTGCCAGGTCGCCGATCACCTTCAGCACCTCGCCGATCAGTTCCGGGTCGAGCGCCGAGGTCGGCTCGTCGAACAGCATGACGCGCGGATTGATGGCCAGCGCCCGGGCGATGGCCGCACGCTGCTGCTGGCCGCCTGACAGATAGGCCGGATAGACATCGCGCTTTTCGGCCAGGCCGACGCGGGCAAGCAGCTTTTCCGCCTCGGCGATGGCCACATCGCGCTTGACGCCCAAAACATGCACCGGAACCTCGATGACGTTCTCGATCAGCGTCATGTGGCTCCACAGATTGAAATTCTGGAAAACCATGCCGAGCTTGGAGCGGATGCGCTCGATCTGCTTGCGGTCGGCGGGAACGGTGTGGCCGTGACTGTCGGCCTTCATCCGGATCTCCTCGCCATTGACGCGAACGATCCCGCTGGTCGGGTTCTCCAGGCAATTGATGCAGCGCAGCAGGGTCGATTTTCCCGAGCCGCTGCCGCCAATGATGGCGATGATCTCGCCGTCGCGCGCCGACAGCGAAACGCCTTTCAGCACATGCAGTTCGCCGAATCGTTTATGCAGGTTCTCGACATGGATGGCTTCGGCGACGTCGTTCTGCGCCGTGTACTTCAGGGCGGGGGCGGTGCCTTGCGCTATCACCTTTGCGGTGCCTCACGAAATGGCCGGACCCGTCGCTGCTGGAATTTTTTACCCATTACCATCACTGGACAGACTTCTCATTCTCAAGATGTACCGTTCCGCTTGCCTCCGTCAACCATGCTTTTTGGACCATTGATCACTGCTCGCTGAGTGGCTATTGGCTGGATGGGATGGTTCAGGAGCACTTGGTGGGTAAAGCATACGGGTCGCAGTCCATGGCCGGGCCCCTGCAGCGCGTGCTGATGCGGTCCGCCGCAAGCGCCATGGCCCGCGTCAAAGCATCGGAATGGCACTATGGTGCGGGCTTCGATCCGCAAAAGGCCGCCGCCCAGCATGAGGCGCTGACGACGCTGGTTCTGGCGTCCGGCGCCGCGATCGAATGGCTGACCGACGCCGATGACGGGCTCGCCGATTCGGTCTTCACGCATGATCCTTCGTTGATGACCGACCACGGCGCCATCATCCTCGCCATGGGCAAGGCGCTGCGCCGTGCCGAGCCCGGCCTGCACGAGGCGGCCTACAAGCGCATGGGCGTACCTATCCTCGGCCGCATCGAGCCTCCCGGACAGGTCGAGGGCGGTGATTGCGTCTGGGTGGATTCAGGGACCCTGGCCGTCGGCCGCGGCGTGCGCACCACCCAGGACGGCATCCAGCAACTCGCCAACCTGCTCACCCCCAGGGGTATCCAGGTCTATGGCTACGACCTGCCGCTCTGGCATGGCGAGGACGCCTGCCTGCATCTGATGTCGGTGATCAGTCCGCTGGCCGACGATCTGGCGCTGGTCTATGCACCGCTTTTGCCGGCTGCCTTCTACCAGATGCTGCGGGCGCGAGGCATTCGCCTGGTCGAAGGCGACGCCGGGGAGTTCTTCGCCTCCAACGGCCTCAGCCTCAATGTGCTGCCGACCGCGCCGCGCGAGGTGATCGCCGTTGCCGGGTTCCCGAAGACGGCGGCGGCCATGGCGGCAGCCGGCTGCAGGGTTTCAACCTTCGAGGCGGACGCACTGTGCATCGCCTGCGAGGGCGGACCGACCTGCCTCACACGTCCGGTGCTCAGGCAATGACGACAGTCGGCGAAGCGCTCATCACTTTGCTCGAAGCCCATGATGTCGATACGGTCTTCGGCATTCCGGGTGTGCATACGGTCGAACTCTATCGCGGCTTGGCGCGCTCGAAGATTCGCCACGTCACCCCGCGTCATGAACAGGGCGCCGGGTTCATGGCCGACGGCTATGCGCGCGCCGGCGGCAGGCCCGGCATCGCCTTCGTCATCACCGGACCGGGGCTGACCAACACCATCACCGCCATGGGCCAGGCCCGTGCCGATTCGGTTCCGATGCTGGTGATCTCGGGCGTCAACGCCACGCCGACACTGGGCAAGGGCCTTGGCCATCTGCACGAACTGCCCGACCAGCGCGGCATGATGGAAAAGGTCGCGCTGTTTTCGCACCGTGTCACCGACGCCGACGAACTGCCGGGCGTTCTTGCCCGCGCCTTCGCCCTGTTTTCGTCGTCGCGTCCGGGCCCGGTGCACATCGAGATCCCGACCGATATCATGGTCAAGCCGGCCGGCGGCATCGCCGCTTTGCTGACGAATGTCGCGCCGCCCGAGCCGAATCCGGCGGTGATAGCAGAGGCGGCAAAACTTTGCGCGGCTGCCCGCCGCCCGCTGGTCCTTGCCGGCGGCGGCGCCAAGAGAGCCGAAGCGCCGTTACAGCGCCTTGCCGAAAGGCTGGAAGCGCCGGTTGTCCAGACGGTCAATGCCCGCGGCCTGCTGCACCGCCATCCGCTCGGCGTGCCGGCCAGCCCCAGTCTGAAGGCGGTGCGTGCATTGATGGCCGAGGCCGATCTGGTCATTGCCGCCGGCACCGAATTCGGCCCGACCGACTACGACGGATATGGCGACGGTGGCTTTGTCCTGCCGTCCAATCTGATCCGCATCGACATCGGCGCCGACCAGCTTGCCCGCCGGCCCGCCCGGATTTCGATCAATGCCGATTGCGGCGCAGCACTCGAGGCGCTGCTTGTCGAGATTGGTACGGGCCAGCCGCCATCGGGCGACGGCCAGTCTCGCGCCGCTGCGACAAGGCAAGCAGCCTTTGCCGAAATGGCCCCGGCCCTCCAGGCGCAAACCCGCGCCGTCGAGATGATCCGCGATGCATTGCCGGGCTCGATCATCGTCGGCGATTCGACCCAGCCGGTCTATGCCGCCAACCTCTATTACGATCACGACCGTCCGGGCGGCTGGTTCAACGCCGCCACCGGCTTCGGCGCGCTGGGCTATGGTCCGCCGGCGGCGATCGGCGCAGCCCTTGCCGTGCCTGATGCGCCGGTCGTTTGTCTCACCGGCGACGGTGGTTTCCAGTTCACGCTGCCGGAACTGGGCGCCGCGCTCGACGCTGCGGCGCCGGTGATCTTCGTCGTCTGGAACAATCTCGGCTATCGCGAAATCGAAACCTCGATGCTCGATGTCGGCGTCGAGCCGGTCGGCGTCTCGCCGGCGCCGCCTGATTTCTGCAAGTTGGCCGAGGCCTATGGCATTGCCGCCGAGCGGCTCGCCGGCATCGGTCATCTGGCAGACGCACTCAAGCGCGCGCGGGCGACCGGACTGCCGTATGTCATCGAGATCACCATCGATTGAGTGCTGTGGCAGCGTCTGCCTGGGGATGCGATCCGCGTCGGATGGCCGACGTTCCGACGCGCACAAGCGGCGCTGCGTCATCAAGATTTCGGTTGAGTGATCGTGCGAAAGGCGCGACCTTCGGCGGCGAGCAGCGGCATATGAGTGACAGGAGCGGTCGTAGATGACGGATACACTGGACGGCAGGCATGTTGTGGTGACTGGCGGCACTGGAGCGCTCGGTGGCGCGGTTGTCGGCAAACTGCTGGAGCAGGGCGCGATCTGCCATGTGCCGAACGCCCATGCCGCCGCGCCCGCGCATTTTCCCTTCCCGGCACATGAGCGTGTCAGGCTGGCGCACAATGTCGATCTCGCCGACCCCGCCAAGGTCGATGCGTTCTTCGCCAGCGTTACGGATTTGTGGGCATCCATCCATCTGGCCGGCGGCTTCACCGCCGCGCCGGTCGAGAAGATCGAGCCCGCGTCTTTTGCCGAAATGATGGACACCAACGCCCGCACAACCTTCCTGTGCTGCCGCGCGGCGATCCGCTCGATGCTGGAATCTTCCGTGTCGGGCCGCATCGTCAATATCACGGCGCGTGCCGGGCTCGACCTGCGGCGCGGTTCCGGCATGATCGCCTATGCCGCCAGCAAGGCAGCGGTCGCGGCAATGACGGTGGCGATAGCGGAAGAACTCAAGGGCAAGGGCATCCTGGTCAATGCGGTCGCGCCCTCGACCCTCGATACGCCGGCCAACCGGGCTGACATGCCGGCCGCCGATTTCGGCAAATGGGTCAGCCTCGAAGCGGCGGCGGAAGCGATCACCTACCTCGCTTCGCCGGCCAATCTGGCGATGAGCGGCACACTGGTGCCGCTTTACGGCAGGGCCTGATCTGTCTCTTTGTTTGAGCGCGGATTTCCCAAAACCGGTTTGCCAGGTTTGGGGTTACGATGCTCTGACCATGGTCAAACAAAAACCCCGCCGGATCGCTCCGGCGGGGTTTTTTAACAGGCCGCGCGAGGCGCGGCGTTAGTGGACCTAGCTACCCTGCTTCTTCAGCGCGGCGCCCAGGATGTCGCCCAGCGAAGCGCCGGAGTCGGTCGAGCCGTACTGGGCGACCGCTTCCTTCTCTTCGGCGATTTCCAGCGCCTTGATCGAGACCTGCAGCTTGCGGGTCTTCTTGTCGAAGGCAATGACGCGGGCATCGACCTTCTGGCCGACCGTGAAGCGCTCGGGGCGCTGCTCGTCGCGGTCACGGCTGAGGTCGGAGCGCTTGATGAAGGTCTCGATGCCGCTGTCGACCAGCCGCACTTCCAGGCCGCCATCCTTGACGCCGGTAACCTCGCAGGTGACGACCGCGTTCTTGCGCAGTTCACCCGAAGTCGCCGCCTCGCCGGCCGTATCCTTGGCCAGCTGCTTGATGCCGAGCGAGATGCGCTCCTTGTCGATGTCGACGTCGAGCACCTGCGCCTTGACGGTGTCGCCGCGATTGTACTCCTCGATCACCTGCTCGCCCGGACGGGTCCAGTCGAGGTCGGAAAGATGGACCATGCCGTCGACATCGCCTTCGAGGCCGATGAACAGGCCGAACTCGGTCTTGTTCTTGACCTCGCCCTCGACCTGGCTGCCGACCGGATGGCTGCTGGCGAAAGCCTGCCACGGGTTCTCGAGCGTCTGCTTGAGGCCGAGCGAGATGCGGCGCTTGGCCGGATCGACCTCGAGCACCACTACGTCGACTTCCTGCGTCGTCGACAGGATCTTGCCGGGATGTACATTCTTCTTCGTCCACGACATTTCCGAAACGTGGATGAGACCCTCGATGCCCGGCTCCAGCTCGACGAACGCGCCGTAGTCGGTGATGTTGGTGACGGTGCCCTTGATCTTCTTGCCGATCGGGAATTTCGTTCCGATCTCGGACCACGGATCGCTCTCGAGCTGCTTCATGCCGAGCGAGATGCGGTGGGTTTCCTGGTTGATGCGGATGATCTGCACCTTGACCGTCTGGCCGATGTTGAGGATTTCGGTCGGATGGTTGACGCGGCGCCATGCCATATCGGTGACATGCAACAGGCCGTCGATGCCGCCGAGGTCGACGAACGCACCATAGTCGGTGATGTTCTTGACGACGCCTTCGACCACCTGGCCCTCTTCGAGGTTCTGCACGATTTCCGAACGCTGTTCGGCGCGGCTCTCCTCGAGCACGGTGCGGCGCGACACCACGATGTTGCCGCGGCGGCGATCCATCTTGAGGATCTCGAAAGGCTGCGGATTGTGCATCAGCGGCGAGACGTCGCGGATCGGACGGATGTCGACCTGGCTGCGCGGCAGGAAGGCCACGGCGCCGTCGAGATCGACGGTGAAGCCGCCCTTGACCTGGTTGAAGATGACGCCTTCGACGCGCTCGCCCTTGGTGAACTTCTCTTCGAGACGGACCCAGCTCTCTTCGCGGCGGGCCTTCTCACGCGAAAGCATCGCTTCGCCAAGCGCGTTCTCGATGCGCTCGACATAGACCTCGACCGTGTCGCCGACCTTAAGCGTCGAATCCTTGCCCTTGACGCCGAATTCCTTCAGCGGCACGCGACCTTCGACCTTGAGGCCGACGTCGATGATTGCCATGTCCTTTTCGATCGCAGTGATCGTGCCCTTGACGACTTGGCCTTCGCCGGAATGGCCGGCGGAAAAAGATTCTTCGAGCAGGCTCGCGAAATCATCGCGAGTGGGATTTGCAACTGACATAGTTTCTCCTGGAATGCCCCGCATCTCAAGCGGGGCGGGCGCCGTGGGTTAGCGTTGCGTTGGCCTGCCGGCGTTCCGGGCCTCAAAAAAGCCCTTGGCCGCCTAAGCGGCAATTCCGGCGCATGAAGAATGCTGGCAGGCTGGTTCGTGCCCGATATGGGTATCTTTTCGCCGCCGGCAATCGGCAACGGCAGGAAACCCGGCTCAGGCTTTGTTTCTCTTGGCCAGAACGTCGTCGATGATCGCCTTGGCCGCCAGGAACGCGGCTTCTATAGCCATTTCCGACGTGTCGAGCAAGTGCGCGTCGGCGGCCGGCTTCAGCGGCGAGTCGGCGCGACCCATGTCGCGCTCGTCGCGGCGCAGGATATCGGCGAGGATATCGTCGAAATCGGCGGTGCCACCGATGCTCTCGATCTCGGCCAGCCTGCGTTGTGCCCGCACCTCGGCGCTCGCCGTCACATAGAGTTTTATGTCGGCGTCGGGACAGACCACGGTGCCGATGTCGCGGCCGTCGAGCACGGCGCCCGGCGGCGCCTTGGCGAATTCGCGCTGCTTTTCGACCAGTATGCGCCGCACCGAAGGGATGACAGCCACTTTCGAAGCCGCTTCGCCGACCGCATGCGCCGTCAGTACCGACCGGTCGAGCTTGGCCAGGTCGACCTGCCGGGCAGCGGTCTCGGCGGCCGAGACATTGTCGAGCGGCAGGCCGAGCCGAAGCAGCGCATGGGCCACCGCGCGATAGGTGAGGCCGGTGTCGAGCAGGTTCAGCCGGTAATGGTCGGCCAGTCGGCGGGCAAGGGTGCCTTTGCCCGCGCCTGCTGGGCCGTCGATGGCGATGGTGAAGCCAGCTTTATCAGTGATTGAGCTCATACGCGCCGCTTCAAACGGAGGAAGGTCATTAAATCAAGAACCAATCATACGGGTTCAACGTCAAAGTCCGGAAGACCGCCGTCCGGTCCAATATCCGGCCAAGAATCCAACGGGAATTCCTATCAGAAGCGGTACGGAAATGGGAAACGTGGCGATCGCGACGAATGTGATCCCGGCAGCCAGCTTAAAAACGAAGTTCGAAACATATGGCATGAGAGCGCCGCTAACGTCTGGAAAAAAATGCGCCGTTGTCGCCAGCAAGATGAAGAGGACGATCCAAAACGGGAAAAAAAGAAACCCGATCAGGCTAATCGCACCTGGCTTCCTGTCGGAATATCCCAGATCGAAACCTGACTGCGCCGCCACGCGCCCGACCAATGCCGTCAAAACCAAACCGCCGACGAGCAACGTCCAAAACATTCGCAGACCTTAGCTGATCTCCGCCCCCAGGCCCTTCATAAGCCCCATGAACTCCGGAAAGCTGGTCGCGATCATCGCCTGGTCGTCGATGGTGACAGGCTTTTCCGTTGCCAGTCCCATGACGAGAAAGCTCATGGCAATGCGGTGGTCGAGATGGGTCTGGACGATGGTGCTCTTTCCGTTCGGATGTTGGCCAAGCCCCTTGCCGCCGGGTTTTCCACGCACCGCCAGTGTGGCTTCGCCCTCGGTACAGTCGACGCCATTGAGCTTCAGCCCTTCGGCGACCGCCGACAGCCGGTCCGATTCCTTCACCCGCAGCTCTTCCAGTCCCTGCATCAGCGTCTCGCCCTCGGCAAAGCTCGCCGCGACAGCAAGCACCGGATATTCATCGATCATCGTCGGCGCCCGTTCGGGCGGCACGGTGACGCCCTTCAGCTCGGAGTAGCGCACCCGCAGATCGGCGACATCCTCGCCGCCTTCATTGCGCGGCTCGAGAACGTCGATCCGGGCGCCCATTTCCTGTAGCGTCAACAAAAGACCGGTGCGGGTCGGGTTCATCAGCACGTTTTCGATTGTAATGTCCGAGCCCGGCACGATCAGCGCCGCCACCAGCGGGAATCCGGCCGATGACGGGTCGCCCGGCACAGCGATTGTCTGGCCGGTGAGCTTGCCCTGGCCCTCGATGAAGATGTGGCGCACGCCGCGCTCGTCGGTCTCGACCGACAGATTGGCGCCGAATCCCTGCAGCATCTTTTCGGTGTGGTCGCGCGTCATCACCGGCTCGATGACGGTGGTGATGCCGGGCGTGTTCAGCCCGGCGAGCAGCACCGCCGACTTCACCTGGGCCGAGGCCATCGGCACGCGGTAGGTGATCGGCGCGGCGTGTTTGGGGCCGCGCAGCGTGATCGGCATGCGGTCGCCGGGCGTCGCCTTCAGCACCTGCACGCCCATCTGGCGCAGCGGCTCGAGCACGCGGCCCATCGGCCGGCCGGACAGCGAGGCGTCGCCGATGAAGGTCGTCTCCATGTCGTAGGTGCCGACCAGGCCCATGGTGAGGCGCGAGCCGGTGCCGGCGTTGCCGAAATCGAGCGGGCCTTCCGGCTGCAGCAGCGCGCCGTTGCCGGTGCCGCGGATCACCCATTCAGCGCCGCGCTTCTCTATATGCGCGCCCATTGCCTTCATAGCGGCGCCCGTGCGCATCACGTCCTCGCCTTCCAGCAGGCCGGTGATGCGGGTTTCGCCGGAGGCGAGGCCGCCGAACATGAACGAGCGGTGCGAGATCGACTTGTCGCCGGGCACCCGTGCTGTGCCTGAAAGCGCTGGCGATTTGCGGGCGGTGGCCGGTTTCGGGGCGGCAGTATGCGACATGGGTTTTCCTTGGGTGAAAAACGCCGGTGGCCGGCCTTTTTCTTCTGGTTTGCGCGGTCTCGTATCACGGCGGGCGGAAATGGTCATCCCCTTGCAAGAGGTCGCTCAACGCGGGGATTTGTGACGCTGGCTTTAGGCTTTGACAGCGCCGTAAACTGTGGTTATGGGGACCAAACTTTCATCGACGAGGCTTGCTGTGGCAAAACCCGAACTTGGCACCAAACGCATCGACCCCGAGACGGGTCAAAAATTCTACGATCTGAACAAGGATCCGATCGTCTCGCCCTATACCGGCAAGAACTATCCCCGCTCTTATTTCGAGGAAGGCAAGATTGCCGCCCTTGAGGAGGAAGAGGAAGTTGCCGAGAAGGAAGTCGACGCCGAGGAGGAAGAGGGCGTCGAGGTCGTCTCGCTCGAAGAGGCGGACGAGGATGCGAAGCCCGACGATCTTCCCGATCTCGGCGATGACGAGGACGATGTGGACCTCGGCGACGACGACGATACGTTCCTCGCCGACGAAGAGGAAGAGGACGACGATGTCGCCGACATGATCGGCGTCGGCGACGACGACGACGAAGTCTGATCCGGCCTCTCGCACAGCGCCCGCCGACTTTCGCGGGTTCTTGATAAAAAGCGGCTCTTAAAGGCTTGATATTGACGGAAGGCGGGGTTAGAAGCCGCCTGCACTAACGGCGCGGTCTCAACCCGCGCCGGATCTCTTCGCCGGCAACGGCGCCGGTTGACTGCCGGAGTGGGGCCATAGCTCAGTTGGGAGAGCGCTTGAATGGCATTCAAGAGGTCGTCGGTTCGATTCCGATTGGCTCCACCAAAATTTCTATAATGATTTCAGTTGATTAGCATTCTCCCCCTCGGGGGCCTGTTGCCCTGAAATGGTTCGGGGCACCGCCGGGGCACCCCGAGGCGATTTTTGGGGGTCGCAAAATTTGCCTAGTCTCCGTTCCGCCAGATTTGCCGAAAGGCGAGGGGATGGGAAATGTTCGGACTTTTTAGCGCGGGCCTAGGTCCCTCGAAGTTAGATTGGCTTGAGGCACGATACGCTTGCATGTTCCGTATGCCGACGAGCGCAGCCCGTTGTGTCGCCGTAGCGTCAACCGGCTGAAGCCCGGCGGTGCTTCCTCAGCCGAGTGATTGCCGACCTGTCGACCGTAATCACGCCGCCGCAGTCAATCCGCACGGTGAGTTTGTCTGCTCCGCGATCGATGCGGGTGACGTCCCCAACAAGAACTACTCGGTCGCCGGCCCGGGCTTTGGGTGGCGGCTCTAGCGTGTAAGGATGGTCATAGGATGGAATGCTCACTCTGGCTCGGCCGCTAGGGAGAATGGAGATGACGGTACCTGCTAGCGCAACCTCATCGCCGACCTCAAATTCGCCAGGCATGTTAAGGTGCAGCATGGTTTTCCTCCCGATACTTTCCTATTTGATGCTTTGCTAAATTAATGCCCGGCCACCGCGTTGGTTGCGTGCAATCCGCTTCGTACGGTTCCGCACATTTCCAAGCTGGATCGCGATGGCGACGGGACCACTTTGAGGTGCCTAGAGCGCCGTAAACCGCACCAGAGAGGCATCGCCTATCAGCTGGCCGAAATTTTCTAGGGGCGCCCTACAGGGAACACTCAAAAGGTTCAAAAGGGTCTGGGCCGCAGGCTGCTCGCTGTTTCCCTGCTGTTTATCAGCAGCAGTGGATTAACCGGGAACCCGTTATTTAAAATGGGCTAAGCCATTGGCTCTTATAAGGCTTCTTGAACTGACTCCCCCTCGGGAGCATGCGCGTACCGGTCCCGAAACTACCCTCCCCAATAGTGGGTAATGGCCTCGATTACCACGCTATAGCAACGGGCCGTTCTGATAGCGGTGCAGTGGCGAAATTTTGAATAAGCCCCTATGGGGAACATTCAGGTAAGCGGTTACAAGCTCCCTTGGCGCCCGAACGAAAAAGCCCGCCGCACCTTTCGGCGCGAACAGCTATGACGAAGGAACACGACCTCTGAAACGCGCGTCAGTCTTGCTCCCGCTTCCACAGATCCGAAGTCGATGCGTATGCGAACGATGCTGACCAAGCGATCAGGACGAGTCCGTTGAGACCCTCCAAGGCAGCAACGATTCGCATCGGCCCAGTGGCATAGACTTCGCCAAAGCCGATCGTCGTGTAACAGGTAACCGAGAAATAGAAGAAATCCGCTGCGCTTCCGGAAAACAAGCCTGCGAGACCTCCAAGGTCTGGATGGTGGTTCATCCAGGCGTAGGCGAGCGCGAAAAGACAGATCCCCACCACGTGAGCAATGATTGCTGCGACGACCAAGAGCAGCAGATCAACCCGCATCGGAAGTGAAAAACGACGCCTCATCGTTCCGGCGATATTTAGCACTTCATAGTGCATCAGAACCGTTACCAGTGCGAGACCTACAGATATGGCGAACGCGATGAGCAATTGCGGTACCTTCAAGTAGGACTCAGATGCTCAACCGCTTATCACCGCGCGAGCGGTTCGAACAGCGTCGACCTGACGCGACGCGATGCGATGCCGAACACGCGAATGGTGAGGACGAACGCGAGCACCCGGTGGTGCCATCTCCCCGGGTCCTCGGCAAAATCGTCGGAACCGAACCGCTCCCAATGGCTTTCGTAATCAGGGGCGGCGTCAAAGAGGAGACTGTTATGGATCGGCAAGAAAATAGCGTTTTGGAGGCGGGCTGGCTTTTGGCGGTCCCGCTTTCTATCGGATTTGCCGTTTTGATTGCAGGCTTAGTGCTGGGCTAGTGTGCTATGGGAACCGGAACTCGATCACTCGCCCCTCGGCCTTCCATGATTGCCGGGCGTCAACGGAACCAAAGTCGCGCAATAGCTGAGGGACAGGAGCAAGGCGGACGCCACCGTCGCGCTTTTCGCCAGCCGGCCGCTCGGGCTTTCTGCCTCTGCAAAACCAGCGCTCCCTCTTGCCGGTCGAGGTTACGGTTCGGTCATGACGGGCGAGGGAGCAATGCGCCGCTAGGTGTCAATCCTAATCGGAGGTTCACGCAAAGAAAAACCCGCCACCGTGAGACAGCGGGCTATGACAGTTTTTGTCCGGTTCAGTGATGGTCGCTCCCCCCACGCTTTCTACGAGGTTGCTTCGTGATCGGATGCGCTGCAAGAAACGCCTCGTCCGCCGCAATGAGCTTGGCGACTTCGTCCTCGCCGATCGGCAGATATCGGTCCTTTGCGGCTTCTCGCTTCCATTGGACGGCCATTAGATCGGGCGCTGGAACTCGGATTTGATCGGCCACAGCCTGCCGGCTCCTGTCGACGCTGATCATCCGTTTGTCAGAATAGGCGCTAGATTTGTTCTCGTCCTCCAGGACGTACATCGCGTGAATGCTTTTCTCTTGCCAGTAAGCCGTCTCCGCTCTTGCCAGGCTGGTGACAGCATCAGCCTTGCGCCAAGGAAGTCGGCGCGCCTGACGCATGAGCTGATTGTGGTGCGTGTCGATGAGGACGGCATCGGGCAGCGGATCAAGGCACTGCCGCACGAATGCAGCCAGCGCCTTTGTCTTGACGCCGGCGCTCATGCTGATGCGTCCCCTGCGGAAGCCAGCTGGAGAACCGACGCCGCCAGCTGCGCTGCCCAAAGTTCGGCTTCGAAGGGATATTTGCGCGCCGCGCCGGCCCTTGCGGGGCCGAAGCTTTTGAAGTTCAGTGCATGCGCAGGGGGCAGCATGCGCAAATACCATATTTTCGCGGCGGCAGGGGCCGCGACCATCCTTTTAAGCGGCTGCTCCGGTTCGGGCCTAGGTATGCCTGGCTCACCTGCTTGGTTTGCCACCACACCGCAGGCGGAACAGGCAACCTATTTCCGCAACCGATGCGTTTCCTACGGCTTCGAGCCAGGGACCCCGGCCATGGCCCAATGCATCCAAAACGAGTCCATTTCGTCTCGCGGCAGGGCATCTGCCAGGGCGAATGCGGCATTTGCCAACATGCAAAACAGTCAGCCGAAAACGACGACTTGCAACCGCTTCGGCAACACCGTGAACTGCACGACGTTTTGAGCCGACACCGAGAGGCGGAATGAGCGCCCGCCTCTCTCATTGCGAACGCTCGACGGCGAATGTTTGCGCGTCATCACCCTCCGGCCTAGAGAATGGTGGCGGCGCCGGCGTGAGGCTGAGGATTGACGCGCCGCCGTGCCCCCGCCCGATCAGGACGCTTCCTGCACTTCCTCGACTTGTGGCGTCACGGGTGCAGGATTAATGACGTAGGTGTTCGAGGTCAGGTCGCTTGTAGATCGGATGATGATACCGTCGTCTCTTAATCGGGCAAACGTTGCCCTTGCGATACGCATGGGCTTGCCTTTGGCATCTGCGGCGGTGACTTTGTTCGACCAAGGAACGTGAGTGATGGTGTCAACGCGCTTGAGAAAGCGCTTTTCCTTCTCAGTCAACTCGATCACGCCGTTCCTCCATATCATTCGCAGCGTTTGGTTGGCCGGTAACGCCGATGATGCGACTCCGTTCCAAGGACCCAAAGGCAGACAGGCGCATGGTCGCTGCTATGTCGAGAAACTCACAGTGGACGACCTTGAGGCTAAGGGTTTCCTGCCGAAAGGCGCAGCAGAATAGCTATGCTCGTCACCGTCAGCCGGGAGGAGTGGAGAGCGGCTCTCTGCATCGACGAACCAAGCACTGGCCATCGAGCGTCGGCACAAACCCTACCGCTGGGATTAACGGCGAGTCGCACGCATTGCTGTACCGGCGGACGTACAGGGCATAGGTGTTCGGGCCGGTGGTCAGCACCGCCGAGCCATGGCTCTGGATTAGCGCCTGCGTCTGTTGGCAGGTCATGGCGCGGGTGTCCGGCCTGGCCTGGGCGAGGTTGGTGAAGGCAAGCATGACCGCTGCCGAGGTCAACGCAATCCGGCGAATGGACATGACGAGACTCCCATGATGAGCCATTTGGTTGACAAACTCGCATGTCGCAGGGCAGCTGTGCAATGGCGGCCTTACCCTCCCGCACCGCGCTCAACATTGCCTGGGGCGGCCATGACGGCTACTGTGTCGCCAGAAACCGGGTTCATCCGGGGAATGTCGGTCTCCATAAGTTTCTGAACGGGCCTCGCTTTCGGTCGGCGGCCAGGCACCAGCATGACATCCGTACCAAGTGCCCCCAATTTGGAGGGAAAGATGCGACTATTTTTATTTTTGGTGTTGATTTTGATGGCGCTGAGCGGCTGCGTATCCAATGTTTCCCCGGATAGTGATGGTATACCACGCCGCGCGTCCTTTGCTGGAAACCATTAGTCCGCTTAATTTGGCTGATTGCCAACGCCTATTTGCCGGTGCCTCAGCACTTGACGAGGAAAGCGAGACAAGCGGCAGCGCATAGAACGCGGAAAGCTAGCTTTCATCCCAGAAGTCCTGAAGCGAAGCGTGGCGAAGGTCGTCCTCGCCCCTGAGGTGCTTCACGCGGGCTTTGATGCCCGGCTTGACCCACTGCGTTGCCGGTCGCTTTGGCATGTCCTTGGGCGGTGACCCGGCATGCTCCTGGACCCTTTTCCAAAGTCGTTCCCGCATCTCGCGATTGACGCTCACGAACGCGCTGCCGACATATTTGCGGGTGGCTGGGTCAGCCATCAGAGCAAACGCGGGCTTGCCCCTCTCGCGTTCGACGCCGAGTAGTTCAAACTCGCTTTCTGTGAAGGATTTTGTCTTCAGCCAATTGGTGGTCGGGCCGCTGCGATATTTGCTGTCCCGACGCTTCGATACCATCCCTTCCAGGCCAGCCGCGCCGATCAGATGAAGATCGCATTAGCCTCGCCCGGAATGGTCTCACTGAACTGGATGCGGCTGTCAGACCCTATGAGGCCGGCTAGGGTTTCCCGCCGATCCTCAAGTACCATGTCGCGCAGATCGTGGCCGTTGAGATGCAGGAGATCGAACGCAACGAAATAGAGGTCGCGCTGGCGTCTGGTGATGGCCTTGCGCAGCGCGGCAAAGTCCGACAGGCCCAGCCTCATTCAAGACGACGACTTCGCCGTCGATGATGGCATTCTCGACGTCCAGCGTTCGCGCCGCCGCAGCTAGATCGCGGTACTTCGATGTCCAGTCTAGGCCGCGGCGGGTGAAGATCCGCACACCGCCGGCGTCGATGATGATTTGGGAGCGGTAGCCGTCGAATTTGGCTTCATGCATCCAGTCGTCGCCTTGGGGCGGCTTGGCGACCAAGGTAGGCATCATCGGAGGAATGAACTCTAGCCGGCCAGCACCGGCAGTCACTCGTTTACGCACAGGTTCGAGTCTAGGCTCATCCGATTTGATGGCTAGGGGAACGGACCATGACCATTTTACTAAATTAGCAACGATGCATGAAGCGGCATACAATTTCGCCCAAGCCGGCGACTGCCCCCCGACCTGCCAGCCGGCCAGGCCCGGCGGCCGTTGCGCCCCCAAGTAGGGCTGCCGGGCTGCCCCATCAAACGCACTGTAGCGACCAACGTGAGACGAGATAGAACAAATAACGCAAATGGAAACCTAACCAGGGAGCGCAGCAACCCCTCCTCCTTGGCAGCGGCTTCCAAGGCCTTCCTTACGTCGTCGGGTGTGCCCTCGCCTCCAAGGCAGGCCATGCAGGCTTTTTGGGTCCTCGCTTGGCCCACTTCATAAGTTCCGTGGCGGCACCCTCGACGTTGTTGCAGCCATAGGTGAGTCCAGGTCGGTCTGTCTCGATGTTGACCGGAGGGGATGCTCATGTGTTTGGTAGAGGCGAGGGCCTAGGCACGGATGCTTGGGAGAGAGGGCCACGCGCTTGGCGACGTAGCGAACGATACGGCGGGCCTGAGAGGCGGCTGGAGCATGCGACGAGGGCGATGCGGAAGGCGCTGGCATAGGCGCTGAAGATCGCGCTCTGGGTCGGCTAGACCTTCGGGGTTCCGTGACGGTAAATGAGCAGCGGGGACCGGGTGGGGGGCTTGGGGTTAGTCCCCGCTGCTTTGAGCTGCCTTCGCGGGGTGCAGTGGCAGCACAACTAAATAGTGACTGAGCGATGACAGGACCCAGACAGCGGAGCCTTGGGCGCCCTGTCAGACTTACACCGGCTAGTGCCGGCCCCAAAGGCCACCCGGGCGGGTGTCTCAAGAGTGCGGCCGGGGACGGGCCTTCAAAGATTGCGACTTCCGTACCCCAGCCTACACTCCGGCCTGACGCGCGTGCCCACCCAACCCAGCGTCAAGCGACAGGTCATTAGTAGCCGATAAAGATCGCCCCCAAAATCGGCCGCTTGAGCTAGCTCGGATAGACAATTCGGGTGAGCGGGTTCAACGGGTCAAAAGGAGGGGTCGGAATATCCGGGCCAAATTTTCTTACGACCCATCGGATAACAGGCTCATGCGAGCTAAAGTGAGAGCTTCATGGGCCATAGTACCCCCTCCTCCTCGGCAGCAGCCTCCAAGTCCTTGCGTACTTCCTTAGGGTCAACCTCCTCACCCCCCAGGGCTTGAAGGCAGAGGGCCGACGCACGTTTCCACTTGGGCCCTCTTGGACCATTTCAGGAGCTGCTCGGATGCACCTCGGACATTGTTACAGGCATAGCTGACACCGACCATTTCGGTCTTCACGAACACCGGAGGGGAGAACCAGTAGGTTGCCATGGAGGGTAATTTAGAGCGGGAAGAGGAACGATGTAGGCCCGCGCGGGTTTAGAATTGCGGCGGCCAGTTCTCCGTGGAAGCACAGCCGTTGTGGGCCCGTCGCTTGTTCCTCAACAGCGGCGGGCTTCCCTTAGCAGGACCCGTCAGGGCAGCTATGGAGTTTCGTCCCGACCGGCCTTGCCGATCGCCTCAAGCAATGATGCCAGCGTTGGCGTCAATTCCTGTTCGACCTCCAGCCCAAGCAGCTTGTGTACGTGATGGCGATTGTCTTCAGCGCTGATGAACTGCCGAATGGCCTCCGCAAGTGGGGGGTAGCCCAGCCTTTCACGCTTTGCCATGTCTGCATGTCCCTACCCCGCCCTGCCGCAACTCGCAGGTCACGGAATGGTTGCATTAGGGGTCAGGAATGATTGGTAGAAATTTCTGAGCGCGAAGGACTGGCTGATCCGTATTCGGCTAGTCTGAGACTGAAAACCCCGGCAACCACCGGGGTTTTCAGCACACTAACTGCTAATAATACCAGCCCCAGACCCAAACACGCCTGCGAAAACACCGTCTGCGCAGACGGCCATATCGCCAGGCACGACGACAGGCCCTTCTCCAAGCCCGCCGCCGGCGCCGCCGCCTGCGGTGCCAGCTCCGATGTCGGACCGGCTCCGCCTGAGTATCCTCATCTTCGAACGGCTCTGTCTCCAGCGCGTCGAGTTCATCGAGGATGCCACTTCTGGCGCTCGGTACGCCGGCCACCGCGTTGATTGGCCGAACTGCGCTCGCAAGGGCTGCTGCCCCAGCAACGCCCAACACTCCTGTCAAAAATAATCGCCGATCCATGGAACCTCCAATTTCAAAGCCAGCGAGACAAGGTCGCAATTGGGAAATAGCGCGGTGAATACAAAAGCAAAGTCAGATGCGTTTAGAGAGGCTTAACGGTCGGTTCCGCGAACATGTTACGGTCCCCTAAGCGATGACTTCGTCAATTCTCGCCATGCCGCATTGCACAATCACGCTGCGTGCGCAAAATGCGGCATGATCCGGAAATCCCTCACCGTCCTGGTGATCGACGAAAACCACATCCGCGCCTCCATCATCGAGGCGGGATTGCGGGAGGCCGGGCATGAGCAGGTCACGGTCGTTCACGATGTTGCGGGAATAGCGCGGCGCATTGCCGAGATCGAACCGGACGTAATCGTCATCGATCTCGAAAATCCCAACCGCGATATGCTTGAAAACATGTTCCAGCTTTCGCGCGTGGTGAAGCGGCCGATCGCCATGTTCGTGGACCGGTCGGATCAGGCTTCAATCGAAGCTGCGGTGGAAGCGGGGGTCTCCGCCTATGTCGTCGACGGGCTGCGCCAGGAGCGCGTCAAGCCGATCCTCGACATGGCGATCAGCCGCTTCAACGCGTTCTCGCGGATGGCGCGCGAACTTGAGGAAGCCCGCAGTGAATTGGAGGACCGCAAGGTCATCGACCGCGCCAAGGGCATCCTGATGCGATCACGCGGCCTGTCGGAGGACGCGGCCTATACGCTTCTGCGCAAGACCGCCATGAACCAGAACCGCAAGATCAGCGAAATCGCGCAGAGCCTGGTGACGGCGGCAGGCCTTCTGGATCCCGGAGAGAGTTGAGCATGGCGGCCGAACACCAGATCAATGCAGGTTTCATACCGCTCTTCGACAGCGCCGTCCTTGTCGCAGCGAGGGAGATCGGCTTTGCCGCACGCGAAGGCGTCGACCTGACGCTCAGCCGCGAAACCTCTTGGGCCAACATCCGCGACCGCATCGCGATCGGGCATTTCGATTTGGCGCATATGCTGGGGCCGATGCCGATCGCCTGCAATCTGGGGCTCACCCCGCTCGCCTCCGACACGATCGTGCCGTTCTCGCTGGGACTGGGCGGTAACTGCGTAACGGTTTCGAACACGCTCTGGGCGGGCATGGCCGCGCACGGCGCCTTGCCCGATCTCAATCCGGCGCGGGCCGGCAAGGCCTTGGGAGCGCTGATCCGTGAACGGGCAAATGCCGGTCGCGACCCCCTGCGCTTTGCGGTCGTGCATCCGCACTCCGGACACAATTACGAACTGCGCTACTGGCTCGCCGCCTGCGGCATCGATCCGTCGCGCGAAATAGAAATCGTCATCGTGCCGCCGCCCTTCATGGCCGACGCACTCGCCGCCGGCAGGATCGACGGCTACTGCGCCGGCGAACCGTGGAACAGCGCCTCGGTCGTCGCCGGCACCGGCCATATCGCCACGGTCAAGGCCACCATCTGGAAGACCAGCCCCGAGAAAGTCGTCGGCGTGCGCAAGGCCTGGGCCGAAAAACACCCGCAAGCGCTTTCGGCGCTGCTGCGCGCGCTCCATCACGCCGCGCGCTGGTGCCAGGATCCGGCAAACCGCGGCGAACTGGCCGCCCTGATGGCGCAGCCTTCCCTCCTCGGCCTTTCGCCGGCGCTACAGATGCCGATCCTGACCGGACATCTTGCGCTGGGCGGCGGCGCGGAACTGACCGTCGAGGACTTCTTTCTGGCTTTCGGCAAGGCGGCAAATTTTCCGTGGAAAAGCCACGCGCTGTGGTTCTACACGCAGATGGTCCGTTGGGGGCAGGTCAAGCACAGCGCTGCCCACATGGCGCTCGCGCGGGACACCTACCGGCCCGACCTCTATCGCGCAGCGCTGAAGCCGCTCGGCGTCGCACTTCCCGGCGCCAATTCTAAGGTGGAGGGCGCGCTGGCGTCTGCCACACCTGTCGGCTCCGCCGGCGCCAGTCTGGTGCTCGGCCCCGATGGTTTCTTCGATGGCCAGATATTCGATCCCGACGAGGTCGACGCCTACATTGCCGGGCAGAAATTGGCGCGCGCCGAAGCCTGATCATTTTGGCGCCATTCTTGTGCATTGCACAAAAATTATGCGTGCAACGGCGCTAATGAACAATCTTTGGCTTGCTCGCCCAACGGGCCAGCGCGCCGATGATTGTGGCATGCCGTTGATCTCATTGATGTTTGTCATCCATTCCGAAATTGGCACGGTTCCTGCATTGCAATAAGCAGACTCTTTTCGGGTCACGGAACAGGCGTCCAATGGCGGGCGCTACAGGCAAAGCTGCCGCTCAGGTCAACACGCGATCCCGGATGGACGGACGCGCGCGGCCTGGCTGGCGGCTTTTTTTGTTTTGACCGAGCACGGCAATCGACGGCGCTGATCCCAAGCAGTGCCCAACGGGAGACGACGATGACGAAACGCATCAAGACTGAAGCCCCTCTCGAGGGCATGACCCGCCGCAATTTTCTGATGGCAAGTGCTGCCACCGCGGCAACCCTGGCAGCGGCACGCGCGCTGCTGCCGTCTGGCGCCTATGCGGCGCCCGCGGCACCGGAAGTCACCGGCGCCAAGCTCGGCTTCATCGCGCTGACCGACGCGGCGCCGCTGATGATCGCCAAGGAGAAGGGCCTGTTCGAGAAATTCGGCATGCCCGATGTCGAGGTGCTCAAGCAGGCCTCCTGGGGCGCGACGCGCGACAATCTGATGCTCGGCGGCGAAGCCAACGGCATCGACGGCGCCCATATCCTGACGCCGATGCCTTACCTGATGCATACCGGCAAGGTGACGCAGAACAACCAGCCGATGCCGATGGCGATCGTCGCGCGGCTGAATTACGACTGCCAGGCGATTTCCGTCGCGCAGGAATATGCCGGCACCGGCGTCGGCCTCGACGCCTCCAAGCTGAAGGACGCCTTCGCGGCCAAGAAGGCCGAAGGCAAGGAGGTGAAGGCCGCCATGACCTTCCCGGGCGGCACTCATGATCTCTGGTTGCGCTATTGGCTGGCCGCTGGCGGCATCGATCCCAACAAGGATGTCTCGACCATCGTCGTGCCGCCACCGCAGATGGTCGCCAACATGAAGGTCGGCAACATGGACGTGTTCTGCGTCGGCGAGCCATGGAACGAGCAACTCGTCCATCAGGGCGTCGGCTTTACCGCCGCCACCACGGGCGAGTTGTGGAAAGGCCATCCGGAAAAGGCGCTCGGCCTGCGCGCCGCCTTCATCGACAAGAACCCGAACGCCACCAAGGCGATCCTGATGGCCGTCATGGAAGCCCAGCAATGGTGCGAAGCCATGGAAAACAAGGACGAGATGGCGGCCATCATCGGCAAGCGGCAATGGATGAACGTGCCGACAGCCGACATCATCGGCCGCCTCAAGGGCGACATCAATTACGGCAATGACCGCGTCGCCACCGGCACCGACCTCTACATGAAGTTCTGGAAGGGCGGTGTGTCCTATCCGTTCAAGAGCCACGACAGCTGGTTCCTCGCCGAAAACATCCGCTGGGGCAAATTCGCGGCGACCACCGACATCAAGGCGCTGGTCGATCAAGTCAACCGCGAAGATCTGTGGCGCGAGGCGGCCAAGGATCTTGGCGTTGCTGCGGCAGATATCCCGGCGTCTCCATCGCGCGGCGTCGAGACCTTCTTTGACGGCAAGATTTTCGATCCGGCCAACCCGTCCGCCTATCTCGACAGCCTCAAGATCAAGGCATCGGCCTGACGTCGACGGCAAGCGCCGCCGCTGCGCCGCTTGCCAGTGCTCAAGGAGCTTTTTGCGAAAATGTCTATTCAAGCCATCGAGGACACCAAGGTGAAGGCGTTCCCCGCGCCTGCCAAGCCTGCAGAGGTCATAGCTTTCACCGCCAAGGTGAGGCGCCGCTTCGATCCCGCCGCGATCGCCGGCAAGCTGGCGAGCACGCTGGTGCCGCCGGCCGTAGTCATCATCGTCATGCTCGTCGTCTGGCAGGTCGCCTGCTCGTCGCCCAATGCCAGCTTGCCGCCACCTAGCCAGGTATGGAACGAGGCCTACGATCTGATCGCCCATCCGTTCTTCGACTATGGTCCGCAGGATATCGGACTGGCCTGGCGGGTGCTGATCTCGCTGCAGCGGGTCGCCATCGGCTTCGGCCTGGCTGCCATCGTCGGCGTCGCGCTCGGTGCGCTGGTCGGCCAGTCGATCTGGGCGATGCGCGGCCTCGATCCGGTGTTCCAGATTCTGCGCACCGTGCCGCCGCTCGCCTGGCTGCCGCTGTCGCTGGCTGCCTTCCGCGATTCCAGCCCGTCGGCGATCTTCGTCATCTTTATCACCTCGATCTGGCCGGTGATCATCAACACTGCCGTCGGCGTCCGCAACATTCCAGAGGATTATCGAAACGTCTCCCGCATCCTCAGGCTCAACCAGCTCGAATTCTTCGTAAAGATCATGGTGCCGGCCGCGGCACCTTACATCTTCACCGGCCTGCGCATCGGCATCGGCCTGTCCTGGCTCGCCATCGTCGCCGCCGAAATGCTGACAGGCGGCGTCGGCATCGGCTTCTTCATCTGGGACGCCTGGAACTCGTCGCGGCTGCCCGACATCATCGTCGCGCTCGCCTATATCGGCGTCACCGGCTTCTGCCTCGACCGCTTGGTCGCGGCGGCCGGCGCCTTCGTCACCCGCGGCACAACGGCAAAGTGAGGAGAGGGGCGATGACGGCCTACCTGAAACTCGACCATATCGACAAATCCTTTGCCCGCGGCGGCCAGGTCAGCGAGGTGCTGAAAGACATCCGGCTGACCATCGACAAAGGCGAATTCGTCTCCATCATCGGCCATTCCGGCTGCGGCAAGTCGACCTTGCTCAACCTGATCGCCGGGCTGACCAGAGTCTCCGCCGGCGCGGTCCTGCTCGAGGACAAGGAGGTCGACAGCCCCGGACCCGAGCGCGCCGTGGTATTCCAGAACCACAGCCTTTTGCCGTGGCTCACCGTCTACGAGAACATCAATCTGGCGGTGTCGAAGGTGTTCGGTTTGACCAGGACCAAGGCCGAGCGGCATGACTGGATCATGCGCAATCTCGACCTCGTGCAGATGGCGCATGCCAGGGACAAGCGGCCCGCCGAGATATCGGGCGGCATGAAGCAGCGCGTCGGCATCGCCCGCGCGCTGGCCATGGAGCCGAAGATCCTGCTGCTCGACGAGCCCTTCGGTGCGCTGGACGCTCTGACGCGCGCCCATCTGCAGGATGCGGTGATGGATATCCATTCGAGGCTTGGCTCGACGACGATCATGATCACGCACGATGTCGACGAGGCGGTGCTGTTGTCCGATCGCATCGTCATGATGACCAACGGTCCAGCGGCGACCATCGGCGAGGTGCTTGCGGTGCCGCTGGCCCGGCCGCGCCGGCGCATCGAGCTTTCCTCCGACCGGACCTTCCTGCGCTGCCGCGAGGCGGTGCTGAAGTTCCTCTACGAACGCCACCGCTTCGTGGAAGCCGCGGAGTAAGGCCATGACCGAAAAACGCGTCATCATCTACAATTGGCAATCTGCATCGGCAATGGGCAATCTACCGCATTGCACAAATATTATGCTGCTGTGCAAGGCATTCTGACTAATCTTTGATCCGCTGCCGGGCTTGGTCAAAAATCGCGCGGCTGCGGTTCACATTGATTTCATTCGATAATCTGGAGCGCTGTCAAATTGGCACGCTTCCTGCTTTTCAGATTGTAGGTCCGAAAGGGCCAAGTGACACGGCGTCCAATGGCGGGCGCCACAGGCAAAGCTGCCGCTCAGGTCAATACGCGATCCCGGATGGACGGACGCGCAAAGACCTGACCGGCGGCTTTTTTGTTTTTACGCGATCGACGGCGCTGGTCCCAAGCGGCGCCCAACCGGAGACGACGATGACGAAACGGATCGGAACTGGCGCGTCCCTCGCGGACTTCACGCGCCGCGATTTTCTGGCCAGCAGCGCGCTGACGGCGGCACTGTTCACCGCCGCGCTCCTGCTGTTTCCCGTCGGCGCCAAGACGGAAAACAAGGACCTGGCCGTGGCGAGCCCGGTCTCGTTGCACGCACTGATGCCGCGCCGCTGATCATTCACCCACAAACATCCGCGGTGCCTCCCACGCCGCAAACCGGAGCCAGACGTTGACCGCAAATCTCCCAGCCGCGCCCAGCCAGGACAATGCTCCCCGCCAGGCGCTTGTGATGTCCACCATCGCCTTCACCGTCTGCTTCGCGGTGTGGACGATATTTTCAATCATCGGCGTGCGCATAAAGCAGGACCTTGGGCTGAACGAGACGGAGTTCGGCCTGCTGGTCGGCACGCCGATCCTCACCGGTTCGCTCGTGCGCATGGTGCTCGGTGTCTGGACCGACCGTTTTGGCGGGCGGCTGGTATACACCGCGACCATGCTTGCGGCGGCGGTCGCGACCTTCCTGCTCGCTTTTGCGCATACCTACGGACAGATGCTGGTCGCCGCGTTAGGCGTTGGGCTCGCCGGTGGTTCCTTCGCCGTCGGTGTCGCCTATGTCTCGCGCTTCTTCCCGGCCGGCAAGCAGGGCACGGCGCTTGGCATTTTCGGTGTCGGCAATGTCGGCGCCGCGGTCACCAAGTTCCTGGCACCGTTCGTGCTTCTCTCCTGGGGCTGGCAGTCGGTCGCGCTGATCTGGGCGGCAGCACTCGTCGTCATGGCCGCCGTCTTCTGGTTCACGACCGGCGACGATCCGGTCATCCGCGAGCGCCGCGCCGGCAAGGCAGCGCCTGCGAGAAGCTTCTTGCAGGAATTCGCGCCGCTCAAGAACCTGCAGGTCTGGCGCTTCGCCTTCTATTATTTCTTCGCCTTCGGAGCATTCGTGGCGCTGTCGCTGTGGTTGCCGCGCTACCTGATCGGCGTCTACGGCTTTGGCATCGCGACCGCCGGCATGATCGGCGCGGCCTATTCGATCCCTGCAAGTATCTTCCGCGCCTATGGCGGCGTGCTTTCCGACCGGATCGGCGCCCGCACCGTGCTCTACTGGACCTTCGCGGTCAGTGCCGTCGCGACTCTCGTTCTGTCTCTCCCCTCGGCAGACTACGTCGTGCACGGCATCAGCGGGCCGATCGCCTTCCATTTCGAGATCGGCCCGCTCGCCTTCATAGCCGTTGCCTGCGTGCTCGGCTTCTTCATGAGCCTTGGCAAGGCCGCCGTCTACAAGCACATCCCGGCTTACTACCCGCAGAGTGTCGGCGCGGTCGGCGGCGTCGTCGGCATGATTGGCGGGCTCGGCGGCTTTGTCCTGCCAATCGCCTTCGGCGCACTCAACGACCTCACCGGCGTCTGGTCGAGCTGCTTCATGCTGCTCTTCGTCATCGTCGCCACCTGCTTTGCCTGGATGCACTTCAGCATCCGGCGGATGGAGCGCGCGGCCGCCGCCGAAGCTTCAGGCCTTTCCTACGCGGCTGAGTGAGACCGGAGTGGATCAGGACATGACCGAAAAACTCGTCATCATCGGCAACGGCATGGCCCCCGGGCGCATGCTGGAGCACCTGCTGGAAAAGGCGCCGGACCTCTACCAGGTCACGATCTTCAATGCCGAGCCGCGCGTGAACTACGACCGCATCATGCTGTCGCCGGTTCTGTCAGGCGAAAAGGATTATGAAGAGATCATCATTCATGGCGATGGCTGGTACATCAAGCACGGGATCACCCTCTACAAGGGCCACAAGATCGTCGCCATCGACCGGCAGGCAAAGACCGTCACCTCCGACCACGGCGTCACCGAGCCCTACGACAAGCTCGTCATCGCCACCGGCTCGGTGCCGTTCATCATCCCGGTGCCCGGCCACGATCTGCCGGGCGTGCTGACCTATCGCGATCTCGACGACGTTCGGGCGATGATGCTGGCCGCGCAGTCACGGGCCAAGGCCGTGATCATCGGCGGCGGCCTGCTAGGGCTGGAGGCGGCTGCGGGCCTGAACGCGCAGGGCATGGACGTCACCGTGCTGCATGTCATGCCGACGCTGATGGAACGACAGCTCGATCCGGCCGCCGGCTATCTCCTGCAGCGGGCCGTCGAGCAGCGCGGCATCAAGGTCATCACCAAGGCCAACACCCAGGCGATCACAGGCAAGGGTAAGGTCGAGCAGGTGGAACTCGCCGACGGAACCATCATTCCGGCGACGCTGGTGGTGATGGCGGTCGGCATCAGGCCGAACGCCGCTCTCGCCAAAGAGGCCGGTATTGCCGTCAATCGCGGCATCGTCGTCGATGCCGGCATGCGCAGCAACGACCCCGACATCTACGCGCTCGGCGAATGCGCCGAGGTCAACGGCATGGTCTACGGCCTGGTCGCACCGCTCTATGAGATGGCGCGTGTCGCCGCCAGCCAGTTGGCCGGCGACGAGGCCGCCGCCTTCGTCCATTCGGACACGCCGACCAAGCTCAAGGTTACCGGCATCGAGCTGTTCTCGCTTGGCGACTTTGCCGAGGGCGAGGACCGCCAGGAGATCGTGCTGCGCGATGCCGCGGCCGGCGTCTACAAGCGCCTGGTGCTCAGGGATGACCGCATCATCGGCACCGTGCTTTACGGCGAGACGGCGGACGGCGCCTGGTTCAACGACCTCAAGAAGAAGCAGACCGACATATCGGAAATGCGCGACACGCTTATCTTCGGCCAGTCATACCAGGGAGGCGCCTCCTTGGACCCTATGGCGGCCGTTGCAGCCTTGCCGGATGATGCGGAAATCTGCGGCTGCAACGGCGTTTGCAAGGGAAAGATCACTGGCGCGATCACGGCCAAAAGCCTGACCTCGCTCGACGACGTGCGCGCTCACACCAAGGCGTCCGCCTCCTGCGGCTCCTGCACCGGGCTGGTCGAGAAGCTGATGGTACTCACCATCGGCGACAAATATAATCCGGCGGCGGTGCAGCCGATGTGCGGCTGCACCACGCTCGGCCATGATGAGGTCCGCCGGCTGATCAAGGCCAAGGGCCTGAAGACCATTCCCGCCGTCATGCAGGAACTGGAATGGACCACCTCCTGCGGCTGCGCCAAATGCCGGCCGGCGCTCAATTACTATCTCGTCTGCGACTGGCCGGACGAGTATGCAGACGACTACCAGTCGCGCTTCATCAACGAACGCGTACACGCCAACATCCAGAAGGACGGCACCTATTCGGTGGTGCCGCGCATGTGGGGCGGCGTCACCAATGCCGCCGAACTGCGCGCCATTGCCGACGTCGTCGACAAATTCGAAATTCCAATGGTCAAGGTCACCGGTGGCCAGCGCATCGACATGCTCGGCATCCGCAAGGAGGATCTGCCGGCGGTGTGGGCCGATCTCGGCCAGGCCGGCTTCGTCTCCGGCCACGCCTATGCCAAGGGACTGCGCACCGTAAAGACCTGCGTCGGTTCGGACTGGTGCCGCTTCGGCACGCAGGATTCTACGGGGTTCGGCGTCCGCATCGAGAAATTCATGTGGGGCTCGTGGACGCCGGCCAAGGTCAAGATGGCGGTGTCGGGCTGCCCGCGGAACTGCGCCGAGGCAACCTGCAAGGATGTCGGCGTGATCTGCGTCGATTCAGGCTACGAGATCCATTTCGCCGGGGCAGCCGGCCTCGACATCAAGGGCACCGAGGTACTCGGCCTGGTCAAGACCGAGGACGAGGCACTGGAGCATATCGTGGCGTTGACGCAGATGTATCGCGAGCAGGGCCGCTATCTCGAGCGCATCTACAAATGGGCCAAGCGCATCGGCATCGCCGAGATCAAGCGCCAGATCATGGACGATGGCGAGAAGCGCAAGGCTTATTTCGACCGCTTCGTCTTTTCGCAGAAATTCGCCCAGGTCGACCCGTGGTCGGAACGCGTTTCCGGCAAGGACAAGCACGAATTCCGGCCGATGGCTTCGGTCGGCTTCGCGCAGGCGGCGGAGTGATGATGATGAATTGGATTGCTGTCGGCACGCTCTCAGACATTCCGCGCCGCGGCGCGCGCTGCGTCGCCACGCCTCAAGGCAAGATTGCTGTCTTCCGCACCGCTGACGATCAGGTCTTCGCCATCGAGGACCATTGCCCGCACAAGGGCGGGCCGCTCTCGCAGGGGATCGTCCATGGCGCGGCGGTGACCTGTCCTCTGCACAATTGGGTGATCTCGCTGGAAACCGGCAAGGCGCTCGGCGCCGATGAAGGTGCGGTGCGCACCATTCCGGTGCGGATCGAGGGCGAGCGCCTGTTCATTGCGCTGGAAGCGCTGGCCAGTCGCGCGGCTTGAATCATGAAGATCGACGAAGCGCGCGAGGTGAGGACCACCTGCCCCTACTGCGGGGTGGGCTGCGGCGTGCTGGCGAAGGTCGCCGCGAACGGTGAGGTAACCGGTAGCCGGGGCCCCGCCCCAACCGCGCGCTCGACACCGTCATCACCAATGCGCTGGTCGTCGACGCGTCAGGCGGCATCTTCAAGGCCGATATCGGCCTGAGCGAC
>NZ_JBVVQZ010000029.1:0-74104 GCF_055811635.1 Mesorhizobium sp. WSM4806 | reverse complement strand
ACCCGCTACCTCAACATGGATCATCTGCGCGAGCACAAGAAGGAGAACCTGAGGGCACTGGCCGCCTGAGACGCGGCCGCCATGTCCGCCGCTCCGCTAAACACGGGGGCTGCGCGGCGGACACGCCAACGTCACCGCTGAATGCCACGCCATTTTTGCAGTACTTGACGCACACAACTCAATGCCCGAGCTACAGCTCTGGGGTAGATTTGGGGCCGAGGCAGCCCCGCCGCTTCTGGCCTCGAATATTGAAGAGTGGACCTTCAGGTCGGCGCAAGCATCATCGCGATCTGATCCAAGCAGACGTGTCAGTAAAATCCGACGTCGCGCAAATGGGCTCGATTGCCTCAGACGTTGTGCTAACCTTCGGTCCTCTCCACTCGGATCTAGGGGAAAAGGATGCGCTTTAACCATCGCCCAATCCAGATACTCGTAGAGCCGAGCGACTATGTGCTGCGTAATATCGGTGACATGGCGATGCTCTATGCTGCCACGGAGCGGCTTGCGCGGCTGTGCGACAATTCGACGATCAACGTTCTGACTGACGATCCGGACGCGCTTCGCCTCTTCTGTCCCTTTGCCACCCCCCTGTCCGCCGAAGGGCGCGCCCTATGGCTCAAGCCTGATTTCAGGCCGGCCAAGTTGAAGCGGTTCGTGCCCAAGCACTGGCCCGATCGCATTCGCCGACACGCGCCGAGACTCGTTTCTCTGTTCTGGAGCCTTAAGTTTAGGCACATGCCGGATGCGCGCGCGGCACTTCTTCGCTTCACCGATGCTGTGGACAGGGCAGACCTTGTGCTTGTAAGTGGAATGGGCGGAATCACAGACGCTTTCCCAGAATATGCCCTGTCGGTACTCGAAACTCTGAATCTCGCGCTTGCAAGGAAAGGACGGCCGGTGGTCATGGTCGGCCAGGGGATGGGCCCGCTTGCCAATGCCGAGCTAAGAGCGCGTGCATCGGCCATATTGCCAAGGCTCCACTTGATCGCGCTTCGCGAAACGCGAGCCGGGCTTCCTCTGCTCGCGGAGCTGGGTGTTTCCAAGGACAGGATCTGCGCAACCGGCGATGACGCCATCGAAATGGCGCATGAGATGCGAGTGGATGAGCTTGGCACCGGCATTGGCGTCAATCTACGTCTTTCCTCCTATTCAGGAGTATCAGTGGATATTCTCGAAGGGCTGCGACATGTCTTAGGCGCCACATCGGATTCGCTCGAGGCACCCTTGATCGCCGTTCCAGTCTCATGGGTGCCTCGCGAAGCGGACATCGACGCAATTCGTGGACTGATGCCCACCGATGAGACCGAGCTGAACCGGGCACTCGCGATCCGCACACCGATCGACCTCATTCGGCAAATCCAGCGTTGTCGGGTCGTAGTCACTGGCAGCTACCACGCCGGCGTTTTCGCGTTGGCCAACGGTATCCCGACGATCGGGCTCGCCAGATCCGACTATTATGTCGACAAGTTCCTTGGCCTCGCCGATATGTTCGGCACGGGCTGCGAGATGGTGGCACTCGATCATCCCAACTCTGCCGAGAAGCTTCGATCGGCGCTCCGGCGCCTGTGGGAAGAGGCGCCCGCTATTCGCCCGGCGATACTGGCCAGGGCCGAAGCTCAAATCGCTGCCGGCCATACCGCTTACCGTCGCATTCGCGACGTGATCGGGGACCAAGGCTGAAGCAGGGGCCGCCATGCTGAAATATAACGGTTGGTCGACAAGACTAAAAGCGCTCAGATGCAAGCTGTTCGGAAAGACCGACTTTGAGCGGTGGACCGATGCATCGGAATTCGAGGACTGGGAGGAAAGGACGAAAATCATTGCCCGGTTAGTGCTACCTGGGGCGAGGGTGATCGAGTTTGGCCTGGGAATGGGCAAGCTTCAACGTCATGTCGACCCAAGCTGCCAATACACCCCGTCCCCTCGGCATCGCCGTGGGGCGTGCGAACCAGCGCCGCGGTTCGTGAAGACTGTCGAGCAGGGCGCCGGGCGGGATTGCCTCGACGGGCTCGACCCCGATCCCGTCGAAGGCCTTCAACTCGGAGGCGCGAAGGCGAGCCCCTCTCCGAGCTGCGCCACGTAGAGCGGCTTGATGCCGCGCGTGGGTCGCGCGCCGCGATGATCCGCTCCGGCGTCGCCAGCACGAAAGCGAACATGCCATCAAGGCGGGTCACCCATCGCAGATCGGGGTGAATTCGAGGCAAATGATATCGGTCATTCAGCCTGGCCTATCGTAGCTGACGGGTTCGGACCTTGACGAAGCAACGCCAAATCCGAAAAACAGACAAGGATCGGTCGCGTAACGCCGCCTTATTGGTCAACCGGCGCCGCCGCGCGACGCCGAATGGCGGCGGCCCGCAATGCCGGCCGGGCGCGTGCGAGAGGCCGTGCCGGTCTTCGTTGTTGATGATTGCCAGGTCTTGGGCGACTATCTCAGTGATTGGCAGCGACACTATGCCACTGGGAACGGGTCACCTGGGGAGGCCGCGTCCAGATTGGCGATGCCAGCGATCTGCCGTTCACGATCAAACGGTCGCCGGTCCGCGAGCGACTGACCCTGATGTCCATCCCGGCGGCTTTGTCCTGGGCTGCAGCATGACGATGTACGGCGATCTTGCAGCCCGTATCGGGCTTTTGGACGAGCGGTGGTTGGGACCCGGGGACCACGTTGGGACGAGGAAGGTCATCACTCGGCCGGGCGCGAGACGTTTGTAGCCGCAGCCTTGCCTCGTCGTACCGGTCGCTTCCCCGATTGCGGATCGGATGCCTCCGTGCGATCCGGTGCCGAGACGTTTCCGACGAGCGATGCGAGCTCGGCCTCGCTGAGCGTCTCGATCTCGAGCAGCTTGCGCGCCGTCTTCTCCAGCAGGTCCCGTCGCTCGGTGAGGAGCCCGACGGTTCGCGAAAAAGCTGTGTCGACGATGCTGCGAACCTCCGCGTCGATAGCCTCGGCGGTGGCCTCGCCGTAATCGTGCTCGCGCGGACCGCCGGCAAGTGGGTTGGGGCTCAGGAAGGAGCGCTGGTCCTTTTCCAGCGCCACATGGCCGAGCTTTTCCGACATGCCGTAACGCGTCACCATGGCGCGGGCGATATCGGTCACTTTGGCCAGGTCGTCGGCGGCCCCCGTCGACAGATGCCCGAACACGATCCACTCGGCCGCCCTGCCGCCGAGCAGCACCGCCATCTTGTTCTCCAGTTCCTCGCGGGTCATGAGGAAGCGGTCCTCGGTCGGCCGCTGGATCGTGTAGCCCAAGGCGCCTACGCCGCGCGGGATGATCGATACCTTGTGCACGGGGTCGACGCCGGGCAGCGCCATGGCTACCAACGCATGGCCCATTTCGTGATAGGCGACGACCTCGCGTTCCCTCGGGTTCAACAGCCGGTTGCGCTTCTCGAGTCCGGCCACGATGCGCTCGACCGCATTGTTGAAATCGTCCATCGTGACGACATCCGCCCTCCGGCGCGTGGCGAGCAGGGTTGCCTCATTGACCAGGTTGGCGAGATCGGCGCCGGTAAAACCTGGCGTCAGCGCGGCGACTTTTTCTGCATCGACATCCGCCGCCAGCTTCGCCTTCTTCATGTGGACCAGGAGGATCTGGACGCGACCTTGCTTGTCCGGGCGATCGACCAGCACCTGCCGATCGAAACGGCCGGCGCGAAGCAGTGCCGGGTCAAGGATTTCCGGGCGGTTCGTCGCGGCGAGCAACACGACGCCGATCTTCGGATCGAAACCGTCGAGCTCAACCAGGAGTTGATTGAGCGTCTGCTCCTTTTCGTCGTGGCCGCCCATCATCGGGCTCGCACCGCGGGCGCGGCCCAGCGCGTCGAGCTCGTCGATGAAGATGATCGCTGGGGCCTTGGCGCGTGCCTGTTCGAACAGGTCGCGCACACGGGCGGCGCCGACGCCTACGAACATCTCGACGAATTCTGAGCCCGAGATCGAGAAGAACGGAACTTTTGCCTCGCCTGCAACGGCTTTCGCCAGCAGTGTCTTGCCGGTGCCGGGCGGTCCGACCAGCAGCACGCCCTTGGGCATGCGCCCGCCAAGACGGCCGTATTCCTGCGGGCTTTTCAAAAAATCCACGATTTCCTGCAACTCGGCCTTGGCTTCATCGACACCCGCCACGTCCTCGAATCTGACCCCGGTATTGGCCTCGACATAGACCCTGGCCTTGCTCCTGCCGATTTGCATCAAACCGCCCATGCCACCACCCATTCGCCTCATCAGCAGCATCCACAAGCCGAAGAAGACGAGGATCGGGACGACCCAGGAGAGCAGGTCGCTCAGGAAGGTGCTTTCGATCTGGCCAGTGACGGTGACGCCGTGTTCCTGCAGCTGCCGCGCGAGATTCGGCTCGACGCGCGTGGTGATGAACAGCGGCTTGCCGTCCTGCGGTTCCTTGAAGCGGCCCTGGATGAAGCGATCGGAAACCTGCACGTCGGCGATCTTGCCGTCACGCAGCAGGGTCTCAAACTGGCTGTAGGGAATCTGCGCGATATTCTGCGTGGCAGTGTAGACATATTGGAACATCATCAGCCCGACGAAGGCGACGATCCAGTACCAGATATTGAACTGCGTCTTCCTGTTGCCCATGTCCATGGCGTCTCCTCCAGCGTCATACCGATGTAGGTCGCCGAACCGCCACGGCACGCAGCGTGCCGTGGCCAGCCAGCGAAGCCGTTATGGCTCCCTCGCTCCAGCAATTGGATTTGCAATTGGAGCCGCGACAATCGGCTTCGGAGCGTGCCTTGGGAGAACGTCGGGGAGCGCAAAGTGTTGCAAGGAGTGCTGCGAGGGAGCCTTGGGATTCGCAGTCGCCCGCGACAGCTATCCGCCCAATCAGGACCGTCTTGAACGGAAATCGATTGCCGAAGGAGACGTTGCCGGACTCACGATGCCGAGCCTGCTGCAAGCCAGGCATCGTTTGGTGATCCGCTCCTCAAGAGGCGGCTGCTTCGGGCACGCCTTCCAAACAAAGCCATCCATGCTTTCTTTGAGGCCAATGGAGCATTATCGGGGGTGGGAATTCCCGGTCCTCCAGGCAGCCGACCGATACCGACAGCGCATCCTTGAGCCCTTCTGCCCGCATGAAGACGACCGAGCCGCATGTGGTGCAGAATGTCTGCTCCAGCCATTGTCCCGACGAGCCGGTTCTGCGCCAGGATCTGGTCTCGCCTTTCTGGTCGACGAGGGCAGAACCGGCGTAGATGGCCCGGTACGAGAACGCCGTTCCGGTGCAGCGCTGGCACTCCATGCGACTGCACGCATAGACGCGTCGCGGCTCGCCGGCGAGGACAAGTTCCACGCTCCGGCATGAGCAGGTTGCGGTTCGCTTTGTGTTGCCGCTATGCATTCGCTGTCTCCCGGCTGTGGCGCGACGAGCCATTTCGAAACAGGGGTGCCAGAGATGCACAATCATCTTCTATGCGCCCGAGCGAAAGCGCCTGTCGAAAGATCATATCCATGGCGCGCGGCATAGCCGCGTCGAGCCCTCGCTCCTCGCATGCCTCAAGCAGATGCTGGAAGGCGCTGTAGTGGGCGCCCAACGACGCCAGCGTCGCGTCGTCGCCGGCAAAACGGCGTGCATTCGTTCTATCCACCAGGTCGAACAGAGCGGCATCGACAACAGGCTTGAATCCGGAAAGATGGTTCCTGAACGTCGCCAGGTCGAGACCTTCGGTCTCGGCGACGACCATGCCCTGGAGTGCTCCGAAGAGCCCGCCCCACATCTGCGTGAGCAGAGCGGTATCAAGCGCTGAGGCTTGACCCGGCAGTTCCCCGACATAGCTCGTGGCGCCGCCGAGTGCGAAAAGCAGGGGCTTGTGCTTCTCGTAAACGTCACGGGAACCCGAATAATGCAGTGCGGTCTCTGATTTGCCGATAAAGTCCGGAGTGGCCATGATCGCTCCGTCCAGATACCCGGCACCATGCGCTTCCACCCAGCCGGGCTTCTTCCCGCGCCAGACGCGGTGAGCCGGAGGTGAGTTGCACGACGGCTTTGCCGGCCAATGCCGAAGCGATGCCAACCCGCTTCAGCAAAGCGTCGCTGGCGGCATAGTCGAGAACATTGATGATCACGACGTCGGCCGCTCGGATCCTATCCTCCACTGAAGGGGCTACCTTCGCGCCAAGGGCCGCCAATGGATCGCACTTTGCCGCGGTCCGATTCCAGACCCATGTTGGATAGCCGCGATCGAGCAGCGTTCGAGCGATGGACGAGCCCATTCGGCCCGCGCCGAGCACGCAGACATTCGATGTCATAATTACTTCTCCGATAGACTGATGGCCCTTTCGACGAGGGTCCGTTTTATGTTCGGCGCGCTCGATCGGAAGATATAAATTCTCGCTGCGTTGAAGAACTCCAATACCTGTTAGCGCGAAGCGCCGGCATGCTCCAACTTCCACATGTGGTAGAACGAGCTGTCTTCGTCGCTGAGCAATTCTCTAGGAGACCCCTGTTCAATAACTCGGCCCTGATGCAGAACAATAACATGATCGGCAGACTGTATCGTGCTGAGACGGTGTGCGATGACAACGATCGTCCTTTTGCCCCTTAGCTTGTCTATGCTAGTATCTATTGCTGTTTGCAAAGCAGCGTCTAAGGCGCTTGTCGCCTCATCCAGGATCAAGATTTCTGAGTTTTTTCTCAATGCTCGGGCAATAGCGATTCTCTGTCGCTGACCTACTGAAAAACGGTGACCTCGCCTACGGACTGGAGTATCAAGCCCATCCGGAAGGAGGGCAACAAACTCGTGAACCTGCGCAGCCCGCGCGGCATCTTGCACGCTGTCGCGATCCCAATCTTCTGCTCCATAGCTTATCACATCTAAAATAGTGTCCCCAAGAAGTTCAGCGTCCTGCCCGGCAAATGCGATCCGCTCTCTCCAGTCTGTTAACCTAATGGAACGAACATCTACCTCATCGACCGACATCGTACCCCGGGTGGGGTCAAAAAAACGGCACAACAGAGCTGCCACAGTACTTTTTCCAGATCCAGAAGAGCCGACGAATGCAGTCAGACGGTTCTTCACTATTTCAAAACTTGCGTCACAAATAGCTGCCGTGTCGCTACCCACGTAGGTGAAGCTCACGTTCTCAAATCGAATGCTCCTGGCCAGCCCACTGAATGCCCGTGACCCGCTTAATTCCTCCGGCTTTTGAAGCACGTCCCTGATATGATCCAGCGTCGGCAAAGCTCGGGACAATTCGACTCGCACATGATTCAGCATTCGAACGTGAGGCTGCAGCCGGTACAGAAGGACGAGAAAGGCGACTAGCGTACCCGCGGGGATACCCATGCTCCAGGAATATGCTACGATAACCAAAAGGAGCGGCGCAAAAAGAACTTCTGTAATTGGGCCTATTATCGCGGCAGCTTTTTCCACGTCAACTGACGCTGCACGATCACGCGCTGCTATATTAGCGAATCTTCTGAACTCCCGCTTCTCTCGAGAAAATAGTTTAATTACCTTTAGAGCCTCCAACGTTTCGATCAGCCTCGATGAGAGCTCTGCGCTGGTTTCTTTTGCGATAGCGGCTCGACGCCTCACTCTCCTAGTAAGAATGATAGTAACAACACCAATGAGCGCTAAACCAGCTAGGGAGACTACAGTCAGTCGCGGAGACAGAAGAAATAGAATTACGCAAAATGCAGTAATGGAGAACAGGCTAACTAATCCTTTCGCTACTGCAACCACGAACTCACCTGCGAGCCACGTCTCTCCCTGGACGATGTTGAACATTCGGCCAGAACTGCTACTGCTGACAAACTGAAAATCGGCGCGAAGCAAACTGTCAAATAGTGACGCACGCAGGTCTAAAACAATCTTTTTGCTGATAATTAGCGCAACAAAAGAATATAAGTATTGAATAGCAGCCTTGCTTGCGAACAGGAGTAATACACCAAATAGCAATGATAGTAAAACGGTTGTCTGATTAGCTGCCGGCCAGATATCCGTTGCGCGACCAAGTAAAGGGAATACTACAGCCACATCGGGCGATCGAAACAGGTAGGATATAAGCGGAACGAGTATCGCAACCCCGATGCCCTCAACCGCAGCAGAAGCAACGCCGAGCATGACCAGTGTTGGGAATGCCCACAAGTGTGGTCTCAGAAAGGATCTTAGGAAATATGCGTAGGCGTGGTTCACGATGTCGGTACCACGCCAGCAACGGCCAATCGTGCGGCTACCGCCCGGCGTCGGTCGTGCCTATCCGGAATACGCGGTTCAGTCTGCAATCCCTCCTCCGGCGATATTTCATGAAAATGGCGGATATGCTGTCTCTTGCTTTTGACGGAGTGATCTGAAGACGTCCAGCCGAACCAATCTTTCAGTCGGCGCGAAATCCCTCGCGTCAACGATCGCGCTATTCTCAAATTTAATGCGGATTGAGGATCGATCAATATCGTTCTCGCTAGAAGCGCCAGGCCTTGACGAAACTTCCCTTCACGCAGCGACCCCTCCGCTAGCCAGCTAGCGTTCTCGCCCACCGCCCAGCGGAAGAGAAAGGCCGGGAGTTCGGGGTGCCGATTCCGTACTTCACGCAGGACAATCTGCCGCGATTTAAACATTTTGAAGATATTGCTAGACATACTGCCATCCGAGAGGCGGTACCCCATGAGATAGGAATCGACTATTCGTACCGTGTATCGCTCCGAGATGGCGAGAAACGCCCTTGTGTCCTCTGCCCCTTGTGCTCCCCTGGCCCGAAGACTGGGATCAAATCCTCCTATCTCCAGCAGGCATTTCCGCCTTACCAATACCGCGCTGCCCCCGCCCATGAAATTGAACAAAACGAGCAATGGGTAAACGTACCCCTCATAGGGTGGGAAGTGTGGGCTATTTATAATCGCTCCATCGGAATCGACCTCTCGGTACCTGCAGTAGACTATACCAATGTCGGCGCCCCCGCGCTGCATGACCTCCATCTGCTTAGAAATCTTTTCACGGTGCCAGAGGTCATCCGCGTCGAGGAAAGCAACGTAATCGCCTTGCGCAGACGCGATCCCCGCATTCCGGGCGACAGCGACGCCTCCATTCGCCTGATGTATCAATCGCACTCGCTTGTCGCGAGCAGCACACTCACGCACGACGCTGGCGGTGGCGTCCGTCGACCCATCATCAACCACGATGATCTCAATTGAGGGCCATGTCTGCTCCGCTGCGCATCGAACAGCGTTTTCTACGAACCCACAGCCATTATGGACCGGTATCACCACGGATACTAGCGCAGCGGATTCATCACTCAGATTGGCCATGGATCAACCGCACCTGAATCTAGTGGTGATAGTTTGCTGCCATCTTAGTGACATCAGCGTTCAGGAAATTCAAATCCAAAACCACACTACAATTCACTGGCTTCCCTGCCCTGGTATTGGTTTAGAAGCTCCGACCTAGCAAATCAGTCGCCTGCGAGAGGCGCGGCACCTGACGCCACCTGCTCAGCACGTCAATGGGGTCCCCGGGGATAACCTAGTGATGATGCTATCAGATCGATGTAAGCAGCCGGCGCGTGCTGGCCAGCCCACGCAAGGGTCAGAATTGCGCTCCTGAATTTCCCGCTTCTGTTTAGATCCCGCACAGCTGCCTTGATCATTTGCCTACCGTACAATCTTTTCCAAAAGCCTATGCCGTCTCTATAAGCTGCTTTATAGGATCGGTCGCTGCCGGTGTGCATCTTTTGGCGCCTTAAAACCAACAATGCGCTCCGCAGCATCTTTTGGTAATTACGTGACATGTTATAGTCGTGCTGGCGGTACTCGGCAACTATTTCGCTGTACACTTCGATCGGGTACTTTCGAGCAAGGCGCAGGTAAACGTCATAATCTTCGCAGGCTTCCAATCCCGGATCGAAACCTCCCTCCCGAACCAGGATAGAGCGATCGTAGAGTACCGTACCGTGCATCGCGATAAAATTGCCCCTAAGAAATCCTTTATAAGGATCGCCTTCGTATGCGGGCGACCGTTCCCACAGGGCAACTCTATCCAGCGACACCCCACGGTGCCCGCCACATACAAACGCGTATCCAGCCCGCGTGATGAGTGCCGCCACGCCCAGCTCGACTGCATTGGGCAACAGAATATCATCGGCGTCTAAAAACGTCACGTAGGCACCAGTCGACTTAAGCAACCCGGCGTTGCGCGCTGACGGCAATCCAGCGTTCCTCTGGTGAAGAACAATGGCATGTTCTAACTTGTTCGCCACCTCAAGCGAGTTGTCAGTCGACCCATCGTCAACCACCAGTATCTCGACATTTCGATAGGTTTGCCGTCGAGCACTGTGAAAGGCATCTTGCAAAAAGGTGCCGTGGTTGAAGCATGTGATAACAATACTAACGAGTGGATCCCGCTCGCCCACGGTAAGCTTCCTCTCTATCTCTAGACGCACCTCGTATTCACGGCGCGCTCGAGCTCGTCAGACTGCTGTACGCGCGGGTCAACGTTCTCGCGACTCGACTCATTACTGGGTGCCGATACCGCCAAAGTGCGCGCTGAAGTTTTCTCCACTCGTTTGATTGCTCCATCCCAACAGATATCATATGACCTTCCAACCAAACGAGAAACTGGTGCCGGCACTTATGAAACTCACCTTCTTGGCGTACGATTTGGCTGCTCGACGTAGACCTCTGTCTGTAATAGTCGCAACAGGCGCTGGAAACGTAAACAGGCGTCGAGGTGTATACCTTCGCCAGGAACACTTGGTCTGTGAATACCCGTTTGAATTCATCGTTCCAACCCCCAATTCGGTCGACAACATCCGATCTCACCAGCACAGAATTCATCGACGGCGACGCGCCTTCGCCCAAAGGGTACAACGCTGAGAGCAGAGCAGGAGGCCGCGCCAAGCTGTTCTGAGGTGCACCGACGAGCACAAACTCATCTTTGTCTTTGTCTTCAGCGCGACCCGTCCACCGATGCCAATATACCGTCGACCCAACCACCATACCGGCTTCTGCTATCATTTCAAAAATTGATAATTGTTGCTCCAGTCGATCTGGAAGCCAAACGTCATCGGCATCCAAGTATGCAATGTACTCGCCTGACGAATGTTCGCGCCCCAGATTGCGCGATGAACTCGCCCCCAGATTTCGATGCCCGAAATGCTCTAAGTATCGAATTTTACCCGGCGACTGCTCCGCGTAACGTTTGGCGACGTCTGTGCTCTCATCTGTAGAACCGTCGTCAATAAGGGCTAATTCCCAATTTGTGTAAGTTTGATCCAACACGCTCTCGACTGCCTCCTGTAAGAAGGAACCTGCGTTTAGAAACGGGGTTATGATCGAGACCAGGGGACGATGCGATTCCACCAAGTACTTCCGTTCCTGTTTGGCAAGTGGCGTTATGCTCGACATTTCTGAAGTGCCTCAATCCTGGAGAGGGTCCAATACCCGAATGCGGGGTAGTATGCCGTTGGCAGTCCAGGAAAAGCAGGCTAACCATTATAGCAAGTTGGTGTGGTCTCCTCAACTAGGCGTGCAGTGGGTGCCAAGGATTGGAGGTGGAGCGAAGCGGAACCGAAGTGTTACCCCGCGATACCTCAGGTGACGGCTATCTGAACCCATCCCCCCGAAATAGGAGGCCGCCTGCGAGCAGGTTGGCCAGATATCACTGACGTCTTTGCGGATGCTTTCGGATTGCAACAAGCACCGCGCTGTCGTCCAAGCTACATTCAACAGAACCTACCGCGGCCAGCGCGATAGTGGCATCCACCGAACCCCCACCCGGCCCAGGCCCTCTGATAACGAAGTGTCCTTTCTCACATGTGAAGTCCCACTTGTGCAGCTGCTTGTACGATTCCGTCTTACCTTCGTTTTCAGCATGATAAAGCACGACGAAACCATCATGTTTTGTGACCGAGAGCATTTGTTGTATTGCCTTGAGTGGACTAGCGGTGTGGTCTATACAATTCTGTCCATGAACAATGTCGAAACTGTAATCGCCAAATTGGGTGGTAAGGTTTTCGGCGTCACCAAAGACTGTTCGAACAATAGGTTGAATGCCAAAATCTCTCAGAACTTGATCATATTCTGATGCCAGCAGGTCAGTTGCAATAATCCTGATCTCTTTCGAAGCATGCACTTTGCCGAGCTTCGTCAACGGGCCAGCCCCCACATCGAGTATGTGAACTGGGTTGGGCGTCAACCTGTCGACATATCGCCCAACGTGATCCTGAATTGGTAAATTGGGGTCAAGACGTTCCTTGTAGTCCTCTGGCCAGAATGATCCCTGAGTGGAGAACCAGTGTCTCCAAAACAGAACTTCGTCTCTGAGCTGTTGGGATCGGCTGTCTCCCTCCAGCCAGCGCAGGAAATTTCGTCCGAGCCGCCGAGCCCTAGTCAACACCGATGTCGATCTTCTCAGAGACCGTTCTCTAGCCATGACGGGACTCCTCGCGGTGAAGACGGTTTACGGTCCGCTCTGGTCGCGTTTAGGCGTTGCTCGCCCTCGCCATGGCGTAAGCCCCTCCGGAAGTCAGGTCAAGTGCAACAAGCAGGTTGGGCATTGCGTTCCGCCATCCGGATCGGGATCCGAGATCGTCAGGTCCGAAAGGTCCCAGTCCTGCGGCCGGAGTGATGTCGACTTCGAGGTCCGGCTGCGGCCTCAGCCCTGCTTCCTCGTAGCTCCACCCGACCAAGTCCATCGCCTTCTCGCGCAGGCCGGCCTCGACCGGAGCCGTCGGTTCCGGCCACGGTTCCGTCGACTCGCCGCCGCAGATCGCGATCCGGTAGGGTTCGCCGCTGCCCGAGTGCATCAATTGGCTGACGTTGATCAGGTAACCATAGCCGCTCGCACGAAAGGCGTGTCGGTCCACTTCGTCCACGAGATCCTTTATCGAAAAGACGACATTGCGACCTCGGCAACCTCGTTCGAAATCTCGCTGCCGCAATGGACTTGATGGCGTAGCAGACGACATTGTCTGCAGGCGCGATGCCCGACACTTGGATCAACGGCCGCCAAACAAGACAAACTGTGCAGCCCTATAAGCTTCCGCTCGACGGCATCCGCTTTTCGATTTCCTTTAATATGTTGGTTGCGCGTGCGATGCGGCTATGCTTGGCCAGAAAGTCCGTCTCCGCCTGCAGCCTAATCTGATCCCGAAACACCTTGTCTGATCCCGAAACACCTTGTTTTCGCGCAGGCGCTGAAGGGCTTTGACCCAGTCCGACCGGTTGTCTGGGGCCACCAGAACGCTGTGAACACTATCCCTCAAACCTTCACGGATAACTGGCAGGTCGGAGGATACTATCGGTTTGCCGTGCGCCATATACTCGAAGATCTTGAGCGGCAACATTCCCTCAGCGATATTTCGACCGCCGCCCTGGCCCTGTACATTTCTGAGATAGGGCGCGAGTACTCAGAACTTCCGTTCGTTCTCTGAGAAGTACGCACCTTGAGGTAAGCTATCGCCATCATGACAGGAGCTGCTAAATGAGGCGCAAGGAACCAGACAGCTGCGGTTTTGCTGCCGCGCTGCAGGCCGTCGGCGGAAAGTGGAAGACCTCGCTGCTATGGGAACTGCACCTGCGGCCTTACCGCTTTGCCGAACTGCGCCGCTTGCTGCTTGGCGTCAGCGAAAAGGTGCTCACGCAACAATTGCGGCAGATGGAAGCCGACGGGCTGATCAGCCGGCGCGCCTATGACGAGGTGCCGCCTCGCGTGGAATATTCGATTACGCCGCTCGGCTTTAGCCTGAACGATGCGGTGACAGTCATGTCGGCGTGGGGCAAGCACCACGAGACATGGAAATCGCACCGTAAAGCGGCCTGACGCGGGCAGGCCGATGGAGGCTTTGGCCGACCGCCGCACGACATTCCTAGTCGATGCGCGGTCGCTGCTTGCTACGGCGGGCCAGAAAATTGGCGACCACGAGCAGCACGATCGACAGTGCCATCATCAGCGTCGCGGCAGCGGTGATTGCCGGGCTCAGCTTCTCGCGCAGGCCGATGAACATTTCGAGCGGCATGGTGCGCTGATTGGCGCTGGCCAGGAACTGCACCACGACGACCTCGTCGAACGAGGTGACGAACGCAAAGGCCGCCCCTGACAGCACGCCGGGCAGGATCAGTGGCAGCATCACCCTGAAGAACGACGTGATGGGCTTTGCTCCGGAGATGGCGGCGGCGCGCATCAGATTGCGGTCGAAGCCGGTGAGGCTCGCTCCCACCGTGACGACGACGAACGGACTGGCGAGCGCGGTATGCGCCAGGATAATGCCGGCATAGGTGCTGGCGAGACCGACGCGGGCATAGAACAGATACGAGCCGACGGCAGTGATCACCACCGGCACGATCAGCGGTGACAACAGCAGCGGCATGACGATGCGGCGGCCGGGAAATTTTTCGTCGGAAAGTGCGATCGCCGTCAATGTGCCTAATATCGTTGCGATCAGCGTCGTCCCGAACGCAACGATCAGGCTGTTGCCGATGGCTGCCTGCCAGCGCTGGGTTCCGAGCACGACCTCGTACCAGCGCGTCGAAATTCCCTCCAGCGGAAAGATGAAGAAGGCGCCGCTGTTGAACGACAAGGGAACGGGAATAAGGATCGGCACGAGGAGGAACAGGATCACCATGCCGCACCACAGCCATAGCAGGGTGATGCGGATTCTCTCGCCGGTCGTAGGATAGGGAGACAGCAACATGGCTACACCAGCTTGAGACGGTCGAGGCCGAGGATGCGGGCGAAGATGCCGAACAGCGCCAGTGTGAACACGAGCAGGATGAAGCTGAGCGCCGCCGCCATCTCCCAGTTTAGTTCGACATTGACGTAACTGGCGATGAAATTGCTGATCAACTGGTCGCTGGCGCCGCCGATCAGCGCCGGCGTGATGTAATAGCCGAGGCAGAGGATGAAGGTGAGCAGACAGCCGGCCATCACGCCAGGAAAGACCTGTGGAAGGTAGACGCGGCGGAAGGCGGTAAAAGGTTTTGCGCCGAGCGAATAGGCAGCCTTCATCTGCGAGGGCTGGATGGTGCGCATGACGCTGTAGATCGGCAGCAGCGTGAACGGCAGTTGGATGTGGGTCATGGCGATGATCAGTCCGATGCGGCTGTACATCAGGTCGAGCCGGTCGTCGGCAACGCCGAGCCACAGCAGCAGGTCGTTGACCAGGCCGAATTTCTGCAGGAGCACCGTCCAGGCCGCGGTTCGCACCAGGATCGACGTCCAGAACGGCAGCAGCACCGCGACGATGAGGATGGCGGCGAGGCCCTTGGGCACGGAGGCGATGAGGTAGGCGAGGGGGAAGCCCAGTATCAGCGTGGCCAGCGTCACCGCAGCGGCGACGAAGAATGTGCGCATGAACACCTGCAGGAAAATCGCCTGTTCGGGCGGCACCCTTTCGATGCCGCCATCGGCATTCCAGCGCAGATCAAGCGCGCTCAGCAGGTAGAACGACGTCACGCTATGGGTGCCGCTCTCGATGACCGGCCATGTGCCCGGCGCCGACCAGAACGGCACCGCTTTCATCACCTCCAGCGGCGGCCTTTCGGCGGCCTCGAGTTGACGCACCATCTTGAGCACTTGGCTGCGTGCACCTGGTAGACGGGCGTTCAGGCTCTTGGCGAGTTCGTAGGCGGTGCCCTTGGCCTGATTGCTCCGAAGATCGGCGGCAAGGGCCAGGAACGCAGCATCGTCGGGCAGTCCCGTGCCGTTCCAGCGGGCCAATGCCTGGCTGGTCTGCGGCAAGGCGTCGGCAATCGTCGGATCATAAACAGCGCGCGACAGAAGCAGGACGATCGGGATGCCGAAGCTCAGCGCCAGCAGCACAAGCAAAGGTGCCGCCAGCGCCAGCGACCGCAGACGGTCGCCGAGATCGGCGCCGCGAAGCGCCGCCGCGACCGACCTTGCTGTGCCGGAATCGGCGGCCGACCAGTCGCGGCTTGCCCGCGGCCGGTCCAGTTTCGTGGGCTCAAGCGCCGACATTTTCCCCTACTGCGCGAGCCAGGCGTTGAAGCGCTTGACCAGGTCCTCGCCATAGTCGCCCCAGAATTCGGTATCGGCGACCAGGTAAGCGGTCATGTGGTCGGGTGCGTTCGGCAATTTCGGCAGGGCGTCCGGCGCGACGAAGGAGGCCGCATCAATGCGCACCGGCCCGTAGGTGATGTAGCTGGCGAGCTTGGCGTTGATTTCCGGCTGGCTGATATAGGCAAGGTATTTGTAGGCCAGATCCGGGTTCTTGGCGCCCTTCGGAATGGCGATCATATCATATTCGAGGATCTGGTTGTTCCAGACGATCTTGAACGGCGCCCCGTCCTTGTCGATGGCGTTCTGGATACGGCCGTTCCAGGCGGTGGTCATCACTACTTCCTTGGATGCGAGGAGCTGCGGCGGCTGTGCGCCGGCATCCCACCAGACGATGTCCTGCTTGATGGTGTCGAGCTTCTTGAAAGCGCGGTTGACGCCTTCGGGGGTTGCCAGCACCTCGTAGACATCGGCCGCCGCGACCCCGTCGGCCATCAGTGCCCATTCGAGGTTCTGTGCCGGAAACTTGCGCATCGCGCGCTTGCCCGGAAACTTCGTCGTGTCGAAGATGTCGAGGACCGAGGTTGGCGCCTCCTTCAGCACGTTGGGGTCATAGGAAAGGACATCGCCATAGGCGTCGAGACCGACGCCGCAGTCGAGCGCCGAACCTTCGATGAACTTTTCACGGGGGGCGATCCTGGAATAGTCGAGCCGCTCGAGAATGCCGGCGTCGCAACCCTGCAGCACGGTCGCCGTCTCGACAGTCACAAGATCGATCGGCACGTTGCCGGTATCGACCATCGCTTTGACCTTGCCGAGATCGCCAAGATATTCCTGCTCGACGATCTTGATCCCGGTTTCCTTGCTGAACGGCTCGAACCATGCCTTGCGCTGGGCATCCTGCCAGGCGCCGCCGCTGGCCATGATCGAAAGTTCGTCGGCGAAGGCGGCATTTCCCATGGTGATGAATGCTGTGGCTGCCGCGAAGGCGAACAGCCGGGCTTTTGTGATCTTCATTGTTCTTATTCCCCTGTTTTCGAGATGGAACCGCCCGTTCCGGCATCGGCCGGAAAGGCACGGCAGTCGGTGGGCGCGCAGGAAACCGTGACCGGCTCCCCGTTGCCCATGGTCGCTTCGGGGCCGACCTTGACGGTCAGCACCTGGCCGCTTTCCAGCCTGGCCAGAAGACGCTGGTGGTCCCCGAGATAGATGCGGCCTTCGACCGTGGCGGCTAACGCATTTGCACCGTTCGAAGCGGGCGCGAGCTTCAACCGTTCCGGGCGGATGGCGACATGGCAGGCCGCGCCTTCGGCGACGCCGATGGCCAGCGCGGCGACCGAACCGCCGCCGTACAGCGCGACGCGGCACTCCTTGCCGGAGACGCGCTCGGCCTTGCCTTCCAGCGTGTTGTTCTCGCCGATGAAGCTGGCGACGAACGAGCTCTCCGGCGTGTTGTAGAGATCGTCGGGCGAACCGAGCTGGGCAATCCCGCCATTGTTGAACACGGCAACGCGGTCCGACATGGTCAGCGCCTCGCTCTGGTCGTGCGTGACATAGACGATGGTGACGCCGAGCATGGTGTGCAGCTGCTTGATCTCGATCTGCATGTGCTCGCGCAGCTTCTTGTCGAGCGCGCCGAGCGGCTCGTCCATCAGCACCAGGCTTGGCTCGAACACCAGCGCGCGGGCGAGCGCGACGCGCTGCTGCTGGCCGCCGGAAAGCTGTGCCGGCCGCCGGTCGCCGAATTGCCGCAGCCGCACCATGTCGAGCGCGCGGCCGACGCGGGATGCCACGTTCGCCCTGGCGGTCTTGCGGACCGAGAGCGGGAAGGCGACGTTCTCCTCGACGCTCATGTGCGGAAACAGCGCGTAGTTCTGGAATACCATGCCGATGTTGCGTTCGTAGGGCGGCAGCCTGTCGACCGACCGGCCTTCAAGCGTGATGACTCCGCTGGTCGGCCGTTCGAAGCCGGCAAGCATGTTGAGCGTTGTCGTCTTGCCCGAACCTGAGGGGCCGAGAAGGGTGAGGAACTCGCCGCGCGCTACGCTGAGGTTCAGCCGTGTCACTGCGAACGTGCGGCCGTCATAGGATTTCTCGACATCGACGAACTCGACAAATCCCCGGCCGTCATGGGGGCCGCTGGCATTGGCCCCCGGTGCCGGACCGGCGCTGTCGCGTGACAGGCCTGTCGCTTCGGCGATCACGGACGGAATTCCGTTGAGCGCCGGCAATGGCCGCTTGTCGAAACGAGGTGGTGCTTGCCGTCCATGTGCCGGTCTCGCTTGAGGCTGGCCGCGCAAGGCGGCAAACCAAACTTGTATGCTCACACAATCGATCGCTAAAGAAGCATAGATGCAGACAAGTTTGCCCGTCAAGCGGCATTCTTCGGTGTTGTGTGAGATTTTTCAGCCCGAATTTTGGAATCAGGCACCGGACAAGCGCTATTGTCCGGAGGATTGTCTTATGCTAGATGCGCCGGTAGCCAGAGCCTCAACACACCGAAACCGCCAATCCGCATGCTTCAGGACCTGCAACTCGCCTCGGAAAAAGGCCCGGTCTACCGGCGCCTTGCCGACGCTATTGCCGAACGGATTACAGCCGGCACGCTTGCCGTTGGAGACCGGCTGCCGCCGCAGCGCGAGATTGCCCGCGCGCTTGGCATCAACGTCACCACGGTAACGCGGGCGCTGTCGACGCTGCAGCAGCGCGGGTTGCTCGAAGCGCGGCCTGGACGCGGCACAACGGTGGCTGCCCGTAACGGCGGCGAAGGACCAGGTTTCGTGTCGGCGCCAAGCGACGACAGCGGCGTCATCGATCTTTCCGTCAACCGGCCGGCAACCTCGGCCTATCTCGATGCCCTGACCCTGCTGCTGCCGCGCCTGGCCAAGGACCGGCACTACGCCACGCTTCAGGACTATCACCCGCCCGAGGGGCCGCTGTGGGCGAGGGCGGCGATCGCCGAGTGGATGCAGCCGGTCGCCGGCGACGGCGATCCCGGCCGGGTGGTGCTGGCGGCGGGCGCCCAGCATGGGCTGGATTGCGTGCTTGGCGCGGTGACTAGGCAGGGCGAGGTCGTGCTCGCCGACGAAGTGACCTACCAGGGCATCAATGCCCTGTGCCGGGTGCATGGGCTCGATCTCAGAGGCATCGCCATGGACCGTGGCGGCATGCGGGCCGGCGCGTTCGAGGCGGCCTGCGCGCAGCTGCGCCCACGCGCGGTCTTCCTGGTGCCGACCCTGCACAACCCGACCACCATCACGCTGGGCGAGGAGCGCCGGCACGAGTTGGTGACTGTCGCCCGTCGCCATAACGTCCTCATCATCGAGGATGACGTCTATCGGCCGCTGGCGGACAATCCGCCGCCGTCGCTTGCCAGCCTCGAGCCCGAATTGACGGTTCACATCGGCGCCTTGTCGAAATGCCTTGCCCCGGGACTGCGCCTCGGTTTTGTGATCGCGCCACGCGCCATAGCCGGCCAGGTCGCCGCGGCTTTGCGCATAAACTGCTGGAGCATCAGCCCTCTGACCGCGCTGATCGGCGCACGGCTGATAGAAGAGGGCTCGGCGGCGCGCATCATCGAAGCCCAGAAGCAGGAGCTTCGCCAGCGCCAGGCCATCCTCACCGAAATCCTCGGCCGCTACGATGTCCAGAGCCACGCCACCTCGACGCATGCGTGGCTGCGCCTGCCGGAGCCGTGGCGGGGCGCGGGTTTCGCTCGCACCTGCCTGGAACGTGGCGTTGCCGTTCTTCCCGGCGATGCCTTCGCGGTCGGACGCGAGCCGGTACAGCACGGGGTGCGCATCAATGTCGGCGCCGCGCGCTCGCTTGACGATCTGCGCACGGCGCTGAACACCATGGCTGAACTGCTCGCGGCCGGGCATTTGCAACTGCCTGGCTTCGTCTAGACCATGATCCCGAAAAGTGGGGGCCGGTTTTCGGAAAAGATCATGGTCAAACAAGAAGATACGGTCTTGGCAGCAGCGGAAACCGTCGAAATCGCCATCGTTGGCGCCGGCATTGTCGGGCTGGCGACGGCACTTCGGCTTGCGGCCGAGGGGCGCGAGGTGCTGCTCATCGATCCCAACGAGCCTGGCTCCGGCGCCTCGTTTGGCAACGCCGGAACGCTCGCCGAATATGCCTGCATGCCGGTCGGCAACCCGGCCCTGCTGCGCCAATTGCCAAAACTGCTCCTCGATCCTGCCAGCCCATTCGCCTTGCGCTGGCCGGCGTTTTTCCAGCTTGCGCCCTGGCTGGTCCGCTTCGTGCGGCAGTCGCTTCCGGCAGCCACCCGTGCCAATGCGCTGGCGCTGGCCGGCCTTCTGGCTGAGGCCCTGCCGGCATGGGAGGAGATGGCGAAAGAGGCCGATATGGCCGACCTGCTGCGCCGCAACGGCTGCCTCTACCTGTATCGTCGCGAGAGCGATTTCGCCAGGGCCGCTGGGCGCAGGGCGCTGCGCGCCGGGTTTGGCGTGCATCAGGAGGTCCTGACGCCGGGTGAGGTGGCCACGCTCGAGCCGCGCCTGCCTCCGACCGGGACCCGCGGACTGTACTTCCCGGATTCGATGAACGTCACCGATCCAAAGACGCTGATGCGGCGGCTGCTCGATGCCGCAACCGCCCGCGGCGTGTCGGTGGCGCAGGCTGCCATATCAGGGCTGCAGGTCGAGGCTGATGGTGCCAGGCTCAGCGGTTGCGGCCTTCGCATCAAGGCGAGCACGGTGGTGATCGCCGCGGGTGCACAATCGCGGGCGTTGGCCATGCAGGCCGGCGACAGCATCCCGCTCGAGACCGAACGCGGCTATCATCTCGAATTCCCGACCGAAGCGCCTTTGCTCAATCGTCCGGTCTGTCCCGTCGATCTCGGCTTTTACATGACGCCGATGGCCGGCCGGCTGCGTGTCGCCGGAACCGTCGAGCTCGGCGGGCTTGCAGCGCCGGCAAATCCGCGCCGGCTGGCGCTGCTGGATCGCGGTGTCAGGCAGTTCTTCCCCTCACTCGGCCGGCCCTCATCCGAATGGCTCGGGTTCCGGCCGTCGCTGCCCGATTCCCGGCCCGTCATCGGTCGGTCACGTGGCAGCCCCAGGGTGATCCATGCCTTCGGCCATGGTCATCTCGGCCTCACCCTGGCGCCGATCACCGCCCGCTTGGTCGCCGACCTGATTGCCGGACACGGCGATCCTGACTGCCTCGCGCCCTTTGCGGTGGGCCGCTTCGCTGCTTGACGCTAGGTCGGCTCCGCCGCGGCAGCGTAGAGCATTGGACAGGCAGTTCGGCACCATTCAAGCAAAAACCCGCCCCGGTCTCCGGAGCGGGTCTGTTGCCTGAGGCGGAACTCAACACATGTCCGCAGCCGCAAGGTCGCCTCGCGATGCTGAAGATCTGGTTAACCCGCCATATTTGATTCAAATCCAGCTGTGGATGTTCGCCTTTGGGTAAATCGAAATGGGCCATCCTGTCCAGCGGCGGGCAAAAGGAGAATCCATGACCAGTGACTTTGCCGCAGCCCACCTCCATCTTGAACGAGCCTGCCACTATTTGCGCGGCGATGACGAGACGAGCAGCGCGGCTCGCGCCGCCCTGGACATCCTGATCGATGCAATTGTCGCAGCTCAGTACAAGCGTCCGCCCGCGGACGTGGTGGAATTTCCCAGAACGGCAAAGCAGCGTTAGTCAGCGAAGCGCGGCGCATCCGCAGGATTAATGCGCCGCTTCAAGTTCTTGTTTCTTGACATGTCGTTGTCTTGATTCCGCTACGCGCCCTCGGATCAGGCCCGAGGGCATGCCTTGGGCGACATGCAGTCGCGGGCGAAACAAATGGAGCGGGATGGCCAGTTCAAATTAAACGCATCCCGCTTTGGGTCCGCCGTACCTCTCCCAATGGCTGATGCTCGGCAGCAGGAGCTACCGACGACGGCGGATTGACTCTTAATCTGCGCTCGTGCTGATGTTGCAGTGCAACATAGGACGGTTCCGAAGGCGCGCCAAGTCGTCACCAGTTGGACGCCAAAAGAACCTGCAGGGGAACTTGAGGGGGCTTAACTGGTGTTTATTGGGCAGCAGCAGTATTCAAGCGCGACACCGATATGGAACGTTGGTCGCGGCAAGATCACGAAAGTCAGAGGACGGGACGATACATTTGACGGGTTGACCGCATTTACCCCGTTCTGGGCAATGGCGGCGATCTTCAGTATCGCCGGTGATATCTACTCCATGCTTGGCTACAAGGGGCCGCTGTTTGCCGCTCTGAGCTGGTCGGTCGTCCTGTTCAGCCTGCTACTCCTGCTGTACCCGCGGCGGACCGAGTTCTTGATCGGGCTCGTGATGGTATCGCTTGTGCTGTACGCGCTGCGCATGCCGGTCGCTTCGAATAACAAGACGATCACGGCGGTGATGAACGGGGCTATCCTGCTCAGCGCAGCAGTGCTCTATCTGCGGGCCGCCGGCCGCGGCGCCGCGCTGGCCCGGATGGAGCTTTATCAACAGATCCGGATCGTCGCCCGGGCGCTGCTCGCCATCATGTATTTCTACGGCATCTTCCACAAGATCAACACCGATTTCCTCGATCCTTCCGTGAGTTGCGCGGTGGGCCTCTACGCTCCGCTGGCTCGTCCATTCGGCCTCGAGGACAATCTGTTTGGCCGGTATCTTGCGATCTTCGCCACCTTCGTCATTGAGGCGATCGCGATCGTGTCCCTCTACTGGAAGCGCTATTTCGCCGTGGGGTTCATCCTCGCACTCGTCTTCCATTACGTGATCCCGATTTCGGCTTATTCCTGGTACATGGACTTTTCCAGCCTGGTGTTCGCGCTGTATGTGCTGAGCATCCCCACGCCCGCCAGCGAGGCGCTCTATCGCACCTCGCTGGAGTTTACCAATCCGCTGCGCGAGACGTTCGGCCGGATCGGGATCTTGCTGCCGGGCGCCGCCGTGATGCTGGTCGCGGTCACTCTCGTCATTGCGCTCACCTATGCTTTTCCCGGGCGCTCCTTCGACATGATGGTCCACTCCGTCTGGATCCTCATTTGGGCGGTAGTGGGCGGCGCGGCGATGGTCGTGCTGTCCCATGTGGCTCTGCAGAATCTGCCTTGCAAGACTGTTTCCTCGCCGCGCCAGCCGCTCTGGGTCTATTTGGTGCCGGGCTTGTTCTTCCTCTCCTGCCTGTCACCCTATGTCGGGCTCAAGACGGAGAGTTCCATCAACATGTTCAGCAATCTGCACACGGAAGCCGGCCAGACCAATCATCTGCTCTTTCCCAAGCCACCATACCTGTTCAACTATCAGAACGAGGTGGTGAAGATCGTTGATTCCTCGGAGCCTCATCTCGTCCGGCAGTCGCGGGCGGGCAATCACCACGTCCTCCTCGATGTGAAGAAACAGCTGCGCCGGAAGCCGGAGGCCTGGGTGACTTACGTGAAGGACGGCGAGACGATTACCCGGGCTAACGCGTCGACCTTCGCGGGCGAAATGCCCAGCCTCATCGAACGCAAGTTGCTTGTGTTCAAGTTGGTGGATTTCTCGCGGCCGAAGGCCTGCACCCACTGAGCGCCGTTCTCACGAACGAAACTGGTAGATGTCGACTGATAGATGTCGCTGGGCAGTCAACTTAAGCCATCCATTTCGCCGGGAAATGTCCAAAGCGCCTCGCGATTGCAAGAGTCACGCGTCGCTTTAAGTTCATGTCGTTGTTGCAAACCACTGCGCACCCTCGGATCAGGGCCCGAGGGCATGCTTTTGCGCGACATGCTTTAGCGCCGTTCGAGATCTGCAGGGATCAGCGAGCGGCCGCGAAGCCTCAGGGTGGCCCGGCGTCCGAGCTTGAGCGCCGGATAGATCAGCCGCGCCGCCGTCCTGTTTGAGAGAATCCTGCGGTTGAGCCAGCCAAAAAGCGTCGAAGAGGAACTGAGGATCGCCAGGAGATTGATGGCTTCCTCGCCGTGGTAGACGCGGTCCTCGAAAACGAAGAGCATGCCCTCGTTCAGGTCGAAGCCCTGGCGCTGAAACTCGGCAACGCGCGGGTCGCCGGAGCGCGCGTCGAGCAGCTCGACAGGACCGACCGCGTCGCGCAGCCGGGCAAAGCGGACATAGCTCTGGCAGAAGATGCAGTCGCCGTCATAGACGATAAGCGCCGTCTTCCCGGGTGGCTTCATTGCAGCGTCGGATCCTGACTGTGCCCGATCGGTGCTTCTACGGCGCCATCCATCGCGCAATTGCTGTAGAATGCGCAGCCGGAGATGACGGGCAGGTTGCTGAAGGCGTCGAGGATGGCGACGAGCACCAGCCCGATAATGCCGAGCATCAACATTTTCTTGTAGGCGGGCAGGTCGCGAAGCATCTTGGTCCTTTGCTGCTTGATACGGACCTGGTCGATCCGACGTCAAAGCGCGATCGATTTCAACAGCCGGCCGCCTTTCGCAAAAACGGTAACCGGCGCCGGTCAACGTTTCCTATCGAAAGGCCTTGAACTGACACATCGGCACTACCCCGATATTGTGCAGCGCAACAATGGGTGAAGATCGGCGGAAAATCAAGCGGACTGCTGAATTTTAGTCTGCGCGGTCTGGGGTTCAGGGACGCGGCAAACGCATGGATTTCAACTCAGGCCATGGCTATTTCCTCATCCGCGGCCTCATCCTGGTCGGTGCCGGGCTTCTGATCCTTTCGCTGATCGTCAATATTCGTGTGGCGCACAGCGTGCGCCACGACATGCGCCATCGTGATAATCGCAACATCTTTTCCCAGCTTGGCGTGATCCTGATCGGTATTGGCGTTTCTCTGTTCATCTTCTTCTTCAGAAGAATTATCAGGACCAGCGCAAACGCGAAAAGGAGCTCCAGCTGGCTCTCGCCAAACTGGCCGCGCGCATTGCTCGCGGCGCCGCCGTCGTCGAATACCTTGGCGAATTCGATGCGCTGCTGGATGATGGCGGGCCCTACATCAGCCCGGAACTCGGTGGAACGAATGCCGCGCGCGCCGCGCTCCGAGGCGCGGGGCACTCGCCAGGTTACGAAGGTCTTGCGCCCCGCGACTGACACCCGTAACATGGGGTTGCAATCACGTCGAAAGGTGGTCAGGCCGAGTTCGCATCCCTCGGGAGCTAGGTCGATGACCAAGGTACGGTGCTCACCGTTCAGAGGGCAGCAGCCCCAGTAGCGCGAAGCCAAGGCGTGAAACCATTTGGCAGGACCCGACAGTATGTGATGCCTGAGAGCGCCTGGGGAGTTCGCTACGCAAAATGTAGAATGTTTGCCCATCGCCTCTTGCCGAAAATCGTCAAGAAACGATTGAGGCGGCTGATGAGATATGACCGACCCGGCGTCGGAAGGGTGCACTTTGGCGACTTTGAGCGGACCGATCCGATCAGTCGAAATTTCGGGTATGATCGCGGAACACCAATTGATCGTATCTACATCGAAAGATTTCTGGCGGAACACGCGTCAAGCATCCACGGTAGAACGCTTGAAGTCGTGGACGACGACTACACGGCTCGCTTCGGAGGACCGAGAACGACACAGCGTGATATCGTCGACTTGCGCCCTGAAAATACCCGCGCGACGATCGTCGGCGACCTCACGAGCCTGGGCGCAGAATGGAACGATAAGTTCGATGCGATCGTACTGACCCAGACTCTGCATCTCATCTTTGATCTGCAGAAGGCTGTTTCTGCGCTCTTCCGGCTCCTCAGGAGCGGTGGAACCGTACTTGTAACGGTGCCAGGCCTGACGCCCATTGATCATCATCAGGAATATGAAACCTGGTATTGGTCGCTGACGGAAGCTTCCGCTCGCCGATTGTTCTCGGATGTCTTTGGGGCGGACTCGACGCATATTGCTGTCTATGGAAACGTCTGCTCTGCGGTATGCTTTCTCGAAGGTATTGCTGCGGAAGAGCTCAAGCCAGAAATGCTACACGAGCAGGATCATCACTTTCCTGTCACCATCGGGATATGCGCCACAAAGGGCTAATAGAATGGCTTGGACGCTCAAGACAAGGTTGCGCCGCGTTTTACGTCGCTGCGTCTTCAAGCCGGTGATCCTGATGTACCATCGCATCGCTGCAACGGACCTGGACCCGTGGGAACTCGCCGTTTCGCCAACCAATTTCGAGAAGCAGGTGCGGGACCTCGCAAAGACGAGACGTGTGCTGCCGTTGCGCGAACTCGCATCGAGGCACATTGAAGGAAGCCTTCCACCTGACGCTGCAGCCATTACTTTCGACGACGGCTACGCGTGCAATGCCTTAATCGCAGCGCCTGTCCTGGAAACGCTCGGTCTTCCAGCTACGTTCTTTCTGGTAACGTCCATGCTCGGGAAAACCGACGAGTTCTGGAACGATGCTCTCGAACGGGTTATCTTCGATCCTAGGGCCGCAGGACCAGCCTCCATCGTCGTCGCCGGTCGCGATGCTCATGTTGATCTGGGTGAACAGGCCGATGACTATCAATTGGGCCGAGGGTGGCGAGCTATGCACGAGCCGCCTCGAACTGCGCGCGAGCAGGCCTATCTCAAGCTTTGGAAGGTTCTGAAGCCGGCCTCTTTTGATGTGCAGTACCAAGCAATCGAATCACTCGCTCGCCAGGTCGGCAGTGACTTGGCGCCTCGAACCAGCCACCGACCCATGACGATTGATGAAGCCCGAATGCTCTCGCGAAGGTCGCGCTTGGACATTTCAGGTCACACGGACACCCACGTTTCCCTCCCATTGTGGGATCGGCACATCCAGCTGAAGGAGATCCAAAAAAGCTGCCGGACGTGCGAGGACCTGTCGTCCCGCCCATGCACCACATTCGCCTACCCCTATGGCGACTATTCCGACCTGACCATCGAATGCGCAAAAGAGTCGGGGCTGGCCTGCGCCGTGTCGGCCTACCCCAGACCTGTGGCGAACACGGACCTCCCTCTGGTGCTGCCGCGGATCATGATGACGAACGAGAGCATTGTCGGATATCTGGACGCAAATTGATGCATAAGCCGATGTTCGGCGAGCGCGGTCGCGGCGTTATTGTTCAGTTCGTGATCTGGCCTTCAGTCGGGTCGAGATCACGCCAGTCTCCACGATCGGAAGTACGAAATTCTGCGCCATCACGGCTTGGCAGATCTGCTTCTTGAGCAAAGGGCCCACCGAGCGCTCTCGTAGAAACTTTATAAAAGATGAGATAAGTTTCTTCTGAGCGATTAAATGTGTGGTCGTTCCAAAAATCATAGAAAACGGAGCTCTTTTGGAGTAAGTCGACAACACCTCTCTTAAGTACCGCTCGATGATCATCTCCCTAACACGTGCACTAGAGAAATTCTGGTCAACGAGGACTTCCAATTGTCCGACCTCGGCTCGCTCGGGGCGAACGACGGCAATGAAAGACCTGATGCCTGGACCAAGATTGATCTGCGGAATGGCTCCGGGAATTCGGACGACCCGCGAGGCCACACTTCCGACAACGCCGATGGTGTCGGACGCATTAGCGGTAGCGGCGAGACGTTCTGTATGGTCCAGCACGTCGTTCACGAAAGAAGGCCCGCAGTGAGCAATCGTGCCAATTTTTTCTAGGAACTCTTGAAGGTGAGGTTTCAGTGTAGGCCAGCAGGTTTCCCAATTGGGCCTGAAGTCGCCTAATCCGATGGGAATGGCGTCGAACAAGGCCGCTCCGATATCAGAAGCTGCCAAGGGCTCGGCAGGAAGAGCTTGCATCCCTCTCAAGACGCCCTGGAGTGAGTGCTTGCGTGCGATTGCAAGACCCGCCAACCAACTGGCAAAGCGATATGCCGCAGCGGGGAACTCTGCAGGCGATACGCCTTCGGCATACATGGGATGGGGTCTTGGAACTCGGGGATCGGGGCCGTGCCCGCGGGCGATGACGATGAGCCGTCTCGAAACTCCTGCTCGTAGTAGGTACTGAGCGAGGATTCTGTTTGGCGATAAAAGGCCACGAACTCATCAACGCCCCTGCAGAGGGCGCCAGACCGGATGACACGCTGCCAGAGATCCCAGTCCGCGCAGCCATCAATGTTTCATCAAAACCGCCAAGCTCGTGAAAGGTCGAGTTTTTCAAAATGCATGCATGGACCATAAACGTTGCCGTTGATGCAAGGCGATGGAATAAGTCGCCCCCGGGCAGGTGTACCTGCGATCGATCCTGGCTGCGGCTCCCGCACACGCGAAGGCCTAAGGCGTGCACAAGATGCACATCCTGGCCGGCAACGCGCAATAGGGAGCCAAGGGCATTAGGAGCGAGCCAGTCGTCGCTGTCGAGAAAGAGCAACCAATCTGCCTTTGCTTTTGCCACCCCTGTGTTTCTGGCCGAAGCAGCACCTCGCTGTGTCTGCAACCAGAGCGAAATTCTGGGGTCATGGGACGCGAGATTCTGAAGCACGGCGGGTGTTCCATCGGTTGACCCGTCGTCAACGAGAATGGCTTCCCAGTCGGCGAGGGATTGCGCCTTAAATGAAGCCACCGCTTCGAGGATTAGCATGGGCTGATTGTGTACGGGGATGACTATGGAAACCTGCGGCATAGTGGTCCTGTCCAAGGCATCCGGACGCTCGTGACCTTTTGAGGATATCGCGAACAGGATGGTGAGCGCGCCTTCGCGGCGGCCATTAGTCCGTAGAAGGTTAACTTTTTCTGGGAGCGGTTCAAGATGGCAAAAGGCAGCTCAGCGGCCGATGGTGCGTCGAGGGAGTATTCCGGCGTGTGGAGGTAGCCACTTAGATCCCCCGCGAACGCCAGGATCCGACTCTCCGCGGCCGCATCGACATCACAACAGCTTGTGGAGCCTCGCCGACGTCCGAATTGGGGTCGCGACTTGCCCTGCCTCCGAAACTTGAATGTCGCCAACGGGTCAGCAGCGCTGGTCGCGCGCATGTCGGATTTTTGAACGGAAAACGGCCCCCGAAGGTCTCGGAAGGGCTCTTTCCGGATGTTGACGCCCCCTACGAACATGTAGGCGTAGAAGCCGAATGGTATCGCCCGACTGAATGGGACTATCGGCAATCCGTCAAGCCGGGCCAATTCGCACTTGCCACACAGTATGATGCAATGCACAATCGCCATCGAAACCGAAGGACCGGGCCGGCCGATAAGCCGTATCCAGGAAACGCTGAAGTTGAACCTGCCCATACGTGAGACCTGGCTAGACACTGCCAAGGGCTTGGGAATCACCCTCGTCGTCATGGCCCACGTCCTCGACCACAGCACCTGGCGATGGGCGCACCCGATTTACTTTACGGCATCGCTGTTCTTCATGCCGTTCTTCTTCATCATATCCGGCTACCTTTTTGCCGTGACGGAGAGGAAGGCGCTTTTCCGCAAGCGCGTCCAGGGCCTGCTCATTCCCTATGTGATGTTTCTCGGCGCGATCATGGCGAGCGTGCTCGTTGTGGACTTTTTGCGCGGCGACACCCCGGCGCCCTGGCAGATCAGGGAACTCATCACCGACGCGCTGCTGGGCGGACGGCACCTGACGCGCGAACTCGGCGTGTTCTGGTTCGTCACCTGCCTCGTCGCCACGCAACTTGTCTATAACGAGGTGGCGATCAGGACCAGCGGGCCGACCGATCCCGGCATGCTGGTCTTCGTCGGCGCATCCGTCGGCCTCGCCTATTCAATCCAGGCCTACTGGCAGGAGGTGCGCGCGCCGCTGGCTCTGACGAACGTGCCGCTCGCCATCGGCGCATTCTGGTTCGGACATTTCCTGCGCGAACGCGGCATGAGCGCGCTGTGGTCGGCGGTGTTTGTCGTAACGGTTGCCGGGGTTGCGCTCGCGGCGGCGCGGTCGGGGTCCGACTTTACCTTCAGCATGAAGAACGCCATCTTCGGCCCGCCACTTCTCGGCCTGCTCGTTGCATTGGCGATCTCGACCTTTATCCTCGGCCTCGTCCGCTTCATGGCGATGCCGAGCTTGCGCATCGCTCCGTTGGCGGAAATCGGCGCGGCCTCCCTGGTGATCATGTTCGTCCATCAGTTCGTTCATTTCACGCTGCGGGACTTCGGAATGTCTTCCGAGTTGGCACTGATCGCCCTGTCGCTCGGACTTCCCTATCTGCTCTATCGCGGACTGAGATCGTCCCGGATACTGTCTCCCTGGTTCATCGGAAGCGGAGACCTGGCGCTCAGCATCCAACTGATGAGGCGGAGCCTCGCGTTCCGGGCAGGCTGAGCACGAACGCGTCCAGGTGACGGCAGCAGCGGTTTGCTTCCGGATCGGAGCTGTCCGGCGCCCGGTTCGTCTGCCTTGCCGGCCCGTTTCGGCCGAGCGTGTGGGCATCCGAGTACGATTCCGGGCAGACCTTCCTGGCCCCTGTTCCCGCGAGCGCGGCGGGCGTATTCTCGCGGTCCGACGGGTCGAAAATCATCAGGGGAGGAGATTGCGATGGCTGAGGCAACGCGCCACGACGCCTGGCAGGCCGGGGATAGCTACGACCTCTATATGGGACGATGGAGCCGTCAGATCGCTCCACCGTTCGTGGCTTGGCTCGATCCGGCGGAGGGTCTGGACTGGCTGGAGGTGGGTTGCGGAACCGGGGCGCTGTCGGCAGCCATCCTGGCCCGTTGCAATCCCAGGAGCCTGGTGTCCATAGATCCGTCGGAGGGTTTTCTCGCCAAGGCGCGGGCAAACGTGCCGGACAAGCGTGTCGCGTTTCTCGCAGGCGATGCGCAGGCCTTGGCAGTCGAATCGGGCAGCAAGGACATGGTCGTGTCGGCGCTTGTTCTCAACTTCGTCCCCGACAGGCAAAAGGCGCTCGCCGAGATGCGGCGAGTGGCCCGCCCTGGAGCGACGATTGGATTCTATGTGTGGGATTATCCTGGCGGCGGGGTGGAATTCATGCGGGCCTTCTGGACCGCTGCAACGGCGCTTGACCCCGGTGCCATCGACCTTACCGAGGACAGGCGTTTTCCATTTTGCACACAAGATGGATTGACCGATCTCGCGGAGAAGGCCGGCCTGGGCTCCATCGACTCCACCCGGATTGAAATGCCCGCTGTGTTCAAGGACTTTGAGGACTACTGGCGCCCCTTCACCCTGGGTGCGGGACCGGCGCCCGGCTACTGCATGAGTCTCGAACCCGCAGCTCGCCAGAGATTGATGGAGAGGCTCCGCGACAGTCTGCCGCGCGGCGAGGGCGGGTCCATTCCCCTGAAAACGAGAGCCTGGGCAGTCAAGGCGAAGGTGCGCTGATGACTGGCAGCCATGTCGCGGCAAACCGGCAGGCGGCCAATCATAGACTGCCGGCGCAAAGTTCGGGTTGACCGGCCTTGTGCGCGAAGCGACTATTCGTCTGGACAGCCGAGATGCAGATTGCGCGAGGAGATTACGATGGACGAGCCCGATCGCTGGCGTCACATGTCGAGCGCGCCAAGGGATGGCAGCCGAATCCTTGTCACGGTTCGGCCGTCCGAACAGGGACCGGCGGAAGTCGACCTGGCTTACTGGTCTCGAGCCGACCAGTTCGGCAGCGAAGGCTGGCGCGCTTCCGACTCGTCGCCCGGACGCGTGGTTGAATACGCCGAACCCGAGCTGAAGTGCTGGATGCCGCTGCCGACAGCCAATCTGAGCAAGGGTTCATTGCCCAGCCCCTGGGACGAAGAAGATGTCCCGCTGCTGGATGGATCGGGGATATGAGGCTGAGCGCGAAGGGGAGTTTTCACCGTAAAAAGGCCATTGGGATCGGGCCGAAACCCGCTGTCGTGCTCACCGGCGCCAGAACGAGTTGCTTATCTCTGCTTCGATCTGCGCCAGCCTCAAGCCAATATCGTCGGTCAACTTAAGCGCATTTTTCATAGCGATGCGCGGTTTGAATGGATGCAGTCGCCGGAATAAATCACGCCCAAGTCGCGCGATCAGCGCGCATGCGCGGATCGCGGTGGTCCGGAAATCGAACGAGCGGACCGTTGATACCCGGCAGGCCCGCTGCTTCTCGAGATAATGCGTAAGTGCAATATCGTGGCGTAACGGGCCGCCGCGCGGCTGCTCATTTTGACCGGGATCATCATGCCAGATGGGCCATTCGGACGAACTCGGGCGTAGCATAGTGTCCTCCTGAAATAAGGGCTGCTCGTCCGGACACTCTCCACCACGGACGTGAGAGGCGCGTTGGGGCCAGCGTGAAGGATTCGTGAAAACGCCAGGCCGATGAAAATGAAGGTTGAATTAGGGGCAACTACAGGAAAGGATCGCAACCGAAGTTGTGGCCGTGGGCGGACCCGATGTCGCACCCTCATCTCTGTCTGCTACGCGGTTTCGACTTCGCCGGAGGCGCAGCGGCGGTCCCGGTTTTCAGCCGCAAGGCGCGCGCTATGTTGGCTTATCTCGCCCTGCAATCCGGACACTCGCAGTCACGCGAGAAGCTCGCAGCGCTTTTGTGGGGCGGCAACGGTGAGGCCCAGGCGCGGATGAACCTCCGGCAGGCCCTATCGGCTATCAGGAAAGGGTTGGACGGATCCGATGGCCGAGCGTTCCTCACCGACGGCGACAGCATTACCCTCAATCTCGACGATCTTGATTTCGATGTCGTGCGGTTCGAGGCGCTGGCCGCCGGTTCCGAACCGGAGCAACTCGAACAGGCGCTTGTCGTCTATCGCGGCGACCTGCTCGACGGCTTCGGCCTGAAGGAGGAGCCGTTCGAGGATTGGCTGCGGGTCGAGCGCGAGCGCCTGAGGGCGATGGCCGTCGCGGCACTGGACAAGCTCGTCGCGCATTACTGCACCACGAACGAACCTGCCTCATGCGTGCGCGCGGCAACACGCCTGCTCGCCATCGAGCCGCTGAGGGAGGATATCCACCGCGCCCTGATGCGAGCCTATGCGGCTCAGGGCCGGCTCACTCTCGCGCTGAAGCAATATGAAAATTGCCGCGGTGCGCTGCAGCGGGAACTGAACCTGCAGCCCGAGCCGGAAACCCGACATCTCTATGAAGACCTGCGGACGCGCCGCATGGCACCGCAAGCCGCCTCCCGGGCAGCTGCCTCGGTGTCGTCTTCCCAGACACCGCCACCGTCGCCAGCCCGAACCGGCGAGCGGCCGGCGTTCCGGGCCGAGCCGATGCGCCCCGCGACCCATTACGTCAAATCGGCCGGGATCAACATCGCCTATCAGGTGACCGGCGACGGCCCGGTCGACCTGATCTACGTGCCTGGATGGGTCTCCAACCTTGATCTTGCCTGGTCGTCGCCGCGGCTTTCGCATGTGCTCCATCGCCTCGGCGCCTTCTCGCGCCTGATCCGCATGGATAAGCGCGGCACGGGGCTGTCCGATCGAAATGTCGGTTTGCCAACGCTGGAAGAGCGAATGGAAGACATGCGGGCGGTGCTGAATGCGGTCGGCTCAAAGCACACGGTTCTGTTCGGCGGTTCCGAAGGCGGCCCCATGTGCATGCTGTTCGCGGCGACCTATCCCGAGCGGACAGCGGCTCTCGTCCTCAACGGAACCTATGCCAGAGGTCGATGGTCGAAGGATTACCCCTGGGCAAGGACAAGCGAGCAGGTGGAAGAAGATCTGGCCGCCGTCGAGAGACAATGGGGGGAGCCGGCGGATATGAGCAACGCCGCGCCCAGCCTGATGAATGATAGTTTCGAGAGAGAATGGTTCGCCGCGTATCTCAGGAATTCGGCCTCGCCTGCCGACGCGATCGCGCTGTGGCGCTGGGCCACCGAAATCGATGTTCGCGCCCTTCTCCCAGCCATTCACGTCCCGACACTGATCGTGCAGACGGCAGGCGACCGCTGGGCAAAGCTGGAAGAGGGGCGCTATCTGGCAACGCATATCGAAGGCGCCAGATACATCGAGCTTGCCGGCCGTGATCACGTAATCTGGGGCGAGAATTCCGATCGACTTGTCGATGAGATCCAGACCTTCGTCACCGGCGCCTTGCCGGCAGCGCCGGGCGAAGGGGTTCTGGTGTCGGTGCTGTCCCTGGAGATAGCCGGCCCCCCTTCTGGTGTCGGCGCAGATCTGATCGAGCGATACGCCGAAGAGATCCGCGGCGAACTGCTCGCTGCCGAAGGCAGACAGATCAGGCGCTCCGCAAGCGGATTTTTCGCCGTGTTCCAACGGCCGACGCGGTCGATCCAGTGCGCGATCGCAATCCGTCATCGCCTGAGGCATTCCGGTCTCGATGTCCGCTCGGCAGTCCATACCGGCGAATGCCAAGTGCGCGGCGATGACTTCACTGGCGTTGCAATCGAGCTGTCATCGCGGCTGCTCGATCACGCGCGGCCGGGCGAGATCATCGCGTCGCGGACGGTGCGCGATCTGGTAGTCGGCTCCGGCCTGACTTTCGAAGAGCATGGCGAACTGGAAGCGAGCGGGCTGCCAGGCAGCCTGCAGCTTTTTTCCGTCAGTAAACCGGCTGTCTGACATTGGCCGGCAACAAATCGCGGCGTGCAGGCTCGGCATCGGGCAGTCGACCGTCGCCAAGCGGCCGCTACCCTCACGCCATCCGCCTTCGCTGATCTGGCCGAGTCCCGTCGCTGGTTAGAACAGGAACGCAGCCGTGGCCGGGTTCGCGCCCGTACGGCCGTTTGATGAATCCATACCTCGAATGAGCTCGAGGTCCTTTGAATCCAGCTCGAAATCGAAGACGTCGAAATTGGCGGCAATCCGGTCCTGGTGGATCGACTTTGGAATGACGATCAGCCCTTCCTGAAGATGCCAGCGGATGATCACCTGCGCCACGGACTTGCGGTGTTTTCCGGCGATCTTTTCGAGGGTCGGGTCGCTCAACAGCCGGCCGCTGCCCAGCGGGCTCCAGCTTTCGATGCGGATGTTGTGCGTGCTGTGAAATTCTCTGGTCTGGCGCTGTTGAAACCGGGGATGGAGTTCGATCTGGTTGACTGAGGGTGTGACACCAGTTTCGCCGATGATCCGCTCCAGATGGTCGTGGTTGAAATTCGAAACGCCAATCGACTTGGTCCGGCCGGATTGCCTGAGTTCGATCAGCGTCTTCCACGCCTCGACATATTTGCCCTGGCTGGGCACTGGCCAGTGGATCAGGAACAGGTCGATCTGCTCGATGCCCAGCTTGTTCATCGTCTCGTCGAAAGCCCGCAGGGCGGCGTCACGCTGATGCGCGCCGTTTCGCAGCTTCGAGGTGATGAACAGTTCGCTTCTCGGCACGCCAGCCGTGCGGATCGCCTGCCCGACGCCCTCCTCGTTCTGGTAGCCTTCGGCGGTGTCGATCAGTCTGTAGCCGGCCTTGATTCCCCAACTCACGACTTGGGCCGTAATGGCTGGATCGACCTGCCAAACGCCAAGGCCGATCTGGGGAATGGCTGAGCCATCATTCAATGTGATCTGCTCAACTTTAGTCAGGGTAATTTGTTCAGGCATGCTCAGGTCCTTCTGCATCGCTCCGCCCCGGCGCAGTGCTTATCTAGGCGCGGCGTCCGCCAATGCGAGTCGACAGGAGGAGAAAGTAGAAGTGCGCCGTGAAGCCGGGATGAGATCCGGTTCGAACCGCCCAGCGTTTCCAAACACGATTCCAGAGATCAATAAATTGGACCGGGGGATGGCACGCCAATCCGGATCGATCTCGAAAAGTCTGGCGAAAGGCCCGACTCCCGCGCACGGCCGTCAATGTGGGCTGCCTCCCTCAAAACCGACATCGGCAAACTGACATCGAGCGCACCCCGTGCATACGCATATTCGGGAAGATAGCCGTTAACGATGAGGCGCCAGTCAAGAGGCACCACGTCACCGACGGCTCGCATCATCTTGACGATCGTGGTCGTGCAGTTCGTCGTGATGGAATTATAGAATTCTGGAGTCGTGGAAAGTGCATTTGCGTCCAAGACGTATTCCAGCAAGAGCGCCCGGGCCGCTTCCGGTGACACTTTTAGCCGATAAATTTGGACATCCTCTCCACGAACGTTTGACCTGACGCCGACGACGTCTCGCTCATCAGCCGCAATAATGACCAGGGGATTGCTCTTGAACAGGTCTGCCATGGGTGAAAACTTGCCGCCTCCATGGCGCCGCACCTCAATCGACCAGGCAAGATAGTCACCTCCTGCAAAGCCGAAGCTTATGATGACATGGGCGATTTTGGTCCCGGACCAATAAGACATGAAGAGATCCACCGTCTGAACGTTGGAGAGGTCGTAGGTCCGCGTTGTCCAGCGTTCGGTGAAATCAGTAGCGCTACGCCACTCGAAGTCGCGCACATCAGTCAGCGTCATCAGGTTTCCGTCGCGGGTGCCGGTTACCTGACGGGCGACGTCGGGCGCCCAGTCCGCGTGATCGAAAGGCCTGATGGTGCTCCACCAAACCAGAACCACAGCTAACGCAGCTGCAAACAGGACAAGCGCCCTGATGCGAAACCGGCTGAAGAGGGCGATGATAGTGGCGAGGCCGAACAAGATGAAGAGGACGCCGGCCAGAGCCCGTCCAAGCTCAGCCACAGGCAGACGATACCACATGGCAAGTCCGGCCCAGGCAGTCAGGATTGCGACGGCTAGCGAAAGGATGATGGCAAGCGAAATCCGAGCGATGCGACGCATTTATTCCCCCCTCTGGCAGTCTGTCATTGCCTGGATGCCATTTCTCACGGAACGCTCGAAGACAACAACTCTACATGTCCATATTGGAGCACCAATCGGTCCGATACCATTTTCGCCGCGGATTTCGCAGGCGTGGAGCGAGCGAGAAGGTGCCCACGCGAAACGGACGCGCTCGGCATCGGCCGTTCGATGAAGTGACCGCGCGAGCTCACGGGCCCTAACAAGTTCCTTCATCCATCCATCCGTACCTCAAACGCCCGTCCATCTACCCGGAACAGGTTCTCTCTGTTCCAGTCCAACAAAACCGATACTCGCCTCGCTGGAATATCTAACGCGACTCCGTCATGATCTTTCCGCCTTGCCGAGCGTCGCTGCCGAGCGCGGTGACGCCGACGCAGGTCATGAGAGTAGGCTAGGCCAGTGCAGCGGATCCACCCGACGACCTTTCTTTTTGCGGCCCGAGCCCTGCGCGATATGGGCGATGGGTTCGTGGCCGTTCTGTTGCCAGTCTACCTGCTCGCATTGGGTTTCACGCCTCTGCAGGTCGGCATCATCGCGACCGCATCGCTACTCGGTTCAGCGCTCTTGACCATCGCCGTCGGAGTCCTTGGTGCCCGACACGATCACCGCCGTCTTCTGCTTGCCGCCACCAGTCTGATGGTCGCCACGGGTGTGGCCTTTGCCCTGGTTCATGACTACGCGCTGCTTTTGGTGATCGCGTTCGCAGGCACCATCAACCCGTCGGCCGGCAGCGTCAGCGTGTTCGTGCCATTAGAGCATGCCGTGCTCACACGCGAAGTCACTGATGCAGCCCGGACCAAGATGTTCGCGCGTTACAGCTTGGTGGGCGCGCTTGCAGGCGCCGTTGGCGCACTCGCTTCGGCGACCCCTGATCTTGTTGCTCCATCCGGCCTCGACCAACTCACCGGCATCAAGGCCATGTTCGTGCTCTACGCGTTGCTCGGCCTGCTCGGCGGTCTCTTCTACGCGCGGATCCCGCAGCGCCGTCCCACGTCGGACACAGGTACCGCGTCCGCGCTCGGCCCCTCGCGCAATATCGTTCTCAAGCTTGCGGCTCTTTTTAGCCTTGATGCTTTCGCCGGCGGCTTTGTCGTCCAGTCGCTGCTTGCCCTATGGCTGTTCGAAAAATTCGACCTGTCGCTTTCGGAAGCGGGATTTTTCTTCTTCTGGTCCGGCGTGCTTTCGGCGTTCTCATTCCCCGTTGCAGCTTGGCTGTCCCGGCACATCGGACTCATCAACACGATGGTGTTCACACACATTCCGTCCAGCATCGCCCTGATGCTGGCGGCGCTTGCGCCGACGCTACCTCTGACACTGGCCCTGCTGCTGGTCCGCGCTGCGCTTTCGCAGATGGACGTCCCGACGCGCTCATCTTACGTCATGGCCGTTGTCACGGAAGCGGAGCGGGCGGCGGCCGCGAGCTTCACATCTGTCCCGCGCAGTCTGGCCGCGGCAGCCAGTCCGGCGCTGGCGGGCGCTCTGCTTGCTGCCTCTTTCCGAGCTTGGCCCCTCCTCATCTGCGGTGCATTGAAGATCATTTATGACCTGCTGCTGCTGCTGCAGTTCCGGCACTTGAAGCCCCCAGAGGAGCGGTGAGGCCAGCCTTGTCGGTTTGGGGCGTTTAGCCAGGAGGGATCGATCGCGGCGGCAAAGCGTTTGAAAGGTGTCGACCGTTTTGAGCTGGCTCGGAGCGTGAAATGTCGCCTCGCTTCCTGCTGACGTTATTCGCCGCCCTTTATCCGGCATCATCGGTGCACGCCGGTGTCGATGTCGAGCGCGCACTGGAAGCCTTCCACAGCACCTGCCTGGCACACGGTGACCGCTTCGACCGAGCGGGTCACGACCGCGACGAGTTTTGGAGGCGATTTCAGCAGACTGATCAGCTGGCTGCGGCAGAACACCGTGACAAGGCTCGCAGAACGTTCGCCGCCTGACTACACCACCGAGCGATCACGGGTTCCATCCGCCGCTGCCGTACTGACGGGTAATGATCTCGAGAAGATGACCGTTCGGGTCCTCGAAATAAACGCCGCGGCCGCCGTCGTGGTGGTTGATCTCGCCCAACTGCGTCCGGCTGGGGTCAGCCCAGTACGAGAGGTTCCGTTCACGAATCCTGGCGAAGATCTCGTCGAACTCGGCTTCGCTGACCAGGAAGGCGTAATGCTGCGGCCTGATTTCGCCTGAGGTATCCATATAGTCGAGGTTGGCACCGTTTTCGGTGGTGACCATCTGGAAAGGACCCCAGCGCCTCGCGGCTGGAAGGCCAAGCATTTCCGCCAGGAATTTTGCCGACGCCTCGCTGTCGCGGGCCGGCAGTATTGTATGGTTGAAATCGATAGCCATGCCATCACTCCCTTTGATCTCTCCTCGCACGTCGTTGTTCCACAACTGAATCGATGCTGCACGAGATGGGGTTTAAGGCCATGATGCTCAAGCCGGCGTGGCAACCTGCCCGATGACCTGCACGGGGTCAGCTTCATGGATACGGACGAAGATCATTTCGCCGCTCTCCGGCACCTGGCCGGTCAAACCGGTGATGTTGACCTGATGCGTGACAAGGACCACAGGTCCGCCGAAACGCTGCCCGCGGAGCCAGGCCAAAAGGGCAGCGGTGCGCACTTCTGCGGCCGAACTGTCGCCAAAGAACGAATTGAGCAGCTCAAGAGGCACGACGTCGCCGATCCCGAGCAGGCGAGCGGTATCCAGGCAGCGACACCACTGGCTCGAATAGACGGCTGCCGACGAGATGCCGTTCGCACGGAACAGGTCGCCGATCGCGCGGGCCTGCGCACGACCTTGTTCCGACAGATTCCGCTGGGTGCTGCAATCACCGAGCCTGAAGCCAGGCGGATCGCCGGAGCCCGGGGCCGCGGCATGGCGCAGCAGCGCAATGGCTTCTCCGGATCGCAGGGCTGCCCAGAGTGGCCCGGAGGCTTGGGCTGTGCCGAAGGCAGCCGCTCCGAGCGACAGGACAAGAAATCGCCGACGTCCAATTCGCATCTTGCTTCTCACCTTTCCGATTGGCAGCCTGACGCGGACCAGCACTTCATTCCGCAAGTAGCGACATAAATGTTGGTGTCGACGATTTCAGGACCGATCAGGAGCTGGAAAGATTCCAGCCGCGAGACAGGCCCCGCGTCAGCTTCCGCGATACCCGCCACATCAGCAAGGCGGCGGCCAGGCTGTAGACGCCCATCAAGGCCAGTTGCAGCGCGTAGTCGACGCCGGCGTCGATCAGGTATCCGGTGATGCCGGGGCCCATCGCCGAGGCCAGAACCATCACGGCTACCACAACCGAGCGGATCGCGCCGAGATGCGCGGTGCCGTAGATCTCCGGCCACATGGCGCCCTCCAGGGTCGAGGAGAAGCCGTAGCTGATGCCAAGCAGCGCCATGAAGACGAAGATGGCGAAAGGCGCCGTCAGATAGGCAGCCGCGAAGCATGCCAGCGCCAACGGCAGAAGGAATAGAGGCAGCAGCTGGACCGCCGAGAAGCGGTCGATCAGCCACCCGGCCAGAAGCGCAAAACCCATCGTCGTGGCGGACAGGACGGCAAAGCCGCCGGCGAAGAGTTGCAGCGGCCAGCCCCGGAGCTCGGTTAGATAGACCTGGTGAAAGAAGATAGTCGTGCCGACGAAGGCGGGAGCCAGGACGCCCAGGCAGATGGCGTAGAAGGTCGGATCGCGCAGGACTTCCGCCCGCGTCCAGTGCTTCACTGCGCGTTGCGCCCTCGGCTGGGCCTCGCTCTGCGGATTGCGTTCCTTCCAGACCAGCGCACAAACCAGAGGCAAGGCCACGACCAGGATGAAGGCTGCGCAGACGAACCAGCTTCCCCGCCAGCCGACGAGGCCGGCCACGAGGACGAACAGGAAAGGCAGCAGAGCGCCGCCGACATGAAAGCCAAGCGTGACGACCGAGACGGCGCGGCCCCGGTTCGCGGCGAACCAGCGACCAGTCGCCGTCAGAGCCGTCTGGGTCATCATGCCCTGGCCAAAAAGGCGCAGCAAATAGAGCGCAAGGAGCAGCGTTGGCAGCGACCCGGCGAACCCCATCGCAATGCTGGCGCAGGCAAGCATGAGCATCGTCGCGATCGCCATGGTCACTGTCGAATACCGGTCCAGCGGCCGCCCCAGGAACGGCAGGGTCGCCGCGCTAAGCAGCGTTGCCAGCATGTAGAGCCCGCCGAACTCGCCGTGACTCAACCCGAACGTCTCGCGTATATCGCCGTTCGACAAGGCGATGAAGAAGGTCTGCCCGAAGGACGAGACGAGGGTCAGCAAAAAGGCGCCCGCGAGCCAGCGGACATTGTTGACGACGAATGCACTGAAGGACTGCATGATCCCTTTGTTTCTCGATAGAGTGCGCGCTTCCTGTTCGTCTTTATCGGCCTCCGCTGCCGGAGGATATCGGCCAGTTCCGCTTTGATCAGAGGCCTGGCTTCACGTTCGAGCCGGTCGAACTTCCATGCCGATTACCAACCAGCCAGTCCGACTTCGGAGTCCTCGCCACTCTGCTTGCGAGTGAAGTCAGTCGGACGCCGTTGCGCTCTTAGGTCAGGCACTCAAAGGCATCATGCCTCTCGCTCAAGCTCAGGTTCGCTATCTTCTCCTTCTTCCCCTCTCGGATTGTATTTGCGGACACCGTCGAATGAGAAAGGCTTTTCGATGGAAGCCGGTCATTCGGTGGATGTCGGCCGAACCGGAACAATGGTATCCTGCAGGGAGCATTCGGGGAGGCGACTGCATTGACCGAGAGCTTGGAAGTCGAAGGGGCGAGAGGTTGGTCGAATCTGCTGATCGCGGCAGAAAGCGGCGATGCGGGGGCCGTTCGAGCGGAATTGGCGGCCGGCGCCAATATCAACGAGGCGGACGGCGGCGGCTGGTCAGCCCTTCATCTCGCAGCCCTCAATGCCCGCACCGCGGCGGTCGAGGCGTTGATCGAACACCCAGCAATCGATGTGAATTCCAGAAACAAATGGAAGAGCACGCCTTTGAGCCTTGCTTCGGCCAAGGGCCACTACTCCTCTATTTTAGCCCTCGTGAAACATCCCGAAATAGAGATTAATGCAAGAGCCGACTACTACGGCAGAACGGCCCTTATTGAAGCAGCAAAGAACGGGCATCTGGATGTCGTTAAGTTGCTTGTCGAGAATGGCGCCGACGTGAATCTTACTGACAAGACCGGAAGAAACAATGCGCTTATCGAGGCTATCAAGGGACGGCACTACGAGGTCGCGGGATACCTGCTTGATTCCCGGAAAATGAACTTTCTCAACAAGGATATGAGACTGAACGCCCTGATCTGGGCTGGAAGCTGCCATAACCCTCAACTCATCGAAAAGCTGGAAGTCTCGATTCATACTTTCTTCGAAGGCAAGTGAAGGTCCCGCTTCCGCCGCGGTGACCATGTCCGCGGCCCTTGCACTTGCCGAATGTCTTCGATCGCCGCAGACCGCCTGTGGAACTCCCTTCCAAGATCATTCAACCAATCGGTTGACAATTCGAAAGCGTGCCTCTATATTCAACTACATGGTTGAATTAGAGACACCCCAGATCGACGCGGTTTTTCACGCGCTTGGCGACGCCACCCGCCGGCACATGCTTCGCGACCTCGCCGGCGGCGAGCGAACGGTGAGCCAGTTGGCGGAACCCTTCGCCATGTCGTTGGCGGCCGCCTCCAAGCACATCAAGACGCTGGAGAATGCAGGGCTTATTCGTCGCGAGGTGAGGGGCCGCACACATCTGTGCCGCCTCGAACCCGGACCGCTGGCCAGCGCCCACCAATGGCTCGGCTTCTACGAGCGCTTCTGGACCAACCGTCTCGACGTCCTCGAGCGTCTGCTTCGCGAGCAGGACGCACGCAAAGCCCCGGGTGATTCCTGGGCCCAGGATGATTCCAGGAAATCGCCCGCCTCAAAAGAAGGAGACGACCAATGAACCAGATGAAAACCATCGATGCCTATGGCGAGCTGACCGAGCCCGCGACGTTCACCATCCTGCGGCTTTTGCCCGGCCCGATCGAGCGGGTCTGGGCCTATCTCACCGAGAGCGAGCTGCGCCGGCAGTGGATGGCTGCTGGCCAGATGGAAATGAAGGCCGGCACGTCGTTCGAGTTGATCTGGCGTAACGACGAGCTGACCGATCCGCCCGGCCAGCGCCCCGCGGGCTTTCCCGAAGAGCATCGGATGGAGGGCCGGATCACCGAGCTCGATCAACCTTACAAGCTCGCCATTACCTGGGGAAACACCGGCGGGGTTTCCTTCTTGCTGGAGCCGAAGGGCAATGATGTGCTGCTCACCGTCATCCATCGCCGGCTGCCGGAACGCGCAATCCAGCTCAACGTCACCGCCGGCTGGCACATGCACCTCGACATGCTGGCCGCCCGCCTCGCCGGAAAGACGCCGACCTCGTTCTGGGATGGCTGGAGCCGCCTGCGGGCAGAATACGACCGCCGCCTGCCGGCCTGACACGACCGCGTCGGCTGAAGTCACCGCCCAGCCTCCACCGGCATTCGCCCGTGGAGGCTCGCACACCAGCAACGATGAAACGATGAAACGTGCTTGCATTGGGCAAGCCTGATGGAGGAAGTCATGCGCAAATTGATCGCCGGAATGAAGATTTCCGTCGACGGCAAGATGGAGGGACCCGAGGGTTACGCGGAATGGGTCGACGCGTGGTCGGAGGAGTATGGGCTGATGCCGCAAATCGATGCCTGCCTGCTCGGGAGCATCATGTACGCCGGCTACGAGCGCTACTGGAGCGCGATCCAGAATGAGCCGGACAAGCCGTTGCCGATGACCGGCAAATTGCCGACGCCGGCGGAGCTCGAATGGGCCCGCTTTGCCGAACAGACCCCGCACTATGTGCTGTCGAACACGATGACTTCGGCGGCCTGGCCAAAGACGTGCTTCGTCCGGAGCCTCGAAGACATCGCTGCCCTGAAGCAGCAGCCAGGCAAGGATATCTATCTCATGGGCGGTGCGCGAATGACCGCGAGCCTCATCGATGCCGGGCTGGTGGATGAACTACGGCTTATCCTCTATCCACTGCTCGTCGGCGAAGGGAAGGCGCTGTTTGGAGCAACGCAAAATCGTCGCGGGCTTGAACTGCGGAAGGTTCAGCAGCTCACAGATGGGCGCGTGAGCCTGGTCTTTGGAATTGGCTAACTCAGCCGGTCTTCGCAGATTTCGCAGCGCTGCCCGGCTGAAATTTATTCCTGAAAGGCACGTCGCCGGTCAGAGGGAAACCGACAGCCCACCGTCGACGGCCAGCACATGGCCGTTGACGTAGGCGGCAGCCTCTGAGGCGAGAAACACCACGGCTCCGCCGAGTTCCTCAGGCTGGGCCCAGCGGCCCGCCGGGGTTCGTGCCTCGACCCATTTGGTGAAGGCCTCGTCGCTCATAAGTGCGGTGTTGAGCTCGGTGGCGAAATAGCCGGGGGCGATCGCGTTGACGGTGATGCCGTGACGGCCCAGTTCAGCGGCGGTCGAGCGTGTCAGCCCGTGCAGGCCCGCCTTTGCCGCCACATAGGCGTGAATGGTGGGACGGCCAAGGATCGCCGCAACCGATCCGGTGTTTATTATGCGCCCGAACTTGTTTGGCAGCATCAGGCGCACCGCGTCGCGCATCAGACGGAAGCAGGCCGAAAGATTGACGGCAATCACATGGTCGAAATCCTCGTCCTGCCATTCGACCAACGGACTTCGATGCTGGATGCCGGCGTTGTTGACCAGAATATCGAGGCGGCCGTGGCGTTCGACAATCCCTTCGAGCGACGCCCTCGAGATCGCCGCGTCGGTGACATCGAACGGCAGGGCTTCGGCACCGATCCTTTCGGCCGCCGCGGACAGCGCCGCCGGATCGCGGGCATTGACGATCACCGTCGCGCCGTTTTCCGCAAGTGCCTTGGCCATGGCGAAGCCGAGGCCACGCGAAGCACCGGTGACCAGCGCGACACGGCCGTTGAGCGAGAACAATTCCGACATTGATATCCCCCAAGAAAAGGGCGGGCTATGAAAAGGGCGGGAGTTTGCTCCCGCCCAATTAACGCTATTTGGAGCACTATTTGGCGATGCAGGTATCCGCTGTCTCCGGGGTGCAAATGTCAAGGCCGGTGTAGGTCGGGTCGGCCGGCGGAGCCTTGCCGTCCTTCATGTCCTTCAGCGCCATCATCGTCTTGTAGCCCATTTCGAAAGGCCGCTGGCCGACCTGGCCAAGCGAGAAACCTTCGTTCATCTGGTCGATCTGCACCGGAAGCGTATCGGCGACGACCAAGGCCAGGGCCTTCGAGGCTATCTTTTCCTTGTACGGCGCGACCGCGGCGCGGTTGGCATCGGGGATGAACTGCGGGAAGCCGCCGGTTGGGATGAACGCATCGAGGTTCGGGTTTTTCGCCATGATGTCCTCGAACTGCTGCACCGAGCGCGGGAAGTCATCGTCGGTGTAGAGTGGGCAGCCCTCGATTTCGGTCCAGCCGTTCTGTCCGGTCAGGCGGTCGCCGGGTGAGGCCGCCGATTTGGTCCCCGAAAGCGTGTCGCGAATGCCCTGCATGCGCTCATTGTGGTTGGCCGCCGCCGCGCCGCCCGACTGGATACAGATCGTGCCGCCCTTGGGCTTGATCTGCATGGCGAGCTTGGCGAGGTTCGTGCCGATCTCATAATTGTGCGTGCCGATATAGGCGACGCGCAGGTCCTTGTTCTCGGGCAGCAGATCGGAGTCCCAGGTGAGGACCGGAATGCCCGCGTCCTTGGCGGCCTGCAGCGCAACCGCCATCGCCGCAGCGTTCGATGGCGATACGGCGATGCCGTCCACCCTCTTGGCCACGAGATCCTGCACGATCTGTACCTGCTCGTCGCCGCCGCCATGCTCGCCGGGGCCGATATACATGCACTCCAGGGCACCATTCGATTCGGCTTCGGCCTTCTTGCAGCCGTCGCGTGCCTGGTCGAAGAAAGGATTGTTCATGTTCTTCGGCACCAGGGCGAAGGTGTATTTCGCCTCGGCACCGGAAACGGCAAGCACCATGGCGCCAAGCGCGACAGCCGCCGTCAGCAGATGTTTCTTCATGTGAAGTTCTCCTCCTTGGTGTGACGTCCCGCAGGTCTCCCGCCGGCGGGTTTCTAGCGGTGCTTTTTGGGCATCAGGACTGCCAGCGACGCGGCGAGGATCGACTTGCCGCCGGTTTGCATGCCCAAAAGAACCGCAAGAACGATGAAGGCGCCGACGAAGGCACCCTGCCAGTTTGAATCGATGCCGGCCATCAGCAGCGCATTCCTGATCACTTCGAGGAACGCCGAGCCGATGACCGCACCGAAAGCCGTGCCGGCGCCGCCCATCAGGCTGGCGCCGCCAATCACTGTCGCCGCAATGACGCGCAGTTCGTAGCCCTGGCCCATCGCATTGATGGCCGAGCCGTTGTAGCCGAGCAGCAGGAGCGAGGCGATCGAGGCGGTGAAGGCAGAGAAAAGGTAGGCCTGGAATTTTATCCAGTCGACCGGAACGCCGGTGAGCCGTGCCGCCTCCTCATTGCCGCCGATTGCGAACAGATGCCGGGCCCAGGCAGTGAAGTTGAACACGAAGCCGACAATCAGCGCCAGGACCACCATGGTCCAGAATTGCGACGACAGTTCCGGTATCCAGTGCGGCGCCCAGTCCTCGGGTCCATGCCGCGGCCATTTCGCCTGGCCGATCGCCTTCACGATCGGAGCATCGGGCCCGAACTGGTAAAGCATCTGGTTGGCCGAGAAAACCACCGCCAGCGAGCGCGCGACGGACAGCATGCCGAGCGTGACGACAAAGGACGGCATTCCGACATAGGCGACAAAAAATCCGTTGACCGCGCCGCAGGCCAGGCCGGAAAAAAGACCCATGGCGAAAGCGGTGTACCAGGGATAATGCCAGGTGAGGAACAGGCCGGCGACGATGACCACGAGGCCCATGATCGAGCCGACCGACAGATCGATGCCACCGGTGATGATGACGACCGTCATGCCGAGCGCCATGATGCCGAAAGGCGCAAGATTGCGCGTCACATTGGCGACGTTTTCGGAGGTGCCGAAGCTCGGCTCCATCGCTGTCATCAAGATGACCAGCGCGATCAGCGCGATCGTCACCCAGAAGGGCTGACTTGAAATCACGCGTTGGAAAGCTGTCTGTTCCTTGGTCGGGACGAAGTCCGACATGGCCGGCTGGCCGGCTTTCTCGGCTGACTCCTGAACCATAACCGGCTCCTGAACACTATTCGCCACGGATGGCCCCCGTTATCAGTCCTGTGATTTCCTCGGGTGATGTGTTGCCGGTGTCCTTGTCGGCAACCTTGGAACCTCGCCTGAGCACGATGATGCGATCTGCGACGGCAAAAACGTCAGGCATGCGGTGGCTGATCAGCATGACGCCGACGCCCTGCGCTTTCAGGCGCCGGATCAATTCGAGCACTTCCGCCACCTGGCGCACCGAGATGGCGGCGGTCGGCTCGTCCATCAACACCAGCTTGGCGTTTGAAAGCCGGGTTCGCGCAATGGCTACCGCCTGGCGCTGCCCACCGGACATCTTCTTGACCAGATCGCGCGGCCTGGTTTCCGATTTGAGTTCCCTGAACAGCGCTGCCGAGCGGTCGATCATCGCCTGCTTGTCAAGCACTCTGATCGGCCAAAAGCCTTTCTTGATCTCGCGGCCCAGGAAGACGTTCTGCGCCGCCGTCAGATTATCGGCGAGCGCCAAGTCTTGATAAACGACTTCGATCCCCTTGGCGCGGGCCTGGACAGGTTTATGGAAATGGCAAACCTCGCCGTCCACGACAATTTCGCCGTCGCTCGGCGGGAAATTGCCAGCCACGGTCTTGACCACGGTGGACTTGCCGGCGCCGTTGTCCCCCATCAGACCCACGACTTCGCCTCGCTCCACCTGGAAGCTGACGTCGCTCAGGGCCTGGATGGCCCCGAAATTCTTCGAAACGTGGCGAACCTCAAGCACCGGCATCGCGGTCCTCCCCGGACAACATTTGCCAATCTTGTCCCGGACTTATGCAAGATAGCTAATCAGCGAAATGTATTCGACACAATCGTTATTCGAAGGAGACCGGCATCCGTTGTTGGAGGGGGGCAGGTGGACCCTGGAGCATCGAGAAGAATAGGACTTGCGAAGTTGTAGGATGACCGTATGATCTGACCCGATGATCACGGATCGCCCCTCTCAACGCGAAGCTTCCGGCGCAATTGCTGAGCTGCCTGCGCAGTTGGCGGGTGATGCGCTGATAGACGGCCGGTCGCCCCAGGCGGAGCGCTACCTCATCGATTGGAGCCGCGACAGGCGCGGAAGTTCCCGCTTCATCGTGCGTCCAGGATCGGTGGAAGACGTCCAGGCGTTTGTGAGATGGTGCTCGCAGAGCGGTATCGCCATCGTCGTGCAGGGTGGCAATACCGGACTTGCCGGTGGCGCCATTCCAGACAATTCGGACTACGCAGTGCTGTCGCTTGAGCGTCTCAATCGGATACGCCGCGTCGACCCGCTCGACTTCACGCTGCAAGCGGATGCCGGGGCCGTGCTGCAGGACGTCAAGGACGCCGCTGAAGCATCCGAGATGACCTTCCCGCTCGCGCTTGGCGCACAGGGATCGTGCACGATCGGCGGCAATGTCGCGACCAATGCCGGCGGCATCAATGTGCTGCGCTACGGCATGACGCGTGATCTGGTGCTCGGGCTTGAGACGGTCCTGCCGGACGGGACACTGTGGAGCGGCATGAACGGGCTGCGCAAGGACAATCGCGGCTACAGCCTGAAGCAATTGATGATCGGCTCGGAAGGGACGCTGGGAGTCGTCACCGGCGTCGAGGTAAGGCTCTCGCCCCGGCCGACGCAGGTCGAGACCGCCTATGTCGGACTGGGCAGCTTCCGCCAGGCGTGCGAGCTGTTCCGGACGGCAAGGCATCTCTGCTCTGACCTTCTCAGCGCGTTTGAGGTCATCGGCGAGGAGTGCCTGCCGCTGGTCCACCTCATCGATCCGAACCTGCGCTCGCCGCTGACGCAAGAATGTCCGGTTCATGCGATCGTCGAACTCGCCTGTGGGCCAGGGATAGATGCCGGCGGCCTTCTTGAAATTATGCTGGCGCGCGCCCTCGAGGCCGACCTGATCAGGGACGGCGTCGTCGCGCAAAGCCGCTCGCAGGCTGCCACATTCTGGGCCATCCGTGAGGGCCTGGTCGAGGGGCAGGCGCGGCGCGGCTATCATGTCCGCACCGACCTGTCGGTTCGTCTCAGCCAGGTGCCGACGCTGATCGAGCAAGCACGCGCGTGTGTCTTGCGAGACTGGCCTGGCTGGACATCCCTGACCTATGGCCATGCGGGCGACGGCAACATCCATTTCAACGTGCTGCCTCCCATCGATTGCGACCCCGGCGAAGCGAGGACCGTGGGGCAGGCGGTTTTGACCCGGCTCTACGAGCTGGTCGGAGCGCTCGGCGGCTCGTTCAGCGCCGAGCATGGCGTCGGTCGCAGCCGCAGTCACGTGTTCTGGGCCGGCCTGTCGCAGCGCGAGCGGCAGCTTCATTTCGCGATCAAGGCAGCCTTCGATCCGGCAGGCCTGTTCAATCCGACATGTCTCATTCCTGATCCGGGCGATTTGTAGGGGAAAGCCGCATGAAGCAGCGTTCGTCCATCATCGGCAGCGTGGAGGCGCTTCCGCATCGCGTCGCTTCGCATCTGAGCCGCGAGATCGAGGGCGGCGACATCATCCCGGGAGCCCGGCTCCCCACCGAAAGCCAGCTCGCCGACAAGTTCGGCGTCAGCCGAAATGTTGTCAGGGAAGCGATCGCGCAGCTTCGCGCCGATGGCATGATCGAGGCGCGTCAGGGCGTAGGCGCATTCGTCATGGCGCCGGAACAGCGGACCGCCATCCGGATCGACCGTGAGGCGCTGAAAGACCAGCGCAACATGGAGCAGCTCTTCGAGCTGCGCAGCATCCTGGAGACCGAGTCCGCCACGCTGGCCGCGGCGCGCTGTAAATCCGATGATCTTGACGCAATCAAGGCTGCGCTGGACCGCATGGGCGGCGAGGAGCGCTGGGAGGATGGCAGCATCGAGGCCGATCTGCTTTTCCATCGGGCGATCGCCCGGGCGACCGGCAATAGTTACATCTACACCTTCATTTCCTTCGTCTGCGAGCAGATCCGCCAGTCGATCCACTATGCCCGCCTCACCAACCCGCTCCACGACCTGGTCGAGGTCAACGTTGCCGAGCACGTGCGGATCTACGACGCGCTCGCCGCGCATGATCCGCAGGCTGCCGGCGAGGCGATGCGCCGGCACATCGAAGGCGCCGCATCGCGCGTAGGCGTCGAGCTCACCGCCATCAATCGAGGCAAATGACCATGTCGTTCGGGCAGATCAAGGCAATCACCGATATCTGCCTGCTTGTAGAGGATATCGACCGCACCATCGACTTCTACACGCAGAAGCTTGGCTACCGGATCAGACGCCGCGCCGAGGGCTTTGTCGATTTTCATTCCGAGCGCGTGACGCTCGCTGCATGGCAATTGGACCACATCAATCGCCACTGCGGCGTCTCGAATGTCCGCTCACCGAAGCAGGCGCACAAGGCATGCGTCGCCATGGAACTCGAAAGCGCCGGCGAGGTCGACCGGCTCTACGCCGAACTGTCGGACAAGGGCGTGCCGTTCGTCGGGCCGCCCGGCGACTATGTCTGGAACGCGCGCTGCGCCTACTTCCACGATCCCGACGGGACGCTGTGGGAACTCTATGCCTGGACCGGCGCCGGACCGGGCGACTATCACGACACGCAAGTGTGATTGGATCGCGACGGCCTCGCAAGAAGGGCCGCGCCGCATGCAAACAGTCCAACAAAGGAGCAAGAAGATGAGTGGGAACGCATCGCAGTGGAATCGCAGATTGATCCTGAAGGCCGGCGCCGCCGGCCTGGCGGCTTTCGGGCCGGGACTTCAGCTGTTTGGCGCCAGCGCCTCGGCAGCCGCCAAGCTCGTGGTCCAGTATGACTGGCTGATGTCGAACGGCCAGATCGGCGACGTCGCAGCCGTCGCCAATGGCTACTTCAGCGAAGCCGGGCTTGAAGTGGAGTTCAGCCCCGGCGGGCCGAACGCCGCCACCGTGCCGCCGGTGGTGTCCGGTGCCGCCCAGCTCGGCCAATTCTCGGAATCGCCTCAACTCTATGCCGCGCGGGCGAGCGGCGTTCCGGTGAGGATAATCGCCTGCGGCTATCGCACCGGACCCTATGCGCTGACGTCGAAACCGGAGAAGCCGATCCGGTCGGTGGCGGATCTGAAGGGGATGCGGATCGGCACGCAGCCGACCGCGCGCTTCGCCATCGACGCGATGCTCGCGAAGAACAAGATCGACCCTTCCGAGGTCACCATCGTCAATGTCGGGTTCGACAAGGCGCCGTTGGTTCGTGGCGACGTCGATGCGATCGGCGGCTGGATCACCAACACGCAGGCGCTCAGCGTCGTCGGTGACGATCGCATCGATCTGCTGTTGTCGGAGCTCGGCCTGGCGTCCTATGCCAACGTCTACTTCGCGACCGACAGCGCCATCGAATCCGATTCCGCGACCCTGGCGAAATTCATCGGGGCGGTGGCCAAGGGGTGGGGCTGGGTCCACGCCAATCCCGAGCAGGCGGTCGACAAGCTCGTCGCGGCCTATCCCGAGATCGACGCAGGCTGGGAAAAGAAGACGATTTCCCTGGTGCTGAAACTGTCGTTCGACGACAACACGAAAAAGGATGGATGGGGCACCTTCGATCCTGCCTCGATCGAGAGCCAGATCGCGCTGCTTGACCAGATTGGCCAGTATCCAAACGGCAGGCCGAAGGCCGAGGACGTCTATACGACGAAGGTGCTCGAACTCAGTGCGGCTGATCGGCCGAAGCTCGGCGCGCCCGCCTCTTGATGGCCGCGCCGGCCATCGAAACTTCCGGGCTCGACGTCGGCTATCCCGGCCGGCGCTCGCCCGTGACGGTGATCTCCGGTCTCGAACTGACAGTCGAGGCCGGGACATTCCTGTCGATCCTCGGGCCTTCGGGGTGCGGAAAGTCGACGTTTCTGCGGGTTGTCGCCGATCTTCTGGCGCCGCTCGCGGGCACGATACGCGTGATGGGCGAAACGCCGTCGGCGGTGCGCTCCGGCCGGGGCGTGGGTTTTGTCTTCCAGGACTCGACCCTTTTGCCGTGGCGCACGGCGCGCGAGAATGTGCGGCTGCCGATCCAGGTGGGCCGCCGCAGCCTGTCGCGCATGATAGACGACCGCGCCGACGAGCTGCTCGAACTCGTCGGGCTGTCGGCGCTTGGTGAGCGCCTGCCGCATCAGCTTTCCGGCGGACAACGCCAAAGGCTGGCTATCGCCCGGGCGCTGCTTGGCGAGCCACGTCTGCTTCTGATGGACGAGCCGTTTGGCGCGCTTGACGAGATCACCCGCGATCGCCTCAACGACGAACTGCTGAACCTTTGGCGGCGGACCGGAACGACCGTGCTGTTCGTCACGCATTCCATTGCCGAAGCCGTCTATCTCGGGCAGCGCGTGATCGTGCTTGCCGCCCATCCCGGACGGATCGTCGCCGACCACGACCTTCGTCCGCTGAAGGGGCCGGACAACAGATGCTCGCGCGAGGATCCGGCGATCGTCGCGGCAATGGCCAGGATGCGCTCCGCCCTCGGAGCGGCGTCGTGAACCAGGGCGCGCTTTCGCCATTCGCACAGGCTGCGCTGCCGATCCTCGGCGCCGGCTCGCTTATTCTCGCATGGCAATTCCTGCTGCCGCTCGCCGGCGTGCCCGCTTACATCGTTCCGACGCCGACCGCGATAGCGGGCGTGTTTGCCGGGAACGGATCGCTTCTCCTGTCGAACCTCTGGCCGACGGCCATCGAGGCGCTCTCCGGCTTCGTGCTCGGCAACCTCGCCGCAGTGCTGCTGGCGGTCGTCTTCGTTCACAGCCGTACGCTGCAGGCGGCCTATTTTCCGGTCGTGCTGTTCTTCAATACGATCCCGGTGCTGGCGCTGGCCCCGGTCGTCATCCTCATCTTCGGCCTCGGCATGCTGCCCAAGATCGTGATCGCGGCGGTGATCTGTTTCTTCCCAACGCTCATCAACATGATCCGGGGTCTGGAATCGGCGAGCCCCAGCGAGCACGAGCTGTTCCGCGTGCTGTCGGCGACGCGCTGGGAAGTATTCTGGCGCCTGCGCCTGCCGCGCGCGCTGCCAATGCTTTTCGCTTCGCTGCGGATCGCCTCGGCGACCGCGGTGATCGGCGCGATCGTCGGCGAGTGGATCGGCTCCGACAAAGGTCTCGGCGCGCTGATCATCCAGGCGACCTTCAACTACCAGTCCGACCGGCTCTACGCCGCCATCGTGCTCTCATCGCTGTTGTCGATCGGGTTCTTCATGACCGTCGTCGCCGCTGAGCGATGGTCGGTTCGATACCGTTAGAGGCGGCTGAACGCGTCGGCGATGGACGTAGCATCATTTGTTCCCGCGAAGGCAGGGCGCCTCCTTGAGAGCCGCCCTGTTGCTTGTGTTTCTGGCGATGATTAGAGCTTTCCCGCTGCGAGCAGTTCGCGGGTCCGCTTCAGCGTCGACAGCAGGGCGGCCTTGTAGCCGTTTTCGCTGCCGAACTGAGCCTGCTCGGCCTGCTCCTCGCGACCGTTTGGCTCTTTGCCGCGCAAGCCAATGTAGCAGTAGAAGCGAAGCTGCAGTGCGCCTTCTCCATCTTCGTTGACAATCGCTCCCTCGCGCGGACCGGATGCCTGGAAGAAGGTGACCTTGCTTTCCGGCTCGAGCGTGACGATTTCGCGCAGGTCGTGGCCACCGATCGTGGCCTCACGCACGAAGTGGGTAGCGCTTTCCTCCACAACGTCGCAACGGGTGCAGAGACCCGTGACAAGGAACAAGCGGGCGTCGCGTGCTTTCAGCTCGAGACCCTTCCACACTTGAGCGCGCGTCAATGGGACTTCGCCTTCCGGGTTCACCGGAACTGTGGCAGTTGAATAAATCATGATGACAGTCCTTGTGATCAGACAGGGGCTGCGCTTCCGTCAGGCGGAGGCAGCGGTTTCCGAGGCGAAGGCTCGATATGGGCGCAGTGGACGTCCGAGCAGGGCAGTCAGGCGCTCGACGTCGCCGGCCCCAGGCAGCATCCCGTCGGTGAAGAAGCGCTCGCCCATCAGACGCATGTCGTAGGCCATCCAGGCGGGCACGAACTGCTTGAGATTTTGCTCAAAATCCTCGGTATTGTCGCCGCCGTAGTTGATCGGGCGGGCGAGCACGTCTGACCAGATGGCGGCGATATCCGCCCCAGTCAGTGTCTCTGGACCGACGAGGTTGATCCAGTCGATCGCAAGCGGCTCTGCGGCCTGTTCACGGCGCAGCAGCTCAAGGGCGGCGATCTCGGCGATATCACGGACGTCGATCATGGCGAGACCCTTGTCGCCGATCGGCATTGTGTAGGTGCCATAGCCGGTGATGACGTCTTTGATCATCAGATCGTTCTGGATGAAGTAAGCTGGGCGCAAGATCGTAGCCTTTAAGTCCATCTGCTCGATCATTCGCTCGACGCCGAACTTGCCAGCGAAATGGGGCACGTTCACGTAGCCGTCAGCGTGGATCACCGACAGATATACGATCCGCTCGATACCGGCCGATCGGGCGACGTTCAGCGCGACCAAAGCTTGGGTGAATTCGTCCGGGACTACGGCGTTCAAAAGGAACAGAGTGGAAACTCCAGACATGGCTTTGCGCAGCGAATCGACATCGAGAAAGTCGCCTTGCACGACGGATACGCCTGCCGGGAAGTTGGCTTTCGACGGATCGCGGACGAGAGCACGTACATCAGCGCCGCGCTTGACGAGGTGTTCGACGACTTGGCGGCCAATATTGCCTGTGGCCCCGGTAACGAGAATGGTCATGAAATTTCTCCTGTTGGGTTGCTTGACACGGCCAATATGTGTGGCTCACTGAGGGTCCAATAGGCTGAAATTTTAGACGCACCGTCTCGCTGGTGGAACACACATGGATCTTCTTGCCCTCGCCGATTTTAATCTCGTTGCCCGCCACGGTGGTTTCGGCAAAGCGGCAAGGGCCACCGGACGGCCTAAGGCGACCCTGTCCCGGCGCGTTGGAGAATTGGAAAGCAGCCTTGATCTGCGCCTGTTTGAACGGGGTGCGCGTAGCCTGAAGCTCACCGAAGAAGGACGGGCGCTCTTCGAGCGGACAGGGGCGCTGCTTGCCGAACTGGACGAGACGGCTTCGGCGATTGCCTCGGGCGGTCAGAGACCCAGGGGCAGATTACGGATTAGCGCACCTTTGCTTTTTTCTCAGACCGCAATGGGGAGGATTGCTGCGGGGTTTGCCCTTAAATATCCGGAGGTGAGGCTGGAGGTTACGACTGAGGATCGGCCTGTTGACATGATCGAGGAAGGCTACGATCTGGTAATCCGAGTCAATCCAGATCCCGACGAAAGCCTTGTTGGACGGGCGTTTCTCCGCGACCGCCTGGTCGTAGTGGCGAGCCCTGACCTTCCTCGCGCGAGTGGTGGACTCGCCGCTCCTGGCGTCGCGCGCTGGGCGGGCGATCGGCAAATATGGCACGTGAAGACACAAGGTGGCCGGTCAACAATTGCAATCGAGCCTGTCCTCGCTTTGTCGATGCTCGTCATGGTCCGGGATGCGGTACGAGCCGGCGTCGGTGCAGCACGTCTTCCCATTTCGTTGGTGGCCCACGACTTGGCTGACGGCACGCTGGTACTATGGGGGGATATCGACGGCCCCGAGATCGCTCTATGGGCGCTCTACCCATCTCGGCGGCTACTCAGCGCGCGAGTGTCGGCGTTCTTGAATTTTCTAAAACAGGCCTTCCCAAATGGGACGCCGGACGAACTAGCCGCCTATATTGGCAGGTGATGACCGAACCCGCGTTCGGGCGTAGAAAGTCCTATGCAACAAAAAAACGAAAACTGAGAAGCGCTTTGCCAGCGTCATGGATGAACTCACGTCCCATGCCAGCCTGCTTAGCAAAATGTGCTGGAACTATGGCCTGTCTTCCGATGCACTTTGTCAACAGAACCTAGGGGTGAAAGTCTGACGCTTGGTGCCGGTGGACGGCAAGAACCGACCCGTTGACGACCTTGGGCGTTGCAGACTTGAACCTCCAAATCGAGGTCGGGAACCTGACCTTCAGCGCAAGAGCATTCGGGAGTGCGCTCGCGTAAGGTAATTCACCACATTTGGCGGCACCCGCATATGCTTTTTCGTGTTATGATGGGCTTGCAACGCGCGTAATCTCGACCTCGGCAATATGGCAGAGGTCGAAAGCTATTGCCTTGGCACAGGAAGCTTTCGCCCCAGCACTTGATCGCCTCCGAAACGCTGGGTGTGCTGCTTTCCCTGACTGACCCCGGGGCGAGGAGGTTGTCCATGTCCACGAGTAGTGTTGACCGCCCGCTGCAGCCGGGCGACCGGGCACCGAATGTTGTGCTCAATGCGATCTCACGCGAAGGCAAGATCGCGCTCGATGATTTTCGAGGCCGTAGCCCGTTGTTGATCGGGTTGTTCCGAGGCCTGCACTGTCCGTTCTGCCGGCGCCATGTCGCGGCGATGGCGCAACTCAAGCCGGCCCTGCGTGAGAAAGGCGTCGAATGCCTGGCTGTGGTCAATACGCCGGTCGAGCGGGCGCGGCTCTATTTCCGTTACCACCCGGCACCCGATCTTCTCGCCGCATCCGACCCGGAGCGAGCCTCGCACCGTGCTTTCGGCTTGCGCGAGGTCGGGATGGACACGGTCATGGCGATACCGTTCCATCTCCCGGGCGAGTTGCCCGAGCCTATGAACGTCATGGCAATGAATGAATTTCTTAACAAGAAGGAAGGATATGAGATTACGGAAGTCGATCAGCAGGCGATGGCTTCCAGCCAGGCGCAGCTTGTCGGTCAGTTCCTAATCGACCGGGCGGGCATCGTACGCTGGAACTTCACTGAAGTTCTGGAGGATGGCCTCAACACCTTCAGAGCGCTGAATCCCGAGGAATTGATGTCGGCAGCTTCCCAAGTTGCACATTAATAGGCTGCGGAAATGGGCTGCTGAAAACTCGCTCGACGGCCACCGTCCTGTGGTGATTCTTTGGATTTAACAATCATCGAAATGCTCAGCGCAGGAGGCTAAGGTCTGCCCGTGGGCTTCGTAGCGATTTCGATTCAACGGTCTGCGGACCGCCCCGACGCTAGAGTGAGCAAGCCGCATAGGCGGAGCGACGTCCGCTCCTTGCCGCAATCACGTCGTTCCGACAGGCGCGCATACGGCAAGTTTCCACCCTGAGCTGCCCTACGCGTCGGGTAGCAAGCGTCAGGCTTTCACCACTAGGCGCCGCCTCCGGCGGCTTACCGCCGCGATGCGACCGCGGTGATCGGCGCGATCGTTGGCGAATGGATCGGGTCCGACAAGGTCTTGGCGACGATCGTCGACGCGACCTTCAACTATTGGTCCGACCGGCTCGACGCCGCTATCGTGCTCTCATCGCTGTTGTCGTTCGGGTTCTTCATGACTGTCGTCGCCGCCGAGCGATGGTCCGTTCGATATTTTTGACCGGTTGGCTACCGGGATGGCCGCTTGGCGTCGCGCAGCGGACTTTGCTGTATCGCGCAGGCGAGGGCTGGCCTTCCCTGCGTCGGCCTGTAGTATGACAGTGCTTGCAGGGGAGGAGCTCGAGCGTGGGGTTGGGTCGGAATTTCCGCCGTTGGGGGACGTTGGCCTTCATCGCCGTCATGGTGCTTTCGCCGCAGGCGGCGTCGGCCGACAGCCTTACGCCCGACCGGATCACTGCCGCCCTGTCGAAGCTCGAACTGCTCGCCGAAGGTGTCGTCGCGGACGGTGCCGTACCCGGTCTCGCCATCGGGGTCGTGCATGACGACAAGGTGGTCTTTCTCAGAGGGTTCGGGCGTCGCGAGGCCGGCAAGCCGGAGACCGTCGACGCCGACACGGTGTTCCAGATCGCCTCCCTCTCCAAGCCAGTCTCGGCAACGATAGTGGCGGCGCTGGTCAGCGAGGGCATCGTATCCTGGGATGCGAAAATCGTCGATCTCGATCCCGCCTTCCGGCTCGCCGAGCCCTATCCGACCAGTGAACTCACGGTCCGCGACCTGTTTTCGCACCGCAGCGGGCTTCCCGGCACCGCCGGGGACGATCTTGAGGACATTGGCTACGATCGCGCGGAGATCCTGCGTCGTCTGCGGTTCGTGTCGCCATCGTCGAGCTTTCGCGCCGGCTACTCCTACAGCAATTTCGGACTGACTGAGGGTGCCGTCGCGGCCGCGAAGCCGACAGGCAAGTCCTGGGAAGAGGTCGCCGAGGAGAAACTCTACCGGCCGCTTAAAATGGTTTCGACCAGCTCCCGTCATGCGGACTTCATCAAGCATGCCAACCGCGCTGCGCTCCACGTCAAGATCGACGGCGTCTGGGCCGCGAAGGTAAAGCGCGATCCGGATGCGCAGGCGCCCGCGGGCGGTGTCAGCTCCACGGCGCGCGATCTCTCGCAATGGGTGCGCCTCGTGCTCGGCAATGGGGTCTACGCCGGCGAGACGCTCATTAAGGCAGATGCACTGGACCAGACGCATGTTCCCCTGATGGCGCGCGGCAGGAACCCCGTCTCAGGCGGCACGTCCTTCTACGGCCTCGGCTGGAATGTCGAATTCGGCCGGCACGGCCTGAGCTGGGGCCATGCCGGCGCCTTCAGCGTCGGCGCCCGTACCCTGGTGACAGTTTTTCCTGAGGAGAAGCTTGGCATCGTCATCGTCGCCAACGCCTTTTCGACAGGGGTGCCGGAAGGGCTGTCCGACAGTTTCGCCGATCTCGTTTTCGACGGAACGGTCGAGAAGGATTGGATCAAGGCATGGGACGATACCTATGCGGGTCTGTTCGGCCCGGCAATCGCGGCGGCCAACGCCACCTATGCCGCGCCACCGTCTCCGGCAAGCCCGGCCCGGCCAGCCAGCGCCTATGCAGGCCGTTACTCCAACGATTTCATCGGCGATGCGGTCGTGTCGACTGCGGGCGACGCTCTTGCGCTCAAGGTCGGGCCAGCCGGCGCCCGGTCCTATTCGTTGAAGCATTTCGACGGCGACCTCTTCCTGACCTTCCCGGACGCCGAGACGCCGGACAGGCCCTCGGGCGTAGGCTTCGACATCGGCCCCGACGGCAAGGCGTCGGCCATGACAATAGAGTTTCTCGACGATAACAATCTCGGCACGCTGCAGCGCGTCGGAGATTAGAGTTCCTCTGCGCCTTCGTCATCCTGGGGCGGAGCAAGGAGCGAAGCGACGCGGCGCAGACCCTGGGATCCATTCCGTTACATAAGCCGAAGAATGCTGCGGCTCAGAATAAAAGCGCTCTGTAGCGATCTTTCGCGCCCCCTCGCGCTGTTCCTCCGCGATCAAAGGTTCTGCACCGCAGCAGCGCTCCGAGGTAAGATGGTGCCAACTATCCTCCCGCCAGTCTCGGCAGCAGGAATATCTCAGCGCCCTGCGGCAATTCCTTCGACCAGGTGTCGCGATAGATAACCCCGTCTATGGCGACTGCGATGCCGCGGTCGATGTAGGGCTCGAAGCCGGGATACTGCTCAGCCAGCTTCCTGAACAGCTCCCGAATATCCTTCGCCTCGATCTCGACCTTGCTCTTGCCTCCGGCGATTGCGCCGAGCGATCCCCAGAGCGTTACTTCGACCATCGGCCTCCCCGTTCCGCCTCGATCGCCGCGAGAATCCGCGGCGGCGACATCGGGATATGCGTCATCCGCACGCCCGCGGCGTTCGACACCGCATTGGCGATCGCCGCCAGCGGCGGCACGATCGAGGTTTCGCCGACGCCCCGCACCCCGTAAGGGTGGTTGGGATTGGGGATCTCGAGGATCTGCGTGTCGATCATCGGCAGGTCGGAGCAGACCGGGATGCGGTAGTCGAGAAAGCCGGGGTTCTGCAGCCGCCCGTCCTTGCCGTAGACGTACTCTTCGTTGAGCGCCCAGCCGATGCCTTGCGCGGCACCCCCCTGGTACTGCCCCTCGACATAGGTCGGGTGCACCGCCTTGCCGGCATCCTGCACGACCGTGTAGCGCAGCACCCTCGTGGCGCCGGTCTCCGGATCGACCTCGATATCGCAGATATGGGTGGCGAAGGAGACGCCGGCGCCGTCGGCGACGAGCTCGCTGTGGCCGGCGATCGGCCCGCCGGTCTTTCCTGACCCGGCCGCGATCTCCTTCAGAGACAGCGCCGCAAGGTTGCCGTACTTCTCGCCTTTGGCGATGGCGTGGCCGTTTTCCCAGAGCACGTCGTCGACGGGAACATCCCACATCTGCGCGGCGCGTTCCCGCAGGATCTTGATGGCGTTGCGGGCGGCCGAGATCGTCGCCATCGAGGAGGAGAAGGTACCGCGGCTGCCGTCCGTCATGTCGTTGTAGCCGAGGCTGGAGGTGTCGGCGACCACCGCCTTGATCTGCTCATAGGCGATGCCGAGTTCCTCCGCCGCCACCAGCGACAGCGACGCGCGGGAACCACCCACATCGACCGTGCCGACGGCAAGCGAGACCGAGCCGTCCATGCCGATGTTGAGGTCGGTGCAGGTCTGGCCGCCGAAGTTGAACCAGAAGCCGCAAGCCATGCCGCGGCCCTGGTTCTTACCCAGCGGCGCCTGCATGTGCGGATGGTTCTTCGCCGCCTCCAGCGTCGGGCCGATGCCGATCGGGCCGTAAACCGGGCCGTAGGACGATCGGGTGCCTTCCTGGGCGGCGTTCCTGATCCGGAACTCGACCGGATCCATGCCGATCTCCTTGGCCAGCTCGTCGACGGCACTTTCCACTGCAAACGCCGCCATCGGCGCCGATGGCGCGCGATAGGCCGCCGTCTTTGGCCGGTTGACCAGCACTTCGTAGCCGACCGTCCTGACGTTAGCGAGATTGTAGCAGGCGAACGCGGTCATGGCGCCGAGCTCGGCCCACATGCCGGCATAGGGGCCGCAGGAATAGCGCAGCGTCGCCTCGGCCGCGGTGATCGTGCCGTCCTTGCGGGCGCCGATCCTGACGTCGATCGAGGTGGCACTGGTCGGCCCGGAGGCGCGGAACACCTCGTCGCGCGTCATCACCAGCTTGACCGGCCGGCCGGCCTTGCGCGAGAGCGCCAGCGCCACCGGCTCGGCCCAGACGTGTGTCTTGCCGCCGAAACCGCCGCCGATTTCCGACGAGGTGACGCGCAGCTTGGAGGCTTCCATGCCAAGCAGCTGAGCGCAGTGCTGGCGGTAGACGAAATGGCCTTGCGTGCAGACCCAGAGGTCGGCGGTGCCGTCGGAACTGACGCTCGCCACGCAGGCATGCGGCTCGATATAGCCCTGGTGCGTCTGCTCGGTCTTGAAGGAGCGTTCGACGACGTAATCGGCCTGGCCAAATCCCTCATGGATGTCGCCATGGCCGTACTGGCTGCGTTTGGTGACGTTGGACGGCTTGACGGGCTTTTGCTCAAGGCCCTCGGTGAAGATGGTGTCGTCGAGCACGGGCGCCGAGTGCTTCATCGCCTCGTCGACATCGGTCACATGCGGCAGCACTTCATAGTCGACCTCGATCAGCTTCAGCGCCTGCCTTGCCGTGCGGGCGTCGACCGCGGCGACCGCGGCCACCGCATGGCCGTCATAGAGCGCCTTCTTGCGCGCCATGCAGTTGTCGAGGATGTCGTACATGGCGGCATCGCCGTCGGTGAGGTCGGGCAGGTCGGCCGCGGTGATCACCGCCTTCACGCCGTTGAGCTTCTCCGCCTTCGAGGTGTCGATCTTCCTGATCGTGGCGTGCGCGTGCGGGCTTCTCAGGACACGCCCGACCAACTGGCCGGCCATGTTGAAATCCGCGCCATAGCGCGCGCGGCCCGTTACCTTGTCAACGCCGTCGGGGCGGATGGGACGCGTGCCGACGGAGGCGAAATTGCGTCCGGAATAGCGCGGATCGAAGTTCATCGTCAGGCTCCCTTGATCACGCTTGCGGCGTCCTGAACGGCGCGCACGATCTTGTCATAGCCGGTGCAGCGGCAGAGGTTCCCGGCGAGGCCGAAGCGGATTTCCTCCTCGGTCGGGTCGGGGTTCTTGGCCAGCAGGTCTTTCGCCGCGATCAGGAAGCCCGGCGTGCAGACGCCGCATTGCAGCGCTGCGTGTTCGAGGAACTTCTGCTGCAGCGGATGCAGCCTGTCGCCGTGCGCCATGCCCTCGATGGTTTCGACGCGCCGGCCCTCGGTCTCCGCGCCAAGCACCAGGCACGAGCATACCAGCCGGTCGTCGAGGATGATGCTGCAGGCGCCGCAGTCGCCGGTGCCGCAGCCTTCCTTGGCGCCGGTCAGCCCGAGGCGGTCGCGCAGCACGTCGAGCAGCGTCTCGTCCGGCTGGCAAAGGTACTCGACATTGTCGCCGTTGATTGTCGTTGAAACTGCTACACCAGCCATCACTTGCCTCCTGCACGCGCATAGGCGGTCGTGGCGGCCCGCCTGGCCAGCACACCCGCAACTTTTCTTCTGAACTCGACGGTGCCCCGCTTGTCGTCGATGGGGCGGCAGGCCCCCGAGCAGACCTTGGCGAGCCGCTCAAGTGCTGCTTCGTCCAGCTTCCTGCCGATGAGGGCCTCGGCCGCCTCTTCCACCAGCAGCACCGTCGGTGCCGCTGCGCCCAGCGCCACGCGGGCCGATTTGACGACGCCTTGCTCATGGAGCGTCAGGTTCACCCCGGCGCTGACCACGGCGATATCCATCTCCGTGCGTGGAATGAAACGCAGATAGGCATCGCCGGAGCGCGGCGCCCGCCTGTCGAGCAGGATCGCCTCGATGATTTCTCCCTTGGCGAGCGACGTCTTGCCAGGCCCGGTGGGGACTGCCTCCACCGCGACCGTGCGCCTGCCTCCTGGCCCGACAATCGATGCCCTGGCGCCGGCGGCCACCAGCGCCGGCACGCTGTCGGCGGCCGGCGAGGCGTTGCAAAGATTGCCGACGATCGTGCAGCGTCCCTGCACCTGTTTGGAGCCGATCAGCTTGGCCGCTTCGACGACGCCCGGCCATTCCCTGTTCAAGGCCGCGCTCTCTCCCATCAGGGCGCAGGGGACCGCGGCACCGATGCTGAAGCCCTCCGCCGTTTCCCCGATCTCGCCCAGTCCGTCGATCGACTTGATGTCGACGATAAGGTCGGGCTCGATAAAGCCGCCTTTCATTCTCACCAGGAGGTCGCTGCCTCCGGCGAGAATGGCGGCGGTGCCGGGCGAGCCGGCCAACTGGCCAACGGCATCTTCCATTGAAAGCGGACGTATGTAGCGCATCGTCTCCCCTTGATCATCGCAATTCTGTCGGCCTGTTATAGAGCCTTGGATTGGAATGGTCATCCGGTTCTGCATGAGCAGCGATTAGGCCAGGCGCGTCCGCGTTCAGGGCGCCGGGTTGAACTGGAGCAATTTGAAACAATCGCCGCTTCCCGACTTCAACTGCGTCAGGAAACGTTTCGACCGATCGATCCATTCCTGGTGCGACCTGGCTTCGGCCTCGATCTCGTCGACCGGTCCAAGCTTGACGAAGCTGCGCCCCTTGCTGAAAAGCCAGCACGCACGGCCGAGAAGTCTTCGGCTGCGCTGGCGCAAGAGGTCGGCATCATAAAAGATGTCGAGCACCTCCTGCTTGATTTTTGCCTGTTTTTCAGGATTTGCGATCGCAACCGCGATCGAGTCTCCGCCGATCGCATCCTGCAGGTCCTTGTAGTCGAGGGCGAGCTGAGTGGTGGCATATTTGATCTCGCTCTCATCCCGGACGATGTTGAACCACAGCGCGGGATCGAGCTCGTTGACGACGAACGATGCCTCGAAGTCGCGCGATAGGTTCAGGATCTCGAACCCTTGAACCTCAACATCGCGCTCAACCAAAAGGATCTCGGCGACCTGCTTGCCGACTTCCGCCCCGTGCGCGCTGATCGCGGCGTTGGTTCCACCGAGTTCCGGACTGATATAGGGTCCGCCATCATCCAGCAGCGCATCGAATTCGCTGAGGTATTCGACGACGGCCGCCCCGCGAGCAATGCGCGCGGCCAGTTTGGCGAGAACCAGCTGGAGCTCGGTTTCGCGTTTGCGCTGCTCCTGATAATTCTGCTGAAAAAAGAAGATGAACAGGGAAACGCCAATTCCGATCAGGATCACGCCGAGTTGGGAAAAGATGTTGCGATAATACTCCAGCAGCTTTTCACGATGGCGCATGTCGTGGCGCACGCTGTGCGCCACACGAGCATTGACGATCAGCGAAAGGATCAGCAGCCCGGCACCGACCAGGATGAGGCCGCCGATGAGGAAATAGCCTTGCCCTGAACTGAAATCCATTCTTTTGCCGCGTCCTGAAGCCCGAGACCGCGCAGACTAATCCCATTCCGTTTCAACGCCTACGGGCGCCCCCAAAAGCGTGCGCTCGCCTAATACTTTAGTTGTAATCTGCCGCGTGTTTGATATCGTGACAGTGGGAGGAATTCAGATGGCCGTGGAGTGCAAATCCGCGCCCTATATGGGCGTCTTTTCAACCATTGAACTGGATCTTTTGAGGGGTGTGGTGCGGGAAACTTTGCGGTCCGGCGAAGCGGAGCTCGACAACGAGGACGCCGAAAGGATCGCGCGTGTGGTCATCGCAACCTACAAGGACGGCGCCTCGGGCCGCGAGGAATTGCTTGAAGCCGCCCGGATTGCCGCCAGGCGCTGCGCCCTCGACCATTTTTACGATCGAGCAGTCGGCCTGTTCGCATAGGACTTCGCAGCTGACGCACTTCAGGGCGGTGTTGCTCGTTCGACATTTCGTTGCGCACGTCGATCTCGTCAGTCGCTGCGGCCTACCTTCTCATGTCCTTCGAGCCGCAAGTCTGCCATCGGCTGCGAACCGTCGGTGGCAAATCTCACTGGCAGATCGCAAACGTTGGAGATTGGCCGAAACACCCCTCCACTTCGTCATCCTAGGCGAAGCAAGGAGCGAAGCGGCGCGGCGCAGACCCTGGGATCCATGCCGTTACCTCAGCCGAAGAATGCTACGGCCCAGACCCGAACGCTACCACCCCGTTCCGCGAAAAAGCTCGAACCATTCTGGGTTGGGTCGGCAGCGACCCTTACGCAGAAATACCCAGCCTGAACTTGTCCGTATCTCTCATCCTGCCTTGCCTCGCGGCCAGGTGGTTCGTCAGCAGATTTTCTTCGATCGGCTGTGACAGGAAAAATCCCTGAGCGCTGTGACAATGCTCGGCGATCAGGAAATCGAGCTGCGCTTCGTTTTCCACCCCCTCTGCCAGAACGGTCAAGCCGAGCGAATTGGCCAGCGCTATAATGCCTCGAACGACGTTCTGTTTTTTCTTCGACGCTTCCAGACCGCTCAAGAACGATCGGTCGATCTTCAGCCGATCGAGGTTGAAGTCGGCAAGGTAGCCGAAACTTGAATAGCCGGAGCCAAAATCGTCGAGTGCCAGACCGACGCCGATATTTCGAATTTCCGTCAGCATGTTCAAGGCGTTTCGGCTGTTCTGGATAAGCACCCCTTCCGTTATTTCCAGTTGGAGGCGCGACGGCGGCAGTCCTGTTTGTTGCAGCACCAGAACAAGGTGGGCAAAGTACGCATCGTTCTGAAGGCTTTTGCCCGACAGATTGACCGAGCAAACGAAATCATCGGCAGAAACAGGCGCCCATCGAGCTGCCTGCAGGCAAGCCTTGCTCAGCACGACCTTGTCGACTTCCAGTATCAGGTCGCTTCGTTCGGCAATTGGAATGAATGACATCGGCAGACGAATCGCGCCCGAAGCGGGATCGCGCCAGCGCACCAGCGCCTCGGCGCCGATCATGCGGCCGGTTGCCAGCTCGAACTGCGGTTGCCAAACCAGAAAGAACTCGTCGCAGTTAAGCGCACGCTTAATCCCAGCTTCTTGGCCGAGCTGCATATCGAACTGATTGAGGATTGCAGGCGAGAACGTCACGAAGCCAGAGCGTCCTTCGGCTTTGGCGACATAAAGAGCGCTGTCCGCGTTGCGCAACAGGGTGGAAATATCCGAACCATGTTCGGGGAAACACGCCATGCCGATACTGGCTCCCATCCGCACGTGGTGGCCCGCGAGTTCGGCAAACCGGTTCAATTGCTCGCGAAGCCGATTTCCGAGAGCATCGGCTGCCGCGTGCCGGTCCCCGATCGCCATGACGGCGAACTCGTCACCGCCCAAACGGATGGCGACAACTTCGTCGGGCCGTTCGACCGATTGCAGGATTTCGGCGACGGCTTTCAGCAAGAGATCACCGATGTGATGACCGAACGTATCGTTCACGCTCTTGAAATGATCCAAATCTATCAGGAAAAGCCGGAGTTGCTTGCCGGCCAGCCTTGCCCGGTCCAGCATCACGTCCCTGTTGGCTGACATCCAGGCACGGTTCTTCAGTTCCGTCGTCGCGTCGCGCCAGGCCAGAAACTCCAGTTTCCTTATCGTTTCCCGACGGCCGATAAGCAATACGGCAGTTCCGATCGCCAGCAGCGACAAGACCGCCAGAGCGAATGCAATCTGGTAGTTGAATCTCTTCAGGCTTTTTTCCGCCGAATAGAGATCCACGTTGATCTCATCTCCATATTTGTAATATTCGTCGTTCATCCTCGCTACGAGATGCTCGAGCTCCAACCCCATTTCCTTCAAAATCTTTTCGTCGAGAGGCAGCCCGGCCGCAATCATGGCATCAAGCCGTGTCACCGCGTCAACGATACGCGGAACGATACTTGCGTAGGCGGGAATCTCGCTTGCCGTCCCGGTGCCGTCGATCCGCTTGAAGCGGATGTAGACCAGGTCGTTCGCCGCTGATAACTGCTCAAGGCTGTCTGCAGAGCCGGGGGCGGCCTTGGCGAGCGATGTCATGTCCTTGAGGTGAGTTACATCGCGTATTGCAATATGGAACTCGCGGATGGCGAAAAAGCCGAACCGCGGCAGCGAATATTCGATCTTGCTGAGGCTGAGAAACAGTACGGTGATCAGGACCGCAGAGCTGGCTGCTGCAGCCGCGATGGCGGTCCCGTAGGTGACGGGAACGCGCCAGCCTTTAAAGCGTGCCATTCGAGCCACGCCGGAGCTCGATCAGCCGCCAGGCTCGAGCGTCTTGATCAGCCAGACCCACCGTGGTTTGTGGACTGGCGTGTCGAAGGCCGGGTGGTCGTTGAGCGGATAGACCAGCCGGGTCGGACCTTGCGTGCGCCGGGTCAGCAATTTTCCATTCTGGCGGGTGGCAAGCAGGAGAGGACCTTCCGTCCAATCCTGGCGCGGAATTATCTGCACATATTCGTCCACCGCCCGCAGAACAACGGAATCCTCGCCTTCCAATCGAACGAGCTTGAGCACGTCGCGGAACAGGACGCCTTCAAATGTCAGCTGCCCTTTTTCAAATGGACTTGCGGTGGTGACCCGGTAGAGACCGAGCTTTTCCAGCTGTCGCAACGTGACTGGGACCGACTTGCCGTTGTTCTGAACATTGAAGGCCACAGTGTCTGGCGATTCCGGGAGATCAACGGGCTCCAACGCCCCGGCCGGCAAGATGCAAAAGGCCAGGACTGCCAGCATGATCAGACTGCGCTTGAGCGATGATAGTCCGGTGTTGAGCAAGGATGACATGCGCAATCCTTTTCTTCTCGATGGGCCAGCACCCAGCCGTCGCCTGACTTTCATTCGGGCAGGCGGGTTCAACATTGCCATGAATGTCTGATTTTTCCGTTAGCCCTGTTCGGCCAACGAACGGTTGATTGGCGCGCAGCGGCGACCTGCCGATCTCCCCGCTCGTGGCGGAGATGGCCGGCATGAAGGATCGCGGCCTCATTCCAGCTTGGGTTCCTCGCCCCCACGAAGTGGTCCATTGTTGTGGGGCGAGATGCCTGCCAGGGCAGAGGGGGTTGAAGGATCGCCGGCCTTCGAGCTCACGTCTTCTCGCCGGTCGGCCTGATGAAATGGCCGAGCAAATCCATCGGCACCGGAAACACCACCGTCGACGAGCGTTCACCGGCGATGTCATGGAGCGCCTCGAAATAGCGCAGCTGCATGGCCTGCGGGGTCTCGGACAGCATCTTGCCGGCCTCGACGAGTTTTGCCGCCGCCTGCTGTTCGCCGTCGGCATTGATCACTTTCGCACGCCGCAGCCGTTCGGCCTCGGCCTGCTTGGCGATGGCGCGGACCATGTTCTCGTTGAGGTCGACATGCTTGATCTCGACATCGGAGACCTTGATGCCCCAGGCATCGGTCCGCTGATCGAGGATCTCCTGGATATCGCTGTTGAGCTTGTCGCGTTCGGCCAGCATTTCATCGAGTTCATGCTTGCCGAGCACCGAGCGCAACGTGGTCTGTGCCAGCTGGTTGGTGGCGGTCATGAAGTCCTCGACCTGGATCACCGCCCGCTCGGCGTCGACGATACGAAAATACAGCACTGCGTTGACCTTCACCGAGACGTTGTCGCGCGAGATCACGTCCTGCGGCGGCACGTCCTGGACCACCACCCTCAGGTCGACCTTCACCATCTGCTGCACGAAGGGGATGAGGATGATCAGGCCGGGCCCCTTGACCCCGGTGAAGCGGCCGAGCGTGAAGACCACGCCGCGCTGATATTCCCTCAGGATGCGAATGGCCGCGGACAGGAACATGACCACGACGAGCGCTGCCACCAGATAGGCCACATATCCGAGCATCATTGCCTTGCTCCATCGCTTCGCACATTGCGGCGCCGTATCGTCAGCACGAGACCCCTGACATCAGCCACCTCGACGCTGTCGCCCACCGCAATGGGTTCGTCGGCTTTCGCCCGCCAGCGCTCACCCCGGGCCAGCACGTGTCCCTCGCTGCCCTGCCAGTCGAGGACCTTGGCCGGCAGCCCTTGCATGGCCTGGGCGCCAACACGCGGAACGTTCTTGCGGGCCGCCCACAGATAGCTGCCGGTCAGCAGCGCCAGGCCGAGCGTCAGGATGGCGGCGGTGCCGATGACGGCCCACGACATCTCGAAGCCGGGACCTTCGATCCTGAGCAGCATGGCAGCGCCCAGCAGAAACGCAGCCACGCCTCCCAGCCCAAGCACCACTGTGGGATTAAAGACCTCGACGACGAGGAAGATGATGCCAAGCAGCATCAGGGCAAGGCCGGCATAGCTGATCGGCAGGAGATTGAGCGCATAGAGCCCGAGCAGCAGGCAGATCGTGCCGATCACGCCTGGCGCGACCGCGCCCGGGCTGGTGAACTCGAAGACGAGGCCATAAACGCCGATCAGCATCAGGATGACGGCGATGTTCGGGTCGGTGATGACGGCGAGAAGCCGGATGAGCCAGCCAGGCTCGAGCGTTTCAACCGGCAGCCTTTTGGTCGCCAGCACCTTTTTCCTGCCGGCGATCTCGACCGTCCGGCCGTCGGCCAGCTGAAGCAGTTCGGTCGTGTCGCGGGCGACAAAGTCGATCACATTTTCCTGCAGTGCGGCGCTGGCCGACAGGCTGGCCGCCTCGCGCACCGCCTTTTCACCCCAATCGGCATTGCGCCCGCGCAGTTCGGCCAGGCTGCGGATCAAGGCAACCGCGTCGTTCGTGGCCTTGGCGATCATCGCATTGCCCGCCGGTGGATTCTTCGGGTCCTTGCCGGCTTCCGGGCCATTGTTCTTGTCGTCGCCGGGAAAGGATGGCATCGGCCCGCCCATCTCGATGGGCGTTGCCGCGCCCAGATTGGTGCCGGGCGCCATCGCCGCCACATGGGTTGCGTAGAGGATGTAGGTTCCGGCGCTCGCCGCATGCCCGCCGGCGGGCGCGACATAGCCGATGACGGGAACCGGGGAGGCGAGGATGTCGGCGATGATCTCACGCATGCTGGTGACCAACCCGCCCGGCGTGTTCATCTGCAGGATGAAAACCTCGGCGTTCCGTTCTGCGGCCACCGCCAGCGCTTCCTCGAACTGCATGGCGCTCGCCGGACCGATGGCGCCGTCTATCTCGATGCGCAGCGCAGTCCTCCCCTGGCCGTTTGCTTCTCCTGTTGCTGCGGAAGAAGAACAAACAGCCACAGCGGCTACAAAAGCCGCGGCAATCAGGGCTACACGCGCGAGTTTCACGCTCAAAGCTCCCTATCAGGGATATGGGCTCGATTTTGCCAAAATCCATGCTGCGTCGCGGCGGTGAAGCTGATCCATGGCAACCTTGCGTTGTGCCTAAACCGGTTGGCAGGAAACGGGTGGTTTGTGTGCGCTGCTTCACCCATCTGATGGCAGAAGCCGATGAAGCCAGAGGAGCAGAGCTATGACCATGCACACGGTTCCAGCAGCAGCGGTCCGATCGGCGGAAGCGCGCGTCGCCGGATATGACTGGCAGGCACTGGCCGAGGAGATGAGCTTCTATGGCTGCGCGGTGATGGAAAAGCTGCTGACACCAGAAGAATGCCGGGAGATCGCCGGGCTGTATCCCGACGAAAGCCATTTCCGCAGCCATGTCCACATGGCGCGGCACGGCTTCGGCAAGGGCGAGTACCGCTATTTCCGCTATCCCTTGCCCGAGCTGATCGGCGGCTTGCGCACCGCGCTCTATCCGCGCCTTGCCGCCGTCGCCAACGACTGGAACGAACGCGTCGCGCAGCGCTACCCGGACGAACACGCCGCGTTCCTCAAGCAATGCCACGAGCAGGGCCAGACGCGGCCGACGCCGCTCCTGCTGCAATATGGTCCCGGCGACTTCAACTGCCTGCATCAGGATCTCTACGGCGAGCTTGCGTTCCCGCTGCAGGTGGCAATCCTGCTGTCCGAACCGGATAAGGATTTCACCGGCGGCGAGTTCGTGCTGACCGAACAGCGCCCGCGCATGCAGAGCCGCGCCGAGGTGGTGCCGCTGCGCCAGGGCGACGCAGTCGCCTTCGCGGTCCACAATCGTCCGGTCCAGGGCAGCAAAGGCAGCTACCGCGTCAATCTCAGGCACGGCGTCAGCCGGATTCGCTCCGGCCTGCGCCATACGGTGGGCATTATCTTCCACGACGCGAAATAGGGCTGTCCCTGCGTGGAGGCGACCAGCAACTTCGTGCCAAGGGGATCTGTTGTCGGAGTCGGCGCCGCCCCTCATCGCCCTGCCGGGCACTTCTCCCCGTGTGACGGGGAGAAGGGACTGGTCGCACCGTGGCGGAATTCTGCAACGCTGGTGATTGGCGAAACCATCGATGAGAGCGCCCCTCTCCCCGTCACTATACGGGGAGAGGGTGCCGGCAGGCAGGTGAGGGGCAGCGCAAAGCTGAAGCGATTGGCTGCCGAACAATTCTTCAGGCAACCGCGGCAATCGCGGAAAAATAAAAATCTCACCCGCAAAGATCTTTGTCATCCAATCGTTAACCAAGGTTCATACGGTGAGCGGGTTGTTTCTCTGCCGGCGTTCGTTCGCCGGGCGGATGACTGTTGATATCTGCCAAGACTGAAAACTAGCTATTTGTTCGCGCGTCGGGGATCGCCATGATGTTTCCAGCAAGCTTTGCGTCACTACGGCGCAAATCGGCGAAGATAAGCGGCGCCATCACGCTGGCTGTTGCCTTGATGATCGGGGCCGCTGCACAGGCCGAGCCTATCCGCGGCGCCGGATCGACACTGGCCGCCCCGATCATCGGCAAATAGGCAACGGCCTACGAGAACGCCCGCGCCGACGGCGGCGACTATGTCTCGCCCGATTGGAAGGTGGACTATGAAATCGTCGGCTCGCTCGCCGGCGTCCTGCGTCTCGATCAGCCGGATATCGACTTTGCCGTGACGGATGCGCCGATCAATGGCGCCGAACTCAAGAAGGCCGGCCGACAGCAGTTTCCGATCGTGATGGGCGCCATCGCCGTCGTCGTCAATCTCGACGGCATCGGCCCGGGAAGCCTTCGCCTGACCGGGCCGCTGCCGGCCGACATCTATCTGGGCAAGATCCAGTCATGGTCCGATCCCGCGATCAAGGCGGTGAATCCGGATGTGACGCTGCCCGATCTCAGGATCAGCGTCGTTCACCGCAAGGATGGCTCCGGCTCGACCTTTGTCTTCACGCAGTATCTGTCGGCGGTCAGCGATGAATGAAGGCCAAATACGGCGCAAATACACTGATCTCGTGGCCTCGGCACTGACGCGGAAGGCACACAGAACCTCATCCAAGCCGTGCACGACACGAAGGGCGCGATCGCCTATGCCGAATCCGGCCAGGCCCAGCGCGCCAGCCTTGCCTACGCGCTGATCCAGAACAGAGCCGGCAAGTTCGTCAAGCCGGAGCCGCAGGGCGTGCAAGCTGCCGCGACATCCATCGACTGGGCGCAAACGACCGACTTCTTCGCCTCGCTGACCGATCGAGACGGCGATGCCGCCTATCCGATCAGCACGGCGGTGTTCGCGGTCGTTCAGGTCTCGGGCCGTTCGGAACATCGCTATCGCCGCGTGCACGACCTTTTCCGGCTCGCCTTCGCCCACCGCGCTGATGACGCCGCCGCGCTCGGCTACGTGCCGCTGCCGAAGGCGCTCGTCGCCCGGATCGAGCAATACTGGGCAAGGCTGGAGCCGGTCGGAAACTGAGCGGAAGAGCCAGGCCGCTGCTTCGCGCAGCGCCTGAACTGAAATTCATATCGCGCCGTGATGGCGGCTTGTTGGGGACTGCGTGACATGGACATCGATATCTTCAAGGACATCCTCGTGCCGGTGATCGGCGGGTTGGGCATTTTTATGCTCGGCCTCGACTTCATGGCCAACGGCATCCAGGCGCTGTCGGTCAACCGGATGCGGGCCTTTCTCGCCAAGGCCGCCGGAACGCCGATCAAGGGCGTGCTGGCGGGAACGCTGATCACCGGCGTCATCCAGTCGTCGACGGCGATGAGCGTCATGGTCGTCGGCCTGGTCAATGCCGGCGTCATCGCGCTTCGACCGGCGGTCAGCGTGATCATGGGCGCCAATATCGGCACCACGCTCGGCAACGGGCTCATCGCCCTGCCGCTCGGTCCGCTCGGGCTGATCCTGGCCGGCGTGTTCTCGCTGATCTACTGCTTTGCCAAAAGCGAGAAGGTCAAGAACATAGCGCTTGCCGGCATGGGCTTCGCGCTGATCTTTTATGGCCTCAACCTGATGACCGGCGGCCTGCGCCCGCTGCGCAATCTGCCCGAAGTCATGGCACTGCTTCAAACACTGACGGCCGACTCCTATCTCAACCTGCTCAAATGCGTGTTCATCGCCGCCGGCGTGACCGCCATGATCCATTCGTCCTCGGCGACGATCGGCATTGTCATGGGCCTTGGCGCCGCCGGCATTCTCGACTGGACGACGGCCGTCGCCTTCTCGCTCGGCGCCGATCTCGGCACCACGATCACCTCGTGGATGGCTTCGCTCAATCTTTCGAAAAACGCCAAGCGCACCGCTTACGCCCACATCTCCTTCAACATCATCGGCGTGTGCATCACCATCCCGCTGTTCTTCGTCTCCATGCAGTTCCTGGAATGGGCCATGCAGTTCTTCGGCGGCGATCCCGCCATTCCGGTGATCGTCGACGGCAAGGAGGCCTTTCCCCTGGTGCCGGTCGCGGTCGGCCTCTACTCGACCTTCTTCAACGTCTTCAACACGTTGTTGCTGTTTCCGTTCATCGGGGTGTTCGAGCCCTGTCGCGTGTCGGTCACACCGATGCCGAGGACACGGAAGATTTCTCGACGCCGCGATTCCTCGACCGCAAGCTGGCCGGCGATTTCGCCAAGGCCGTTCCCGCTGTCCAGCAGGAGACGGCCCGCCATCTGCAAGCCGGCGCCATGTTCCTCGACATCGCCCGCTCGTCGAAGAAGGCGCCGTCGGATCCGGGCGAGCACTACCTCGCAACCGATATCCTCAGCCGCGACATCCGCGCCTACACCGCCGAATTGATGAAGGAAGACCTGCCCTACGACCAGCTCGACCTGATCGCCAGCCTGATCGAGGAAGCCGACTTCACCGCCGCCCTGACGGAATCGATGCATCAGGTGGCGCGCCGCGTCAGGCGCGAGAAGTTCAGCGGTCCGGCGCAGGCCATCGTCGACGTCGGGCTGAGCAAGCTCGATGCCTCGCTGCGACAGATCTTGCCGACTTACGGCATCTCCGACCCGAAGGTGCCGGCCGGACATGTCAATCTGCCGGAGGTCGAGGAACTGCGTGCCCGCACGCTGGCGCTCGGACCCAATGCAGGCGCCGCCGAACGCGGCACGATCCTGGCCCTGCTCGGGTCGATCGAACGCGCGGAAATCCTGATCCAACGCATCGATGCCGAGCGCAAATCGGTCAACCGGCAAAGCGTGCTCGCCCGGGCGTCGGCACGCAAGGAAACCAGGCCGCACGCGATGGGCGATCCCGGCCTCAGCCCGGTCCCGGCCGAGTAGCGGGGCGGGACATAGCGCGTTCGCATTAGAGGCGACGAATTATCGAAGTCGGCGCCGCCCCTCATCGCCCTGCCGGGCACTTCTCCCCGTATGGTGACGGGGAGAAGTGGCTGGCGGCGACCTAGGTGAATATTCTGCAACGCTGGTGATTGGCGAAACCGGCGAAGAGATGTCCAGTTGATAGATGGGTAACACTTTGAACCGGATACATGGGTTACAGTTTTCCCCCTGTCGTGGGGGGGGGGGG